>DASCSW010000041.1:0-8254 GCA_034399455.1 Candidatus Poseidoniia archaeon
CCGGAAGTGACAATCACACTAAGGCTGAAGATATACTGGGAATGGTTAATGCATATTATTCAGATGCACAGCATTTTTTGTCAGAAGGTCAAGGTGATGATGCCTTTGCAGCTATCAATTATGCACACGGTTGGATAGACTGTGGAGTAAGATTAGGTTATCTTGACGGAAAAGGTGATTGGAAATTATTTACTTTGAGTAGCTAATTTGCCCCAATACGAATAGAACCTTCTTTGTAGTGAATATGAATATTATTCCTCATATATTCAGCAAGATTTGAAAGAGATTCATAAACATCATCTTCCTTCATTTTCAATGCCTTTGCAGCTTTCTTAGTGGACCACGGTTTTTCAACAAAATCATATAATTTAAGATATTCATAGACTTTTTTGTCTGCATCAGTAAGATCACTAAGTGCCATTAGTCAATACTATGTGCTTAGGGTGTTTAAACTTAACTATTTTCTAAATATCTAATGACATGACTTTCGTTTTCACTAAGAGGATACATTTGTTCTCCCAAAGTTTCTTTCCATAGTCTGAAGAATGAACCTTTCAAGTAATCATTTGTGAATCTAGGATGAATATATGATCCTCTACAAACTGCAGGTGTATTTCCTAATTTAATTGAAACTTCTTTTACCATTTTAGTTATGTTCTTTTTTCGCTGTTTTTTATCATCTTTCTTTTTGAATTGGCAAATAGATTTAGCGGCTAATTTAGTTCCACCCCATGTTCTAAAATCTTTAGCTGTAAATTTTTCTCCCGATATATCTTGAATATATTCATTCACATGATATGCCTTTACATCTTGTTCATTTCCATTTTCATCATAAAATAAAAATAAATCACCATCTTTTTCTTTTTTAGCATCTTTACACATCATTATGAGGGCTGGTAAGTCAGGTATTTCTTCATCATTAATTTCGATTTCGTGTTTTTTGTTACTCTTCCCAACAAATGTAAATTTCCCTCCAACTTGTGAATCATACCATTTGTCGTTATCATCAGTGATGTCCGTTGGTTCAAACTCCATGTGTTCATCCTGCATAGTTGATAACCCATAGGTAGCTTTTTCTTTATCATCTCTCGAGGTTTCATTTCCTATTCTTATAAAAGTAGTATCTAGTAATCTAACAATAAGAGCCATTACTCTTTCATAGGGCAAATCGTTTTGTTTTTTATTTCCTTCTTGGGCTAAATCTTCAAAATATTTTTCCCGAATTTTAGGTAACGTTCTTCCAAAGGAAGACATTTTGTCAAATTTAGCTTCGCTTCTAAGTTGTGTCCAAATAGTATGATAGATGTATTGTTTTCTTTTCTTTGCATCAATTCCAGTGGCTTGTAGGTGTCCATTTTTCTTATCACATATCCAAACATCAGTCCATGCAGGCGGGATTTTCATTTCATCAATTCTTTTTAATTCTCTTTTTCCTTTCAACTCTTTTCCATCCGTATCTAAAAAAATGCATTCTTTTTCTTTTATTTGACGAGTATATCCTGGTTCTGAATTACTTGAATAATATAGACCAGCTTGTTCTGCACTAGCGATTACATTATCTTTATCATCAACGTTCATATTATATTAAATTCTTTTGATTCAGCCCTTTTAGTTCTGGTAAAATGAATTCACCGTCTTTTCTGATTAGGACATCATCGAACCAAATTTCTCCACCTCCATAATCAGGTCTTTGAATAAGTACCATGTCCCAATGTACGTCCGACCTATTTCCATTATCTGCAATATCATAAGCGTTTCCAGGAGTGAAATGGAAACTTCCAGCTATTTTCTCATCAAATAGAATATCTTTCATTGGTTCAGTTATGTAGGGATTAAATGCAATAGCGAATTCACCGATATATCTTGCCCCTTCATCTGAATCTAAAATTGAATTTATTTTTTCATCATCACTTCCTGTTGCTTTCACAACTTTACCTTTTTCAAATTCTAATCTAATATCATTGAATACTGTACCATGATAGAGCGTTTCTGCATTAAATTGGATGTGACCTTCAACTGAATCTTTAACGGGTGCTGTAAAACATTCACCATCTGGTATGTTGCGCTCTCCAGCACATCTTATTGCTGGTATTCCTTTAATTGAGAATTTTAAATCAGTTCCAGGCCCTTTTATGTAAACTTTCTCTGTATCCGTCATTAATTTTTCTAAGGGTTTCATCGCTTCATCCATTTTCTTATAATCTAGGCAGCAAACATCGAAATAGAACTTTTCAAAAGCTTCAGTGGACATATTTGCTTGTTGAGCCATAGAGGGAGTAGGCCATCTTAGCACAACCCATTTTGTGTTTGCCACCCTCTCTTGAAAATGTACTTTTTGTAATAATTGTGATTGATAAACGGCCATCTTTTCTGAATCAACATCAGACATTTCAGAGATGTTCAAACTACCTCTTAATCCAATATATGCATCCATTTTTTCCATTCTAAATTTTTCTACATCTCCTATAAGTCCCATGTGCTTATCAGTTGTACCTGAAATTAATTCTTTGATAATCAAGTTATTCTTCCATGTAACGAAAGGTTCTCCACCAGCTTTTCTCGCAGCCCTTATGGTGGCAATAACCATTTCTTGAGGAATATCAAAGGCTTCAATTAGGACTTTTTCACCTTTCTCTAAAGAGCATGAATGGTTGATAAGTAAGTCAGCTAATTTCTCCAATTGTGGATTAATCATATTTCATCACTGAACTGTAGTCTAAAGAGATTTCCTTAATTTAGTTTTCTAGAATTAGAGATTTCACCTACTAAATTTTGCCCCATCATATCTTTAACATGGTCGTGATGATGTTTTGATAGCCACATCATCTTTACAAGAGCAGTTTCAGGTAACATATCATATGTTTCTATTACTCCATTCTCTATAAGTTTTCTACCATTTCTATAAACATTTAAATTTGTTGATCCGGCAAGACATTGACTAGACATTACCACAGGCACATCTTTCGAAGTATTCTTAATGGTGTCTAATAAATCAGAATTTATATGACCCAATCCCGTTCCAGCAATAACAATTCCATTTTTCCCAGAAACTATATTTTCCCAATCTTCGACCTTCAATCCTGGATGAGACCATACCATTCCTATGTTGTCATCAAAACCAGCTTGTAGTTCAGTATTTTTTACAGTAGAACGGTATTTTCTTTTCCATTCAATATTATCTTTTATAATTCCTATTGGCCCTTCATTAGGTGAAGTAAATGCATCTCTTTTAGAGCTGTGGGCTTTTCTTGTACGGTTTCCTCTCCATATAGCCACATTTTCATCACTTGTCGTTTCGTGCATTACTATACTTATTTCTCCTAAATCACTCATAGCTGCTTTAGCAGCACCAACTAAATTCAAATGAGCATCACTGGATGGTCTGTCTGGGCTACGTTGTGCTCCTGTGAAAATAACTGGATTTGAGATTTCAGGTAGCTGGAATGAAAGTGCTGCTGCAGAATAGGCCATAGTGTCAGTACCATGGGCAACAACAATACCATGGTTGTTTTTATCATGCATTTCTTTAATTTTAACTGCCATTCCTTCCCAATGTTTAGGTTTCATATCTTCTGAAGCTAAAGAGAACAGAGGTTCGGCAGCTACGTTCGCAACTTCATCTAGTGCCTTAACAGAATTGACTAATTGCTCAGCAGTAATTGCTGGACTTACAGCACCAGTTTTATAATCAACAAAAGAAGCAATAGTTCCCCCAGTACCTAAAATTGAAATATTTGGAAGCTTTTTATTTTCTTTTTTAGAATCCACAACAATATCTTTTTTCTTTGCTTTAGAAATTACAGACATCTTCGCATCTTCAGTGGATATTCCAATATTATATCCATTATCTAATTTTATAATTATGATATTCTCTTCAGAAAAGTTGTGTTTTGGTAATATAAGTCCTTCATAGGTCAGGCTTCCAGTTTCGATTCTAACTCTATCATGTACTTCAGCTCCGTTGTCTCTGATGAACTTTTTTGCCGACATAGGCATATCCCTTCAGTCAAGCGAGGTTTATTACTATACATCCCATACGGTAATTGTGGGTTTATTAGATAAATTCAAGAATTTGAAAGAAGTTGCTCAGGAGTGGGCCGACAGTTCAACGGCAGGTTCCTTAGACAAAAAGATTGAAAAAAATCTTGTAGAGATGGAAAGTGGTTCTGAATTAGAACGAACTGCAGCTGTTAAGGCCTTAGTAATCCAGGCTCAGACGGATGAAAAATGGATGGATCCTATCATAAATTCGTTTGTTAGAGTTCTATCAAAGCAGCCAGGTTCTACACAGGAAGCAATTATTGATGGATTAATGGAATTAAGGAAAAAACAACCTTCACGAAATACAGACATATTTAATGCAATTCAAGAAGCATTTGATAGTCCTTCACCAGCAGTTCGTAGTAAAGTAGTAGATATCTGGACTCGTTTTTCACTTAAATCAGACGTTAAGAAGAGTGATAGAATTGCAGATTTATTTGAAATTCTGACTGATGATGACAAAGATGTTCGATACAAAACACAGGAATCATTGATTAAAATCCTCTATACAGTTCCAAAAGTGGCGTTACCAGAACTCAAGAAGGCTTTGAAGGATGAGGATTGGCGAGTTGTTTACCACTCCATAGTTATTCTAACAAATTTTGCAAAAAAGTATCCCGCACCTTCAGTAGCTTTAGCTCCTGAAGTTATATCTGCTTTTAATTCAGGAGAACGTTTGAAAGAAAGAGCTGCAGATTGTATTGGCATATTAGGGCTTGCAAATCCTGATGTGATGAAACCAGCAGTTCCTGGTTTGATAAAGGGCTTAGAGAGTAAATCATCTGAACTCAGAAAAGCATCAGCGACAGCTCTTGGTAGGATAGGGAGCAAGAATGCAATGGTAGTTTACCATGCAGTTCCTAGGTTAGCTAAAGCTTTGAAAAATGATGATTGGTATATTCATACAGAAGTTGTTAAAGCCTTAGGATATATTGGTTCTAATAAACCAGCTTTAGTTAAGCCATATTTAGCTTTAATAGAGAATCGAACAAAAACAGGAGCAGATAGAAAGATTTGTGATGCAGCTAAGTGGGCTCTTAAGAAGGCCGGAGGATAAATGCCAGGACAAGGTCGACAAGGCCGGAGTGACGCATTTCAGAGAAAAGCCCGTAGAGAAGGTTATCGTGCTAGGTCCGCATATAAATTAATGGATATACAAAAGAAAAGTAAGATTTTCAAAGAAGGTTCTATAGTTTTAGATTTAGGTGCAGCTCCAGGAGGATGGTCCCAAGTTGCTCTTGAATATGTTGGTGAAGATGGAAAAATAATAGGAGTAGATTTACAACATATTTTACCACTTAAAGGCGCTCAATTTATTCAAGGCGATCTTCGTGAGACTGAAATTCGAGAAAAATTAGAAGAATTAGCACCAAAGGCAGATACTGTTATCTCAGATATGAGTCCTAATCTTTCAGGGAATTATTCAGTTGATCAAGCTCGTTCAGTAGAGTTGTCATCTTTAGCATTAGAAATTGCATCTGAAAGAAAAGCTAAATTTTTTGTTTGTAAAGTATTTGAGGGTTCGGATTTCCAAGAATTCCGTAAATCCGTTATTGATGAATTTGGTTCTGTCCGTACATTATCTCCTGAGGCATCCCGTAAGCAGTCAAGCGAGGTTTATTTGATTGCTAAAAGGAAACGTAGATGAATCTAGCAGTATTATTTTCAGGCGGTAAAGATTCATATCTTGCACTTGAATACGCTTCAAAAGAGCATCAAATTTCATGCCTTTTAACATTAGAATCAAAAAAAGAAGATAGTTGGATGTTTCATACACCAGCTATAGAATGGACTAAACTTCAAGCCGAAGCAATGAAGATTGAACATTTGATATTGGAAACAAGTGGAGTCAAAGAAGAAGAATTAGATGATTTACAGGCAATAATTAAATCTGCGATTTCAAAATACTCAATAGAAGGTATAGTTACTGGAGCTTTGGCATCCGTTTATCAATCTACACGAGTTCAAAAAATTTGCAATGATTTAGATTTGTGGTGTTTTAATCCATTGTGGCAGATGCCTCAACAAATGCTTCTTCAAGAATTATTATCTAATAATATAGAATCAATAATAACGGGTGTGGCAGCAGAGCCATTCGATGATCAATGGTTAGGTCGTTCCATTGACTCAGAATGTGTTTCAAATCTAATGATATTAGAGTCAAAATATGGGATAAATCCAGCAGGTGAAGGAGGAGAGATTGAATCTTTTGTGACTAATGCTTCCCTATTTAGTAAGTCGATAAAAATTTCTAAATCGGAGAAGCATTATTCTAATTTCTCAGGCCGCTTAGAAATTCTGGAGGCTTTTTTGCAATGAACACACTTCTGATTTCAACCTGTAATGATGAGTTAAGTGAAAGAGAGTTTGTTCTCCCAATATCTCGAATAGTTGGACAAAATAATCATAAAATTTTACATTATAAACAATGTACGGAAAAAATAATATCTAGTTATGATAAAATTATAATTTGTGGAACTTCATTAAAAGATAATTCATATATAATGAAATTAGATCATTTCAAGAAATTATTTTACAATTTCCCAGGTTCAATTATGGGAATATGCTCAGGAATGCACGTCGTATGTTCTATGTTCGGTTGTCAAATAATTAAAAATTTAGAAATTGGAATGGTTGAAATTGAAATATTAGAAAAAAACATATTGTGTGAGAATACATTTCAAGCATATAGTCTACACAATTATTCAGTTAATAATTTAGAAAATTTCATTTTTTTAGCAAGGAGTAAAAATAGCATTCAGATTGTCAAACATAAAGACAAGAATGTATTTGGGGTATCTTTTCATCCAGAAGTTAGAAATGAAAAAATAATTTTAAATTTTCTAAAATCCTAAAGGTCTTTTGCACCGTTTACAGCTTTGGTAGCACTGAGATTTGTGAATCCAACAACACTTGCCACATCATCAATGCTTGCAGCTTTTAAATCTTCAACAGTATGGAATCCAGCGTCATACAAATTTTCAGCTTTCATAGCACCTAACCCTTTTATCTTTGAGATTTCAGCGATAAATTCATCTTTACTACCTCCGGGTCCACTTGCTTCTTTAACATCAGGAAATTTCCCAGCCTGTATATTTCTCCATTCTTTTATCACTTCAGCAATTGATTCTAAACTACTAACATTTGCATTAAACCAACCATCTCTAGCATGTAATGAACGTCTAGCCAAATCTAATTCATCTTCCATTTCTTGGGTTATTGAAAGTAATCTATCATACTTTTCAGTTTGATCATTCATAGTTGTGTCCATAGCTTGAATTCTTGGTTCATATTCCGCCTCGACTTTAATTTGTCTTTGTCTTTCTACTTCTAATTCTGTAATTCGTGTATCTCTTTCGGTTAATAGTTCTTGAAGTGATGTAATCATAGTTTCTTTGGTTTCAATGTCAGCTTCTAGAAAATTAATACGGTCTAAAGCTGCATTCAAATCTTTTTCTTGCTGTTCGTAAGCATCCCAAAGTTTCTCTAATCTTTGTTGTTCTAAACTTAGGTTACTTTCCAGTTGAGCAAATTTTTCATCAGTTCCGGGATCCATATTAAGTTCCTCCAGTGACATTAACCGTGCTACCTGTTATATAATATCCTCTGTCGATTACATACTGTGGAACCATTAGTAGGTAGTGGGTATTTGAAAACAGAAGATATCGAAAAGATAAAGTCTTTTATTAGTCCCAATTTTGCTTTGATTAATCCTAAAGTTATTTGTGGCCATTTACACTTAAAACAAGCAGCTTATCTTGCAGATAAAGCGCATGCCGGAAAATACAATCTTTCTAATGATAGATCAACTGAAGTATTACTGTATTTGACAGCTCAAAGACAAATATCTAAAGCAATAGAGATAGGAGGGATTAAAGAAGGTCAAAAATCAATAGCTTGGGTTTCCTTTGATATTCCTCCAGCTTCGTTATCTTCTATTTTGGCTTCTGATGATTCAGTTGTTTCTTGTGCTAATTTTGATTATTCCAAAGCCCATTTAGATGAAAAAGTAATTTCTAAGATGAATTCTGAGGATAAACAAAAGATAGTTATGACTCGAACTGCAACGTTGCCAGTTCAATCACGTTAAGATAAAGTAATTAAAAAATCTTAACTAAGTTTTTTATGTAGATTACCAAATACATCCTTATGTCTAATACTAAATTAGTTGAGAAGCTCAATGGTGGACTTGCATGGGAATTAAGGGCTTCAG
>DASCSW010000042.1:0-8140 GCA_034399455.1 Candidatus Poseidoniia archaeon
TAGGAATTGCACTTGCTGCTTGTATTTTATTCAGTCAAAACTGGGTTGACGCAATGCATAATGAAAATGGAGGTGATGACGGAATCTGCATAGTTTGTGAAAATGTTGATGTCTTTACAGGTGGTGCCAGTGGTAGTAGTGAGTTGACATCCTCTGGAAGCTATTATTATGATATCTGGTGGCATGGAGGTTGGGGGAGAGGGATAGTCTTGTGGCTAGGATCTCTGACATTTATGGGCATTTTTATCAACTCTTTAGCACTTCACAACCTAACAAAAGCATCAGTCAAAGAAATTGAAACTTTGAATAAAAAGTCTAGCGAATTCAAAATACCTTTGAGTTTTTCAAACTTTATAGAAATTTATAAAGATTAAACTAGTCTGAATATTTTCCTTTCAAAATCTTTACAATTGGACCAAGAGCTGTTCTCACAACCTTTCTCTTACCTTCAGATTCACTGATATTGTTTGCAACAGGGGGACTCAGTGAGTAATAAGTTTTTATGAATAATCTACCAGGATAGGAAGCTTCCAAGAAATCATCTCTCCAGTTCCTGAGAACATCAATCTCTTCTGCAAAAGGAGTACCATAAGCTGCGGTTGCAATGAAACAACCCGAACCAGGGGCTGAACCAAATAGACCTTCAGTTGTAGGAACGTCATTCCAAGAAACACCTAACTCACTAGAAAAACGTACAAGCAACTTTTCCTCAGTTTTTGATATATTCTGAAAAGCGTTATCAAATTCCCACTCAGCATTCGCCACATTACGACACCAATACAAAACCTCTAACTTCCAATCATCAGGTTCACTCTTCAAATGATTTAATGCATCATCAACTTTCTTATGATGTCCTTGAGGATCACCATAATAGGCAAAATATTTTTCACTTAAATCACCCGTATCTCGTAGAAACACATCTACAGCATCAGGTCCACCTACATTACGCTTCAAATAACCATAATGCTCCTGAGCTTCTTTACGACCTCCAGCACTAGTATCCGTAATAGAAATGGCCATTATCAAGAAATGGCCAGCGGTCACCCTATCCATTGGTGGCACAGACGGCATTTGACTTTCCTCTTATCTTATTTTACCAAACAAACAGAATTACTGGAACTCCGCCTTGATAAGAAATATTTGCTGTACAACCCCATACTTCGGCTAAATTATTGATTATCAATTCTTCAGTCGAATCAATGTAACCATCAGCTGCAGCAATATCTACCATGTCATTTACGAATGTTTGCATTCTTCCATGATTATACTGGAAATATTCTGCAACACCACGGGCTGAATCAAAGAATTGCTCTGCAGCACCCTCTGAATCTAAACCGCCATATTTCTCCCAGCATTCTTTAATCATTTCGCTGCTCTCATCTTCGGTAAGACTGCTATCTACGACGCCGTCGCCGTCTTGATCTTTCTCAAAAGTGTAAGAAACTAATTTCATACACAATTCTTCGATCTCATCATCTGTTGTTTCTCCATCTCCATAATTAGAGAGGAAAATGAACATGTAGTTCATATCGTGGAAGTGTCCCCATTTCATATTATCACTGGACTACCACATCTAATATTATATATAATAATTTCGTTCTAAACTAATCTCAAAATACAAAACACAATTTTATATTATCACATAAAATATGCATTTTATGGCAAT
Source organism: Candidatus Poseidoniia archaeon (assembly GCA_034399455.1). Taxonomy (GTDB): domain Archaea; phylum Thermoplasmatota; class Poseidoniia; order MGIII; family CG-Epi1; genus CG-Epi1. Next base: position 1,667 of record DASCSW010000042.1, read on the forward strand.
AATAGACACGGACAAAGATAAATTAGATGATAGACTAGTTGGACCTGATGAACCTGATGCAGTTGACATGGAATTTGGAGCACTATTAAATCGTGTCGAAAAAGTCAGATTAATACAATTACCATCTGAAATACTTGGAGATATGCATGAGGATATTGTCAAAGAACAAGATGAACTTAAAAACAAGTTAGCCAAACTTGAAATTCAACTCCACAGAAACTTAGTCAAAGGTAATGCCTCATTCTATGAGGATGCTAGAAAAGATTGCAGAAAGTTTTCAAAAATGTATGAAGACTATGAAGATTACAGAAAAAGTATATACGATGCAAGGCAACAAAGAATAGTAAGAGAAGGAGTAACTGGATATTTAGGTAGCGAAACATACGCCAATATTATTGAAGGAACGATCATGGTTATGATTGTTGTTATTCTATCTGTAATGTCTTATGATATGATATACCTAGACTCTGTAGCAGATGCAGGATTAAAAATGCAGATATTCTGGGTAGATACAGCTTTTTGTATGGTTTTCTTATCTGAATTCTTTCTGCGCTATAAATTCGCAGAAAACAAACGATGGTTCGTAAGAAATAACTGGATTGATCTGATAACGTCAATCCCCATCCCTGACGGTGGTGCTCTCAGGTACGGCCGTTCACTAAGATTGATGAGGGTATTGAGGGTTGCCAGACTCTTGAGAGTAATTCGTATAATATTCTTCTTTTGGAAAGGATTCGATAAATTCACCGAAGTTATGGATGTAAAATTAATGAAAAAATCGTTCAAGGGCGTAATAGTCGTAATTGTGATTGGAGCCTATGTTATGATGGTCCAGGAAGGTGAAAGAGATCCCTCAATCGGTTCATTTGCAGAGAGCATGTGGTGGAGCTTTACAACAGTTGTAACTGGAGGTTTCGGAGACATATATAATCCTGCAACTGGCTCAGGTAGAGCATTGACTGTACTTCTGATAATTACAGGAATGATTCTCGCAGGAGTATTTACTGCAACGCTCACAACACTTATGACTGGAGAAGAGAATGAAGAATTCAATATTATGCAACAGAATCTAGAAGAAAGGATGATGAATTTAGAAAAAACTCAGAAGAAGATTCTGCAAAAATTGGATGAAAAATAATAGATGGGGTCAATGACCCTATAAACCATAAATAGACATTAGGCTTGTAATCAAACATGTTCCGCAGAAGAAATATGGGAGGTCGTCCGTTTGGACGGACAAATAATTCCTTCGGGGCAACATCCTACAAAGAACAAAATGATTGGGACCCTATTGAACATTTCCTTTACACCTATATGCATTTTATAGATTATGAAGGAGCCCAATCTGAAGAAGTAACAAGAGATGCAAGCATAAAAGTTGGCAGTGCGGTCTCATCGTGGTTCCCTGAAGAAGTCTTAATTGACTCCACGATTAATCTGGAAAAAGTTATTGAGACTATAACCAATTATAGATTTAATCATGATGGTGATAAAGACGAAATATTCAATAAAAGTCTTATTTTTATAAAAGATTGGTTCAAAAATGACCCTGAAAAAATGGAAATTATGCTTGATGAAATATGGGAAATAATTGCTATTGACAATCAATTGACAAATCGTGAAAAAAATCTCTTCCTTATAGTCTCTAAAGTATTCGATATCAAGGTGGATTTAGAATGAAAAAATATCGATTACAATCCGATAATGACTCAGACCAAAATTTAACTAAAAGCAACAAATATAAATTTAAGAATTATGATGGTGAAAAAATCCGAAATCCTGAATATTTATTCAACATGCCTAAAGCAGAAAAAAAGGTAGATATTGTAAGCGAAGATATAGAAGGAAAGTGGAAAGGAACACCAATTGTTAAAGTCGCTGAACTCAGAGATAATATTGTTTCACCATATAACCCAGATATAGATTATCAAGAAGAATATAAAATAATAAATTTCAACCTATTCTATGATGTTCTAATTACTCCTATAGTACTTAGAAAATATGATTGGTTCAACAATAACAGAATAACAGCTTTTGAAGAATTAATACAATATGTGTTTAACATAGAAATTAACAAAGTCTCTACTGACCGCTACTCTCTCCGACTAAAAAGTTTATTCAAAAAATTCACTATGCAAGAATTTTTCTCAAAACATACAAAAAACCATAAAGTTTTAGACCACTATTTTGGCATTAATTACAATGAAGAAAGAAGGAAATTAATCACAGACCATTTAGAAGGTACAGAATTAAAAATATACGACAGCGAAGATATGGGCATTTATCTGGAAAAGAAAGGGGATTTCTATGTTCTTGAACACAACACACCATTTCCTGATGAAGTTGTTGGAGATGCGGGGGCTAACTGTAAATTAACATATGACCAATCAAAATATACCTTTGTATTCCAACAAATAGCAAATAGTCAATTAGTTCTTCATGGATGCTGGTTTGAAGAACTTACTATGCATTGGAGTGACCTTGTAATTGAAAACAATTTGAATGGAACACGACAATTCCGTGTAGCGTTGCAAAGGCAAAAGGTTGAGCCAAAGACTCACATAACTGTTGGTGGAGATTATGTGGAGAAAAAAGTAGATATCAGAGATTCTGTAATAAATAGATCTGATATCTGATACAGAAGAATGAAAAAATACAAGATAGGAAATTCAAATAGTGAGGAGAAATCCTCTAACGATGAACTGTCATACACATATAAATACAATAATTATAAAGGGAAAAAAATAAGACTGCCCGAATTTAAATTTCCCACGCCGAAGGCAAAAAAAGTTGAGAGTAAAATCAGCAAAGGAATAGAAGGCAAATGGAAAGGTATGATTTTCTTGAGGAATTCAACATTAGCAGAAACGAATTTTAATCCCTTTAATCCAAATACAGACTATGACCTTCTTTTCAAAAAGATAAATTTTAACGCTAAAAATTTGCAATTTGATGGTATTAACTATTTCACACCTAATATACTTAGAAAATGGGAACTTTTTGACAATAAGAGCGTTATTGCCTATGAGGACTTGTGGACTTGTGACATTGAATTAGACATAATTAAAAGAAAAGAGGAAGGCTATGATATAATAGCTAAAAGATTTGTAAAAAAAATTCAAATACAATTGTACCATGCTAACTATGAATATAATCATCGTGTCTTAGATCACATGCTTCCAATTAGAGAGGAAAAACAGATTTTAATTAATGAAAATATGGAAGATCTCGAAATTACAGATCATGACAGTCGAGAAGGCGGTGCATATCTTTCTGTGGAAGGTGAATTTCTAAATTTAGAACAGAAGGGACCAAAAGAAAGAGAAATTTTTGGCTCAACAAACGCAAATTGCTGGATAGATTATAAAAATTCAAGAGTAAACTACACCTTGCAACAATTGTCAAATAATAGATTAATTTGTCACGGTAGCTTTTTTGAGGATGCAATTATAAATTGGGATACTTTTTCATTTGAGAAAAATACATCTAGTTGTAAACCATTCAATTTGATAATGGAAAGAGAAAAAGTTGAAGCGAATACCCACATAAATGTTGGAGGTGATTATGTGGAGAAAAAAGTAGATATCAGGGATTCTGTAATAAATAGATCTGAAATATAGTTTTAAAGAATTAAAGCATGCTATATTATTAAATAAGACAAGAATATATATGCTTTATAATGACACAGAAAGATACTGTAGACGATTTATTAGCAGATATTAATCGTATAAAATATTCAAACTTGTCATATGATACTTTGATGAATTTAGAAAAAGAAATAACTGAAGAAAAAAATGAGTTAATTGAAGAATTAAAAAATATTAAAAAATCAATATACGAAGACCTGGAAAACAATAATGCCTCTAAAATTGATGAAAAAAAATCTAAAGCTAGAATAATAAAGAATCGATTAGATAATACAGAAAATAGGCTAGAATATTTGAATAATCAAACAGAAACAAAATATATGGAAGATAATTTTAAGAAATTTTTAGGTTCCCAAAGAAAATTTGAATTCTATGAACAAATTTTAATGTACGTTATTATCTCTATCTTAGGACTTATTGTTTTTGATTTATTAATTAATAAAGATGACATTGTAAGTATGTATATCTTTTACATCGATGTCGTTTGTTGCATTTACTTTCTTAGTGATTTAACCCTTCGTTATAAATTTAGTAGAAATAAAAAATGGTTTTGGAATACATACTGGTTAGATATTCTTACATCAATACCAGTCCCACCAACTGGTCAAATAATAAGAGCGGGACGTTTCATAAGACTCCTACGCATTCTAAGGATGACACGAATATTTCGTGTCTTTCTATTTATGTGGAGAGGAATGGAAAAATTGCAGGATGTAATTAATGTTCCTTTGTTAAAAAAATCCCTCAAACTCGCACTAACAATGGTCATTGTTGGAGCAATCGTAATTACTTGGGCTGAAGGAACAAGTAATAATTCAGTAGGAAATATATTTGATAGTAGCTGGTGGAGCTTTATTTCGATATTTACTGGTGCCTTTGGACCAATCTACAATCCTAGTACAGCAATTGGACGTGTAATGACTGTAATTTTGGTAATAAGTGGTATGTTATTAGTAGGAATATTTACAGCAACTCTGACTTCACTTTACATTGATGATGAAACAGATGAATTGGCATACAATCAAGCAGATCTTAGTAAGAGACTTGAACGAATTGAGGAATTACTCAAGAAATAATTGAACAGGAAGGACCATGTCTAAGGAACAATACATCACCCATGAATTAGACGGAATAATATACGATGGTGATGCAAAACGAATGGAAAAACTATTTCCAAGTCTGCCTGGAAATCAGGATTTTCACAGAGGATGGACAGGGGTAGCTAGGAAAGAGATCTTACCATTCATAGAGGCATTGAACCTAGGAGATACGGTTTTTTGCCTTTTTCACACCAAATATTTTGGCGATTTTGGAAATGTAAATGACGACAAGAAATACAAAAATGTACTCCTCAGCCGCGCACTGGTTGGAGGGTTGCAAGACCGAATATTAATTGTTACACAACACGGCAAATCTATATTCCAAATTCCTTATTCAAATGTTGATAAGGTTAAGCAATCTAACCAGATTGCCAAAGATGGTGAAATTAATATTATTGAGAAAAATGGTACCAATACTCCATTTTTCCTCAATACAATAACTACTGATACGGAATTATTAGGAAGTCGTTTTTGTTCATGGGTAAATCAAAATATTCATAATTCTGAAGATGGCAAAGGAAAATCTGATAAAGAAATTACCTATGATAAGGAAGTAAATTACTCTAATTTACGAATAAAAGACTTGAAAGAAATTTTAAGGGACCGTGGTCTACCTGTTGGCGGTAAATCAGAGAATGAAGAAGAATACAAATTAGAATTAATTGCTCGTTTACAGAAGGATAATTACAAGATCGATGTAAAAATAGATGCCCGTGATCAGAAACTCGTCGAAGGAATAAGAGAAAAATACAAAGCCCCCGAATATGAAGCCCCACCTCCGATTCCTAAAAAAGAATATCAACCCTATCCACTTTATCTCTCCTTCCTTACCTCCATCCTTTATTTTTTAGGCTTCTTAGTTATTCTTCTTTATGCGTACCACACTGATGACGGCGAAAAATGGCATAACTATACGATTTTTTCTGTAAACAACATAACCATTGGTTATGTACAATTATACCTTTATTCTTTCGTTGCGGGTTTCCTACTATTTATGTACCTATTTTCCAAAAATAGATATCGGGAAGTGGAAAAAGTACCAAAAATCATCGATTATGGGGCTTATATCTTTGCTGTATTAATTATCACCATACCAATCCTATATTTCTTTTTCAAACATGTTTCTCTCACAATCCCTTGTTGTAGCACTTTATTCCTAATAACAACCATTGGCCTTCTAGAGAAGCCCTTGACCATACATAACAACACTGAAGAAATAAAGAAAGCAAGTGAAGAAAAAATAAGACAAAGGCAATGGTTTGATGCGTGCGAACATGAAGATAAGAATGAATATTATGCTGCTCAAAAAATATGGTTGATGCTTAAAGACAAAGATGAAGGAGACAAACAAATCCTTAGATTAGACAAAATATTATTGGAATATGAATATGTCAAAGTACGACGTAGAATACTAAATATGGAAGAAAAAGGTATTAACTGCTCAGAATTAAAGAAAGAGGTGAATTTGCGTATTGCAAGCACAGATGTAGGAGATATGGAATTAGATCCAATCAATTTTAAAGAGTAAAGAATGACCGAAAACGAAAACTCCCCCGAGAACTTGCGGAAATTCCTGGAGAGCGATGATCCTGCGATGGTACAAAAGGGGCTGTCAATGGCAGAAAGAAGTGGAGTTCCTGAAGTTCTACATAATATTTTTCTAAAAATAGCCATGTGGAATAGTAACGAAGATCATAGAAAAGAAGCTACTAAATTAATTATCACAT
>DASCSW010000043.1:0-8018 GCA_034399455.1 Candidatus Poseidoniia archaeon
GATGGGTTATAGACAATATACGCTACACTCGGTTAAATGATGATGGATTAGACGAAGATTTTGGTCTTTGGTCTTATCATAGAATGCGTTATGCCTTAGAACAGTCAGTTAAGAAAATAGAGGCCATTGTGCTTGCCGGTGAAAATTGGTCATTTAGTTATCAAACACTAGAAAGAAAGAATGGAGACTGTGAGGATGGAGCAATTCTATTGTATGATATTCTTAGGAAATCTGGGATTCCTGCATGGAAATTAAGACTAAATACAGGTTTCATGGAGAATGGAGCTGGACATTGTTGGTTGTCATATTATGTGGAAAGTCAATTCTGGAAAAGTAAAAGAGACGACAAATGGGTTATCCTTGATTGGTGTGATGATACTAAAGCAAATAGAGAAACTAAAGTAGAGGATAGGCCACGATATTCGGATTTGAAAAAATATGCAGCTATAGATTTTTCATGGAATGAAGATTATACTTGGTCTTTTGGAGAACTAAAGTTTGCTCCATTATTTCATACAGAAGATTGTAATATTTTCATGTGTGATTGTAAAGGTTTTGATTGGGAATTGAAATTTTGTGATTGTGGTTATTCAGTGTCAATAATATAAATCGGCAATCATAGCAATGTTATGGAACCTTTAGCGCATGAGGGTTTAGGTCGACTTCTAGATTTAGGAGAAAATCTTCACACACCTCATATTGTATTCAGTCAGGACGACTTAACTGAAGCTACAGATTTAGAATCCGGAGGTTCTATAACTATTGGTAAATCATTTGATTTACCGTCAAAACCACTTGGATTAGATTCCGACAAAGAACCTTATCTTCACTTATCAGAAAATATTGCAGTATTAGATAACGCATCTTCACTTAGGCCTCAAAAGATAGTAGAAATTGCTTCTAAGTTTAGAGAGGAAGCAGACTATTCACGATTAGTTTATGCGCCTGCTGTAGAACCCAGTGATATGCCCATTCTAGCATATCTTGGAGTCGACATCTTTGATGATTTAAATGTTGAATTGAGAAGTTCAACAGGTTGGCTTTTGGAAGATGGATCATGGACTAAAACATCTTCTAATATTGATCTAATTTCAGCAAATAAAGAAGAACTCAATCGATGGGTTTCAAAAATTAGGAATTCAATTTCCAATGGAACATTACGTGAATTCGTTGAAAGAACAAGTTTGCATAATCCCCGTGTTTCTCAAATTTTACATCATTCAACTAGAGTATTGATGAAGTTGGGGGCAAAAATTCATACTTCGATAAGGGCAAATAATCTAAGTTTGCAAAATCCTTCAGTTATTGATTTTCAGGAAAGATTAGCTAGATTCACACCACCCGTTGAGAATATGATTTTGTTAGTTCTTCCTTGTTCAGCTAGAAAACCATATTTCAAAAGTAGCAGCCACAAAAGATTTTTCAATGCGATAAGAGAAGTAGAGAATTATCTTTCATTACACATAGTTTCAGTAACTTCTCCTTTGGGTCTTGTCCCTAGAGAATTAGAGTTTTGTTATCCAGCAGCTCATTATGACATTGCAGTAACAGGAGTTTGGAGTCCCACAGAAGTAGAAATGTTAAGAACACAATTATCAAGAATAGAACCTGAAAAGCATTATTCTAAGGCTATTGTCCACGCAGGTTCTTCCTCTGAAATAATGACCACCTTACTCAAGGAAAGAGGTTTGGAGACGATAGATACTAAAGTCGAAAGACCATCTTCTTTTGAAGGCCTTGAAGTTTTACAAAATGTGGCTAGGATGAGTTTGAATGGAACTGAACCAGTTAATTCTAAACAGAGAGCAAAAGGAGAAGCAATAGGACTTGCAAATTTCCAATATCCTAATTCTGATTTTTTGACAACCTCTGAAATAAGTGGGAGAATGCCTTACAAACTAAGATGTGGAGACTTAGCTGCAATTTCACCCGTAGTAGGCGGATTTGGCTTGACTTTAAGTGGAGGAAAGGCATATGCTTCCAATGGAGGGGGAATTATCAAAGCTGAAGACTTCAAATTAGTTGGAGATTTGTTTGCAGTTGGTGTAAAGAGTTACGAAGGTGATTGGTTAATCGGTGATCAAGTAGTTATAGAGCAAAATGATGAGATAACAGCAGTAGGAATTGCTAAAATGAATCCTGAAGAAATGGTTTCTATGAAAAGGGGAATTGCAGTGGAGGTTCGTCATCATGCCTGAAGCGTTTGTTCCACTGACCGATTTTGTTAATGAAGCCAAATCAATTCCTAAGGAACATGCTTTGGATCAACCAGTAGCTAAATGGACCGAAGAAGAAGTTATTGGAGATGAAATTGTAGAAGCAGGTGTAGCAATTTTGAGAACAAGAGGTTGTTATTGGTCAATAAAAGAAGGTTGTTCGATGTGTGGTTATTTCAATGATACTGTTCCAGGAGGAGTTAGCGATGAAATGCTACGCGAGCAATGGAAAAAAATTAGGCCTTCCCTAGAAGGAAAACGATATGCTAAGATTTACACATCTGGTTCTTTTATAGATCCTACAGAAGTTCCTCTTGATTTTGCTGATGAAGTGATGTCAGATATGAAGAATATGGGAATTGAAAAAGTATTAATTGAATCACTTCCAGAATTTGTGAATCCTAAAAATTTCAGTTACACAAATGCCCCTAAATTAGAAATAGCTATTGGTTTAGAATCATCAAGTCCATTAGTTTTAGATAAGTGTGTCAACAAGAGATTACGTTGGCCTCATTTTGTAAAAGTTTGTAAACAAGCTAGAGAAAATGGCGCTGAAGTTAAAGCATATATTCTTTTGAAACCACCTTATCTAAATGAAAAAGATGCGATAGAAGATGCAGTCCAGTCTGCAATAGATGCAGCCCCTCACGTAGATAAAATTTCAATTAACCCTGTAAATGTTCAGAAAAATACAGTAGTTGAGAAATTATGGTTCAGAAATGAATGGACGGCTCCTTGGCTATGGTCTGTAGTAGAAGTTTTAGAACGTTGTAAGGATTTACCCGTTAGAGTTTATTCAGACCCTACAGGAGGAGGGACACGGCGCGGAGCGCATAATTGCCATGGTTGTAATAAGAAAATTTTAGAAGGTCTGAAAAAACATAGATTAGGCAAGGGTGATTTATCAGGTTTAATGTGTGAGTGTAAGTCACGTTGGGAAGTTATAAAACAACAATCTGTATTTAGGAGAAATGGTTCTGAACCACATGGATATCGGAATGGTTTTGGCAACGGTAGACGTTTTTAACGGGGTTAATCTGGAGCCTTAATGGAAGACATTAGTTATCTCAGAGTAATTGCAGGTCTTTTGCTAGTTTTATTCCTTCCAGGTTATACTCTAATTCAAGCTATGTTTCCTCGAAAAGGAGAGTTGGATGAAGAATTCGATGTGCTTTATAGAGTTACTTTGGGAATGGCCATGTCAATTTGTGTAGTTATTCTAATAGGATTTGTATTAGGTAACCCTTCATTGGGTAATGCCCCAGATTGGGATGGACTTTCCGATGGAGATAAAGGATACTTTCAGACTTTTTTTGTTACGAGTTCCCTAATTGCAATTACTATTTTGTTTTTCATTGCGGGATGGTATAGGGGCGCTTATCCGTGGATGGCAAATATTCATCCGTCTTTGGCAAGAGCCCCACCTGGAATCCGAATAGAAGCGGAGTTGGCTGTAGCAGGTAAATATATACCTGCAGAATTATTAGAACTTCAAGGTTTGAAACATGATAGGATGGATGTCAAAGCTAAGCTTAAAGAAGCTGAATCTCGAAAGCGTACAGGTAGTTCAACAATGAAAAAATATTATGAAAAAAGAGAAAAAACCCTTCTTGCAGACTTAGCTGATATTGATTCTAGAATGGCCGAATTAGATCAAATATTTAATCATTCAGGAGAAGGTGGCGGGTTATCTGCAGATGTTGTTCAAGAAGAATCAACAGATCCTGGTGGCGATAACGATACAGAGGATTAGTTTTTGGAATATAAACTAGTAATAATTGTCCGGACTGATTTAGGTCTTTCAAAAGGTAAAATGGCAGCTCAAGTTTCTCATGCGGCCGTGAATTGCGCTCTTAAATCTAAAAAATCTGATTCTTCAAATTTTAGTAAATGGTTTGGAGATGGCCAGAAAAAAGTAGTCGTCAAAGTATCAGGAGAATCAGAACTCCGTAAGTTACAACAGCATGCTAGAGACGTTGGCTTGATTTCTAGTTTAATTATTGACGCAGGATTAACTGAAGTTCCACCTAATACAGTTACGTGCTTAGGAATAGGTCCAGCTTCTGAATCAACAATTGATACAGTTACAGGTAATTGTTCTCTTTTCTAAACCCAATTCTTTATTTATCACGGGGTTCTGAGTAATCGCATGGGATTCTTCAAGAAGAAGGAAGAAAAGAAGAAATTTGATTATTCAGATGACACAAAGGAATTATTTGCTGAAAGAGATGCATGGACAGCAGAACAGCGCCGTAAATTAGGTGGAGGAGAGACTAACCCTGAATTAGCGAATCAAGAAAGATCTAGGGAAGAGAGACCTAAAGAAGATTTAGGAGATTTGTTAGGAGACAGCGACTTTAATCCGTATGCTAATAAAGAAGAATTAGGAGGAAGTTCAGATAGTATTGCAGCACCTTCGGCACCGAAAAGTAATTCATCAGCATATGTTTGTCAATCTTGCGGTAAAGATTTCCAAGAAAAATGGGGAAAATGCCCTTCTTGTGGCGGAGAAATGAAAAAAGCTGAGAGTCAAACAACTCCTGAGCCCGCATATTCTCCAGTATCAGAACCCGTTTCTAATTCTAATACAAACGCAGGCGATCCTTTAGATGATTTACTTGGTGATTTTAATTCACCAACATCTGAACCTCCTTCATTAGATGATAGAGAAGATTCAAATCCAGGCGTTAGAACGGGTAGTGATGATTTAGGAACTGATTTTGGCCAATCAAGTTCTAGTCACAGTAATAGGAAAGTCCGTAAAGTTAAAAAAGTAAAGAGACCTCGCAAATCTTAGGAAAATTACCTTGACGTCTGAATCAGAAGGACTAGAACTGCCTGAAACTGTAAAAGATGTAGGTATCGCAATTGGTAGTGTTGTTGTTGTTTTTTTATTGACATTTGTTTATAGTGGTAATTGGCCCCCTATGGTAGTTATTGAATCCGGTTCTATGGAACATGATGATAATCCATTATACTCCGAACCAAGATATTCACACATAGGAACAATTGATACTGGTGATTTGGTAATCGTTAAAGAAGCGGAAAAAGAAGATATAGTAACTTATCTTGAAGGCAAAAAAATAGATTATAAAAAATATGGAGATTATGGGGATGTTATAGTATATTACAAAAATGGTATTGAAACTTATGAAGGCCAACCAGTAACTCCTGTAATTCATAGAGCGATGGCTTGGGTGGAAGTAGTAGACAAAGATAACGGAACCTACTACATACCCGAAATAGACACTTATTTTTATGGAAAAATAGAATTAGCTGAGATAGGTTTAGGTGGAGGAGCAAGTATTAAGAATTTACAAAACTCAGGATACATTACAAAGGGAGATTCTACTGGTAACCCCCATCCAGATCAATTAACACATTATGACATAACTGGAGCCCAAGTACAACCAGTTAATCCTAGCTGGATAGTAGGTATGGCTAAGGGTGAATTGCCCTGGTTCGGCCTAATTAAACTGCGTGTAACTCAACCAGACAATTATTATGGTGCACCACCAGAATGCCGTACAATGCTTTGGTTTTCTATGATATTCGTTCTAGGCGGTCCGGTTTTAGCAGGAAAAGTATGGGATACTTATCAAGATAGAAGAGCTGCAGAATCAAAGTCAAGAGCCGCAGAATCAAAGTCTAATTTAAAAGAAGCAAAGCAGATAAGACAAAAAGAAGAGTAAGTGTTAATTACAGTACAATTAAACACGAGCAAGGCATGAGTAATACACCAGCTGCTGCAAAACGCGGAATCCCTTCCAAAACAGACTTCAAAGAGTGGTACCCATTTATCGTTGAAGCTGCAGAATTAGTTGACAAAAGATATCCAATAAAGGGCATGGATGTTTGGAGGCCTTATGGTTGGAAAACTATGCGTTTGATAGATGATTTAACACATAGTGAAATGGAAAGAACAAATCATGATGAAGTTAATTTCCCTTTACTTATTCCTGAAGATTTATTAGACAAAGAAAATCGTTTAGTTTCATTGTTAAAAACAGCTAGGGAAAAGGGAGTTGACCCCTCTGAACTTAGAATGGATGAGCAAGTCGGGGGCTTTGCAAAAGAAGTTTATTGGATTAGGCATGCAGGAGAAGCCGAATTAGATAAGCCAATGTTTCTCAGACCAACAAGTGAAACAGCAATGTACACAATGTTTCCATTATGGATTCGTTCACATGCAGATTTGCCACTAAAAACCTATCAAATTGTAAACACATTTAGATATGAAACAAAACAAACCAGGTCATTCATTAGAGTAAGAGAAATACATTTTTTTGAAGCCCATACAGCACATATCGATGAGGCTGATGCAACAAGACAAATTGAAGAAGATTTGAGTATTGTTCAAAATTTAATGTCTGAATTAAAATTACCTGTATTAGTTACCAAGCGCCCCGTGTGGGACACTTTTCCAGGAGCATGGTATACCATTGCAATAGATGTGATAATGCCAGATGGCCGAACTTTGCAAGTAGCATCTTGCCATCATTACAGAGACCAATGGGCGCGTGCTTTCGATGTTACTTATGAAGATGAATCAGGAGATCAACAATTCGTGCATCAAACAACATACGGGATGTCTGAAAGATTATTAGGTGCAATAGTTGCAACTCATGGCGATGATAAGGGACTGATAATGCCACCTAGTGTTGCGCCAATACAAGTTATCGTTATTCCAATAATGTCTAAACAAGCTTCACAAGATGTAATTGTTGAAGCTGAAAAAATAGTATCCCAACTAAAAGAGTCAGGAATTAGAGTCAGAATAGATGATAGAGATATAAGACCAGGTCAGAAATATTATGATTGGGAGATTAAAGGAGTTCCATTAAGAATAGAGATTGGCCCTCGAGATTTAGCAAATAATTCAGTGATGTGTGTTAGAAGAACAGGAGGCAAGAACAGCCATTCATTGGAAAATCTTGCAGCCACAGTTCGCGCGGAGCTAGATGCAATTGGTAAAGAAATGAACGAGGAAAGCACCAATCATTTTAATTTCCACATCAAGAATTTACCTAGTTTTACAAGAGATGGCTATAAGTTAGTCTTCAATGAACCAATTCAATCAGGATATGTTTATGAGATGGCTTTCGAAGGTAATGATGCAGAGGCTGAAATGATTGAGAAAAGTACAGGTTTAACTTTCCTTGGTAATTCAACAAGCACTTATTCGAAAGCTAAATCATGTATCATATCAGGAAAATCGACACATAACAAAGTTTATTTGGCAAGAACGTACTGAGCATAGAACACATTATCGTAACTAAACAACATTAGTTTTTATATACTGTCAGTAGAATGTAATGGTCCGGCAGTTTATCTATCCAGATATATCTGCCAAAAAAAAGAGGACGCAACCATGGAACACAGAATAGTAAAGAACGAAGATGGTGTATCTCCGGTTATCGCGGTCATTTTAATGGTCGCAATTACTGTGGTCTTGGCAGCTGTGCTGTACGTTTGGGCAGCCAGTTTCCTAGAGCAAGGAGAATCAGCACCAATTGCAACTTTCTTCGTTGAAGAAAGTAGCAGTGGCGTATATCACGTAGAAGTGATTAAAGTTAGCAAACAAGAAGACTTAGCTGGATTCAGCTACTTCTTGAAGGACGAGACTGGCTCGACATATGTAGGTGGCAATGGGTTTGGAGAAATTGCAATGCAGATAGTTGGAGGCCAGGAACACGGAATTGACACGAGCTACACAGGTGACGACGAACAGTTGGAACGTAGAGCTGCCAATGTATCTGATGATGACGGAACTGATTATCCAGTTCACTTCTCAGATAACGA
>DASCSW010000044.1:0-7783 GCA_034399455.1 Candidatus Poseidoniia archaeon
ATGTCTGGGTTGTAGATTCTGATATCGACGTTACTGACTCTGAATCTGTGGAATGGGCTATGGCAACACGTTTTCAGGGTGATTCAGGATTGATTGTTAAAACAGGAGTTAAAGGCTCATCATTAGATCCAAGTTCAAATCCTGAAACAAGAGAAACTGTAAAAGTTGGATTTGATTGCACTATTCCTTTAAACAGAGATAAATCTGATTTTGCCAGACCTAAGCCTGGTATGAAAGTAAAATTGGATGATTATTTAGACTAATGAAGTTAAATTCTAAACAAAAAATGATGTTAGAGGGATCCCAAGGTCCTACTATACAAAAAGCAATCAGACTTTTGATTGATTTAGGAAAGGCTGCAAATTCTGAGAGATTAGTTCCTGTTGTTTCAGCCCACGTTTCAGGAGTTTCTCCACTGACTGGAGGTGACGGATTAATTCAATTTCTTAAAGATTTAAGTTCTGAAGAAAATGTTAAAACCGCGGTAGAAACAACTTTGAATGCTGCTGGATGTGACAGAACAAAATTCAAAGAAATGGATATACCTGTAAAAGATTATGTCGAAAAACAACAAATTATATTAGATGCCTATGAGAAATTAGGTATAAAATTATCACTTTCATGTACACCATATGATAATTTAAAAATTGGAGGTAACGCCTCTTGGGCTGAATCAAATGCAGTTTGCTTTGCCAATAGTTACACTAAATTGAGAACTAATCGAGAATCTGGATTATCTGCTATTGCAACTGCTCTTTGTGGGTTCACGCCCGAATATGGACTTTTACTTGATGAACATCGCGTCCCTAACCTAAGAATAAATGTTGAATGTGAACTGAATGAGCCTGTTGACTATTCAATACTCGGTGACTGGATTGGAAAACAAATTAAACCTCAATGGAAATTAGAATATGGACCAATCCCGCATATTTTTGGTATAAAAAATCTTAATTTTGAAGCTAAAAAAGCACTCACGGCCGCAGCCGCAAACTATGGATGTCCATTGCTGTTTATCGATGGATTTACTGTGACTCCTAAGAACCTCCAGTATCAATCCAAAATTAACTTTTCAAACTCTAATCTAGAAATACGGTATCAAGAATTATCACCACAAAAGAAAGTTGATTTAGTTACTATTGGATGCCCGCAGGCTTCCCTTGATGAAATACAAAGAACTACGGATTACTTAAGTGATTACACTATACCTGATGGGAGACTTTGGGTTTTCACATCTTCCACTAATTTTGATAAAGCAAAGGAAAAAGGTCTTGTAGAAAAAATAGAAAGTGCTGGTGGATTAATTTTAAGAGAAACGTGTCCGGAAGTTGTACACTATAATCACAAAAAAGTGAAACATATTCTAACAAATTCAATGAAAGCAGAACATTACCTGAAATCGGGGTTAAATGCTATAGATACTTCTGTAGCTAGACTGGCAGAATGTGTAAAACATGCTGCAAATCCTAATTTATTAGAAAATACTACAAGTAGTAAAGTCATTGAAAACACAATTAGTCATAATTCATCTAAAACTTACCAAAAAAATAATTTAAAAATGAAGGGGAGGGGGCTAAAATCACAGAATTCATGGACTATTGAAGGTGAAGCTCTAGTAACGGATGTACCTATTACCTTTTTAGGATTTGTAAATAGAATTACTGGAGAAATAGAAGAAGAAGGACACCCGATAAATGGAAAGTCAATGAAAGACAAAATTCTAATTTTTCCAAAAGGAAGTGGTTCTACTGTCGCGCCATATGTTTTGCTTGGATTATTTTACAATGGAAACGGTCCAAAAGCAATAATAAACACAGATTTAGATCAACAAACTATTCCTGCATGCAGCATTCTTAACGTTCCTTATGCCCATTCATTTGAAAAAAATCCTTGCTTGGCTATCAACACTGGAGATAAAATCAAATTAATACTTGAAAATGGCAATGTTGAACTAAAATGTTTAGAGAGAGTTTAAATGGAAATTAATTTTGACAGCTTAACATGGTATGAATTAATTTTATTGCTTAGTTTAATTGGATATATTGTCATGATTGGTCTAATATCTCTCCTATCACCAACTAAAATATGGGATTCATTTCCTAAAAAATGCGCTGTTAAAACTAAATGCACAAGAGTAGCTGATTACAATTGTAGAGGATATAATCTTAAACCTGTTGTGATAGAAGAAAGTGTCAATAGTGTCCAAAAAAAAATAATGGAAATTATATATTCAAAACCAAGAATGAAAATAATTAATGAAAATGTAGGATTTATTCATGCAACAGATGTTACGCCTTTCTTTAGATTTTATGATGATCTAGCCATAAAAATATTTGAACAAGAAGGAAAAACAATCGTTTGGATGCAAAGTCAATCAAGATTAGGATATTATGATTTTCAAGTTAATGAAAAAAGAATACAACAACTTCACAAAGAATTTTTATTATTATAAATTTATTTTTCACGCCATGATGCTATACGTTTTTTCAATCTTGTGCTAATCTTTCTAGAATCCCAGTAATCCTCACACTCCTTAGATAATTCTGATATTTTGGACATTACAGTATCTGTAAAAATTCTAAAATTACCGTGTGTATTTTCTTTATAATCAAAGTACAAAGGATTACCAAATTTGTAATAAAATTTTCTCCAAGGCCTTGGAGCCCTCTTAGATACTGGCCAAACATCATCAGTTTGACGTATCGCCACAGGAACTACCGCCGCACCTGTGGCTGCTGCAAGCCTAGCTACTCCCGTTTTTCCTTTGCCCATATCTCCATCTCTAGAACGTGTGCCCTCTGGAAAAATACCAATTGCTCCTCCTTTTTCCAATACCTCTATTGCACCCTCAAGAGCTTCAGAACCACCTTCATCTCTATCTACGGGAATAACACCTACTCGTTCAAACACTAATCGCTTTATTGTACTATCAAAATGTTCTTTTTTAGACAAGTAAGAAACTGGTCTCTTTGTTGCAGTCATAATAAAGGCTGGATCAATATGTGAAAGGTGGTTAGCTGCAATAATTAAAGGCCCATCAACAGGAATCTTATCCCTACCAAGATAACGAGGGCGAAACATCATCCTCAGAAATGTTCCTAAAGTTAAATTAGTTGTTCTGTAAGAAAGTGGGACTTTAGGACTCATTAGAAATATCCAAATGAATGCAGTTTATATTCTTGTTCTATTTATATTAGTACAATCAAATCAGTGACATTTCTTCAATTTCAACTGATTGTACTTCTGGTAAACCATTGAGGGCTACCTCGACCTCTGTCGCAAAGCCATCTCTATCAATTCCTAGAATTGCTACAAATATTGCATTGAGCCCAAAAGCAAAGGGTTTTACCTCATGTGCTCCCAAAGTGGCATCATCAGGAATAGTTTCTGATATTTTTGAAACTATATTCTCTATATCTGAATCTGGGGATTCTGGCATGATTCTGTATTTTAAGGCTACTTCACCCATAATTAAGGAGCTCGCAAGGGGGCTTTATTTAATTTGGGCATATTGTAAGTAAATGTTATTAACTCCTTTACTACCTATAATCTGATAAATATGGCAATTGAAGAGGACTATCATTCAACCTTCGAGAAAGTAGACACCTATGAAGGTGAAAATCAACCTATTCAAATATGGGCTAAAGATAAAGATTCATATGGTGGCATTGGCACTGATAAATTAGGGATTTGGGGGACTATAGTTGGTGTTGACTTTGATGAGTGTGTTGCTGACGGAGCTTGTATTGATGCATGTCCTGTGGAAGTTTTTGAATGGATAGATACTCCAAATTCTTCCGAATCGGATAAAAAAGCTATAATGATAAGAGAAGATGAATGCATTATTTGTCGCGCCTGTGAATCTGTTTGTCCTGTTGAAGCAGTCCTTATTACTGAAGACTAATTAGATATTCTATGGAAGAACCGGAACTTCGTGTTGGAGGATGGGAAAAAGAGGGAGGTAGACGATTTTTTAGAAGGTTTTTTAGTCTAATCTTAATCTTAGTACTTATTTTTCTTGCTATAGGTCCTTCTTTTGTATATTATAATCCCGCCTATGTTCCTAAAGAATCTCTTTACTTGGCAAATGGAATGTGGAATGGCCCTTTTGATTCAGAATATTCAAAGGAATTTTCCGGACACCTGAAATTATCAAGTATAAGCTATGAAACTATAGATGGAGAATCTGGAAAATTAAAAATAATTTCTGTGAGCTCTTTAATGAATTTAGGACAAGCTGATCTTGAAAAACGAGTTATAGAAATTGTAAAGGAAGAAGCTCAAACAGAGGCATTAACGCTATCTAATGGAGTTATACTAAAAGATGATACAATAGATCTACCTGCAGGATACTCAATTTACCAATGGGATGGAAATTCAAAAGAGATTAATTATTTTTCAGGTGAAAATATTATAGTCAAAGCATTTTTTTGGAATGAAAAAGATGAACTCAATTCTATAAAATACAATGAATTCAATCAGATAGGTGCTTGGTTGGGAATGGACCAATATCAAACTGTCTTATGTATTGCATTTGGAACCGATGGAACTACTATAAACCAAGCTGCAAAAATGGTGGAGGACGTGTTTTAATATGTTTTGTCCAAAATGTAAATCAATACTTGTTTTGAATAGAGCCACTGGGCAAAGAGAATGCAAGAGACCAAATTGTGGACACTCTGAAGACAAAGGTGAAGAACTTGTAACTAAAAGAAAGCAAAAAGATAACGAAATAGTAGTTACTGAAGGTATCGAAGGGACTTTACCTAAAACCAAAATTATTTGTGAAAAATGTAAGCATAATGAAGCTACATTTTACCTTAGACAAACTAGAGCTGCTGATGAACCAACAACTAGATTTTACCAATGTACAAAGTGTAAACATAGGTGGAGAGAATACTAAACTAAACGGCCATTAGACTCTAAAAGTTTGTATTTTAGATGAGATAATATTTCTTCCTTAAGTTCTGTGGATTTATCAATATCTGACGCATGGCAAATCAATTCAAGAGCTGTGCGCAATGATTCTTCTGGCCCTAAGATTCGTAAAAATATCATAGATAAATAATTAGAATCATCCAACGTTGATTTACCTGAATGGTAAACTATCGATCTTGTACTCTCTACTTTGCTATCGCATAGATGTAACCCAGGTAAATCTTTTGAGATTTTCAATATCTTTTTTAAAGATAAACCTTCTATATTAATAATTGAATGAGCTGTGCTTTCCTTATACTTTAATCTCAAATCATCATGTTTTTCAGATTCTATATCAAAAGGCTTTATGTAACAACCCAAAAAATTCGATTCTATTTCACCCAGCCAAATAGTATATGACCTGCCTGATTCATCCTGATACTGTAAAATTAACGCTATTTTTGTAAGGTTACGATTATTTGGATTAAATTTGAAAATTGGAGAAAAGGATTCGCCTGCTTTTAAATGATCTAAACGAAAGACCCCGGAAAGTGGTTCTGCCAAACTAAGGCCAGAACCATCAACTTTTATTCTTAAAAAAATATTACCAATTTTTTTATTTAACTTATTCTTAATATTCAAATTCAAACTAATTTTGTCTACAGATGAAAAATAACTAGAATTCATTACTATGTCTTCATGAACAACAGTATAATCAACAAAAGCCATATGATTGTCGATTTTATCATTTATTATCTCTATCTTTGAACTACGAATTTCTGAACTTTTTTGATAAGTTAATAAAAATGGTTTTGATTCAGAATCTAATTCTGCCGTTTTTAACCAATTAATTATAAGTTCCTTTACATTAGATTCCAAAGAACTTATGTCTTTTTTATTACTAACCAGTAAAGAATTGAGATTATTTATCTCAAATGAAATACCTGCCTTAGCATCTTTAAGGAAAATTTGATGACTATCGCTTTTGGAATTAGATTCTTCCTTTTTATGTTCAAAACGATTCAACTTAGTAAGTGAATTTTCAGCTTTTTGGATTGATGAGGTCAAATATGAAATGTCATGAAGATCCTTATGCAAAGAAAAATAAGGATAAAGCAAAGGAATCATTTCATCTGTCTGAGCTCCCTGTAGACCCAAATTTTCTAAGAAAGAAGGTAAGGCATCTAAATAACCAACATGCCTTTGTTGTAATTTCAATAATTTTTGATGTATTACATAAATTAACTGAAAGGATTCCTTAATTAATGTGAAATTACCTTTTTGTAAAGATTCGGCTTTCTGAATATCATGACTTATATTTTCAATATTTGTATTATAAACTGATACTTTTTCAAACAAATTTCCAACGTTATCAAGAGCATCTTTTATTTGCATTCTAAGAAAACCTTCATTTTGAAACCAATGGATTTTAGATTCCGAAGTTATTATTACATCTCCACCATAATTTGGAAACGAAAAATTAACTATCTTTTCTCGTGCCTGATAAGACCAAGATTGCTGCCCACTTCCGTCAATTACATGAAATGCTTTATTTGAAAAAATACCCACCATTTCTCCTGATTCAATAGTAAGTGCACCATCGAATTCTTCTCGAGATGTATACTCCCACAGTTGATCTCCATTTCTATCTTGACAAATCAATGTTTTGGAATCTCTAACAAATACATGCCTTATTCCTTGGTTTGAAAAAGAAAATTTTGTGACATTATAATTTTTAGACCAAATCTCACTACCTGAATAAGAATAAGAAGACATAGAATCATTAGAAATCGCCATAATTCCATCTTTAGAACTGTAAATTTTTAAATATTTAACCTCATTGACTTTAGAATTTTATCTGTTGTTTCAAATATATTTAGGGATTTTTCTGTTAATACTATTATGTTCTTTTTATATTGTGAAATAGACAAAATATTAGTGCTAAAATTTGTTTGGTCTTTAATATCGCCAAAACGATTCAAAATTTTTATCTTATTTCCTTTAGATACAATTATTGTATTACCTGAAGGGCTCACGTTAAAATGGCTATTATTATCAATTTCATTTAAATTCCATTTAACTTTACCCCAATTATTATAACAAATAAACCTGTCTGAAGCAATTACAAAAATACTAACGCCATCCTCTGCAACATGTACACTTTTTCCTCCCTTTAATTTTATTGTTTCTAGTAATTCCCTATTATTAAATATATTTAAATTGGAATTTGTAAGAACTGCAACTAAATCACCCTTAGAACTACATGAAGATGCAATAGCAGGACCATCAAAAGTTTGACGAGCAAGGAGTTTGACAGGTTTCCATAGGTCATTTTTGACTGATGTACTTCGTAACATTTTTCTACTACTTTACTCCAAGGTAATGCCTCAGATGTATGCCTGAATAAGAATTAAATGGGTGGAGCCACCGGAGGGATTTGAACCCTCGGCCTGCTGATTACAAGTCAGCCGCTCAACCGGGCTAAGCTACGGTGGCTAAATCCCCTTGCAAGGTTGCTGAACAAAAGGTTTACCCAGAAAAAAATAGAAGTGTTAATTAAACATTAAAGATAAAAGCCGAACATATATATACAGCCCCCTTCTCGCGAGCATTCCTGATTCTTCAGGAAGGAAATTAACGAATGGCAAAAGGACTCTACACTGCATCTAGTCAGCGTAACAAACGCCAAAAACATAGGTGGAATGATAGGTACTATCGTAAGAGAGCTATGAAGCTAAAAGAGAAAGCAGATCCTCTACAAGGAGCACCGCAAGCAAAAGGCATTGTAGTAGAAAAAGTAGGTGTTGAAGCAAAACTGCCTAATTCAGGTATTAGAAAATGTGTAAGGGTTCAATTAATTAAAAATGGA
>DASCSW010000045.1:0-7757 GCA_034399455.1 Candidatus Poseidoniia archaeon
TCTCCTTTTTCCTGTCTTTTACGTGCTTTCACTAACATTGGTTCACTATAATCTATAGCATCGACCTTAACAAAATCTGGAATATTTGTTAGAGATATACCTGTTCCTACTCCGACTTCCAAAATATGATCTCCTGATTTGAGATTAAGAGGTGTATACATTTTGGAATGGCCATCTGCAAATGAAGGAGCCATGAAGCGATCATATATTGGCGCATAAAGGCGATAGATTCCATGCCTATGCTTCCTTTTACTGCCTGTCACGGCATTTCAATGAAGTAACGGGTTTATACCATTTAACAGACAACTAACGAGATTTTACTCTAAGCAAAACATACCAAATTCCAATCAAACCTACGAATAAAATTGTTCCTGCACCAAAACCAGGGTCTGCACCATTCCATGAATAAGGATCTGTTAACTTACCATTTCCTTTTGTTGAAACATACCAAACAAAATAAGATGATGTAGATGACATGCCAAAAATAAGGCAAACTATAATCACCTTAACATGATATGGAAGGGTTTTCCCAGTTGCATAATAAATGAATAAAGCATAACCAAAATAATCATTTGTTAAACTCCAACGAAATAATTTTTCATTAGATAACGAAAATAAAAACGCGGCTGGAACGGCCCAAGAAACTGTCGGCCATCCTGGAATCCAAATACCTATAATTGCAAAAAGAACAAAAAGAGACCCTAAGGCTGCATAAATTTTACTCTTAAACGGACTACTGGAAGAAAAGTAATGCTCTACAATTTCGTCCACAGTTTCAAAAGTTTCCAAGATTTATCAATCCTATTAAAGTAAATTTAGGATAGAAATAAAAATCCTCTTTAAAGAGATATTGGTCCAAAAAATATCATTAACCAATTTAAAAAACCCCCTTCGTTAGCAGACCATGAAGCACATCGTGTCCATAGCCGATTTAGACAAAAAAGGCATCATGGACATTCTGAAGCGTGCAAAAGAATTGTTACCTGTTGCCAAAGGAAAGAAAAAGTCTAAAACTTTAGACGGCAAAATCCTTGCAACATGCTTCTTTGAACCTTCTACTAGAACCAGATTGTCTTTTGAAAGTGCAATGCATCGTTTAGGAGGAAGTTGTATTGGATTTGCTGATCCGTCTGCAACATCTCACTTGAAAGGAGAAACACTTTCAGACGCAATAATAATGGTGGCTGGATATTCTGATGCAGTAGTTCTCAGACATCCTAGGGAAGGGTCTGCTAAATTAGCATCAGAAGTTTCAGATGTACCAATCATTAATGGTGGTGATGGGGCTGGACAGCACCCTACACAAACACTGTTAGACCTTTTTACAATAAAGGAAGAAATAGGAAAATTAGAAGGTTTGAAAGTCGGAATGCTAGGTGACTTAAGATATGGAAGAACTGTGCATTCACTATCACAAGCTCTAGACCAATTCAAGACAAAATTCTTCTTTATATCGCCTGAAAGTTTAGCTATGCCAGATCATATAACTGATGAATTAAAAGGAAAATGGTCTACTCATGAAAACTTAAGTGATGTACTTGGTGAATTAGATGTATTATATGTTACTAGAATTCAAAAAGAACGCTTTCCAGACCTTGAGGATTACAAGAAAGTTGCTGGAGCTTACAAAATCGATGCTGAATTACTAAGAAATGCAAAAACTAAATTGAAAATTTTACACCCTTTGCCACGTGTTAGTGAAATTTCAACAGATGTTGATGATACGAAACATGCAGCCTACTTCAGACAGGCCTTCAATGGCGTTCCGGTAAGAATGGCTCTTCTCGAAAAACTAATTGGCGGTAAAAAATGAGTGGAAATTTATTAAGGGTACAACCAATAAGAAATGGAACAGTTATTGACCATATTGAGGCTGGAAGGGGAAGAAAAATTCTAGATATTTTGGAATTAGGAAATAGTGGAACAACTATTAGCTTGTTAATAAATGTCCAAAGTAAAAAACAAAAACGTAAAGATATTATCAAAGTAGAAGATCGTGAATTAGACGAAAATGAAATCGAAAAATTAGCATTATTATCTCCTAATGCCCGCGTAAACATTATTCGAAACTATGCTGTTGCAGATAAGAAAAAAGTGGAAATACCTAACTTTATTTCAGATATAGTACAATGCCCAAATGAGAATTGCATTTGCAACAATGAAAGAGGAGCTACCTCTAACTTTAGTCTTATAGATGAAAAAACAATAAAAATCCAGTGTACTTATTGTGGGCGTAAAATTGAAGAAGAAAGTATTAATTTTCTATAGTTAAAAACGATCATCTAAATCGCCTGAATTTATTAAAGCTTGAATTTCCTTAGGGTCTTTTTCTTCACAAGTCAAACCCATTGATTTAGCTACGCCAAGAATTTCAGAAGTCTTGGCTTTGATGTCACCACCCGTTAAACCAGGACCTTTTTGCTTAGCTACTTTGATAGCTTTGTCTAATGGCAAATCTGCTGCTACAACGGAACCTGCTTCGCCTGAACCTTTTTCAATTCCTAAAATTTGTTTTATGAGTGACGATGCTGGAGGAGTTCCAACTTCTATCGTATAACTCTTATCATCTCCAACCTTAACTTTTACAGGTACTTGCATACCCTCCATGTCTTTGGTTTGTAAATTTATTTGAGCTATAACCTCTTTGACATTTACGCCTGAAGGACCTAACGCTGGACCTAATGGCGGACCTGCTGATGCTTTGCCTGCATCAACTAATGCTTCAACTGTTTCTCCCATTAATTAACCTCTTTTTCTAAAACTCTAACGTGATCACCACGTACTGTAATTGGAATAGGTACCATAGCTTCGAATAATTCAACGGTGACTTCTTCTTTAGATTGATCTATGCGTTGAACACGTGCCTTTTCGCCTTTGAAAGGGCCTGCAATAACTTCAACAATATTCCCTTCTTCGATACCTGAAACGGCAGGAGGCGGTGTAAGATGTGGTTTCAACTCTTCAAGCGTAGTAGTTCCAAACGTATCTGGTTCTTTAGAACGACCATACCCCTTTCCTTTATTCATCACCATTCCTCTAGCGTGTGTTAAACCTTTGAGATTGTCTCTAAGTGCTTCTGGACTATCGGTTTCCACAAAAATATAACCTCTCAACTTAGGTGGTGCAAGAATAGCAAAAATTGGAGCTCCACTTCTCCTTACTCTATCTGCTAATCTTTCACTAGCTGTTCTTTCATGCCCTATTTGGGATTTCATTGTGTAAATTTGTGTATCTGATGATGGTTCGGCTTGAACCTCCATTTCACTTTCTTCTTCTTCGATGAATCTTGCCATGTTTCTAAATTCCTAATAAATCTGCTACAATAGGTGGTGCTTTGAGCCAAATATAGTAGACAACAAAACCAATAAAACCAATAATTGCAATACCTATACCTACAACCCAAGAACTCTTAATGAACTCATCTGAAGTAGGTTTGCGAGCCAAACGTAAAACACGTCCATACTGGCCTCTGCCTATTCTCTTGAAGCGTTCCTCAAGTTTATGTTGCGTTTGCCATACTCTTTCTATGAAACTCATGCTTTTATTGTACGAACTCTATGCCGTATCTGTTTTGCAGTCCATCATCTACTCCCGACGGTGGCCCCAATATCTGAGGAGATTTGACACCAGTAACTACGAGCATCACTCGTATTTGATGCTCGAGAGTAGAATCTATCGAAGCTCCCCAAATGATTCGGGCATCTTTATTAATCTTACTATGTACTTCTCTCACAACTTCATGAGCTTCTTGTAATGTCATATCATCTCCACCCGTCACATTTACAAGAGCCCCTTCTGAAGAACCAATATCGAGTTCTAACAATGGAGATGTTAGAGCTGCGATAACTGCCTCTGATGCACGATTAGGACCATGTCCTTCGCCCATCCCAATCATAGCTACTCCACCACCATCCATAATAGATCGCATATCTGCAAAATCAATATTGACTAAACCTCCTTGAGAAGTAATTTCTGTCATACATTTTATTGCATTACCTAAAATTTCATCTGCTTGTCTAAAAGCCAGGTTTAAAGGTAAATTCATTATCTCTTCTTGAAGTAATCTATCATTAGGAATTACAATAACTGTATCTGCACACTTACGTAATCTATCTAATCCTAATCGTGCGTTCCGAGTGCGCCTAGCACCTTCGTTACTAAAAGGAAGTGTAACTATAGCAATAGTAAGTGCGCCACGTTCTTTTGCTAATTTAGCTATAACTGGAAGTGATCCCGTTCCTGTACCTCCTCCAAGACCTCCTGTAAGAAAAACAATATCTGCATCTTGACATGCTTCTAGAATATCGGTCTTAGCTTCTTCGGCTGCCCCCTCTCCTGTACTTGGTTCAGAACCTGCGCCTAAACCTTTTGTAAGTTTTTTGCCAATCAACATTCTATGCGGTATTGGAGTGTTTAACAAATGTTGAGCATCGGTGTTAACTGCCAAAAGTTCAATGGTAGTCATTCCTTCTTTGTAGAGTCTTGTCAATGTATTATTTCCTGCTCCTCCGCTACCAATTATCAGGATATTTGTCTTTAATTTGGATACTAATGCTTCTAATTCGCTCTCATCTGTTTCTCCCTTGAAAGCACTATCGTCGGCGATTACATCCTGTAAAGATTCATCACTCATTTTCACATTGTAATTGATTCTCTATATAAAAACCATCTATTATTTTAGCTAATAACCTTATTTATAGAGATGGTTTCTCAATAATAATAATGAAGATATCCTCATTCAAAGTAATGAATCGAAAAAAAGTTATAACTTTTTCAGTAATTTTATTAATGATTCTTCAAGTAGTTCTATTACCTACAGCAACAGGTCCGAATGAACTTGAGGCAAATTATGGTACTGCCCAAGAATTAGATACCTTTTTTCAAAGTGTTAACCAAAGAAATGACGAAATAAACAATACTGTTATTGATGAATTAAACTTTCTTAGATCTATTCATGAAGGAAATGAACTTGATTTGTCATTACTAGAAGCTAGAGAAGTTTCAATGAATAGTAAGGATGAAAGTGAAGATGTTGTGGCTAATATTGATGATTATGAAACTGTAATTTATGACTATGCAAACAGAGGATTAGAACCTACATCTGTGAATGATCCCGAACCAATAAAAGCTGACATAATCAATACTATGATGAATGATGCAGATTTGTATCAGGATTCATTCCTAGGTACTGCTTTATCTATCTTTACTGAAACTTATCTAATTTATTGGGCCTATGATGCTAATGGTAATGGAACTATAGATGTAAGTGGTTGTGGTGCCGATGCGCCTCCTGATGCCCCTTGTGAGGAAGGTGTTGTTGAAGCTAATTTAGCCTCTACAATATGGGGTGCCTCAACTGCAATAATAGCTGCATGGGTAGAATCATTGGGCTTAGAAAATATTGTTGCACAATTTATTCTTACATTCGTCAATGCCCTAGACGAAGGAGATGCTGCATGGGTAACTATTGATATTGATGAAGATGGTGATGATGAAATTCGTGCAAGACTTGTACCTGTTATTAATGATTTAATTAACGATCAAACCGATATAAATCCAATCGATGGGGATGTCGGTTTAGAAGCTAATGTGGGAATATCGTTTGAATTCGAAAAATTGCAAGATTTAAACCAAACATTAGATGTTGCTATTGTAAGGGGAATAACTTACGAGAATGAGGATAATAATGATCAAACATATGTATGGGGCGTAAACACACAATTTCCTGCAAATGAAGTACCTGATGAATATAACTTAGATGTAGTTATTGAAGAATTTATCTTCACCATTGGTCCTGACGGGGGTGGCATTGGTCTAAATCCGGGAGATGTAGACTACGTTAATGCACCATATGAAATCTCCGTATCTATGAATAATGAAACTGGAAATCCTTTCAATAATGGTATTGATTCCCTAGAAATTGCAATAGGATATCTAAAGTATAACTGGAGTAGTGGAACTACTATTAATCCTGGGGATGCTCTTGAAGAAATAACATTCATTAAAGTTGATTTAGAAAATCCGAGAGGCAAAATCCCAGATGAATTAAAAGTAAGAATTGTTTCACAAAACGATAATGGAGTCGACAGAGATTCAATCGAAGTTTATGCTCCACCAACCGAAACAACCAATCCGAATGAACCAAATAAAAAATTCGATCTAGAATTCCAATATTATGAATTTAATCTAAACCCTGGTGATGGTACTGATTCTTTCCTATCTCACATTGTGGCTGATGTTAAAGGAGTGCCAGTTTGTAACCTTGATCAATCAGGTAACGAAGTTTGCTTAGATGAACTCAATATGCCTGAGGCGTCAGTTTGGTTAGAAGTTAGAAATGAATCAACGCCTGAAAAGAATTGGACTGTTATTGAATTCCATTCAACTGAGCCTATAGAATCAATAGTTTATGGTGATTACGAATATTATACTGAAGATGGACGTAGTGCTACTTGGACTGACCATGATTACAAACTATTTACAGGATTAGAAATCAAAGATCTACCTGAAAACTTAGTTCTTGAAGGAAATTTAAAATTAGATGAAACAGGAGGTACAACCATACCTATTAATGACAATGATGAAAGCTTAGATAGTTCACTAGTTGGTGGATTTATTAGTGATATTTTATTAGGTTTAGCAGGAAGAATTGTTTATATTGGCGACTTGCTACGTTCTATACCTCAAGCAGTTCTCCAATCAACAATAGGTGAAGGAGATGGTGAAGTTGCAATAAGAATTCGTAATCGCCAAAATGAACCTACATATCTAAAAGAAATGTTCGTATTTTTGACAAGTGACAAATATTTAGATTTGAAAGATGGAAGTAATGATGATTTCTTTGCAATATACAATGAATCTGCATATTTAGATTCAAATGCTCCGGATTCTAGATCAGTAATTTCTTCAAAAAATGAAGATTATAGCTTTAGTGCTAGAATTACAGACATAGGAGATATTGACTTCTTTTCACGAGAAGGTATTACTAATATTTCACTCACAATGAATCCCGTGAGAGAAAAACCATTCAGAGTTTATTTTGAAGGAATTGATAATTTAGGAGAGACATCTCATTGGGCCAATATCACACTAAGTAATGTACCAAGCAATATTACTTTGAATGTTGATAATGGTAATCTAAATTATGCTGGTGGAAATAATGCGGATGAAATTATTGACAATATTATTTTTACAAGTTTTGCGAGTGGAATCTATTCTAGACTCAAATTAGAACATCTACCTGGATCTGCTGAAATTTCTAGTTCATCTGGTAATCTGAGATTAATTACAGATAGTTGGTTCAACTTTACTTTTGCTATAACAAATGCTACTGAAGATGATAAAGCAACATCTTGGGCATGGGATCATTCTGAATACAATGGCAGTTCTGTAATGTTATATCAAAATAACATGGGGTTACAAAATGAAACGGCAAGTTTATCAGGTAATTTGAG
The DNA here is from genome assembly GCA_034399455.1 of Candidatus Poseidoniia archaeon. GTDB lineage: Archaea > Thermoplasmatota > Poseidoniia > MGIII > CG-Epi1 > CG-Epi1. The sequence goes on from DASCSW010000045.1 coordinate 7,455, forward strand.
CTGGATTCAATCACTAATATTAGATGATGATGGTAGCGGAGAATTAGCCGATTTCAAAATTAATCACAGACAACCGGTTCAATTCAAAGTAGGAGCTATAGACGACACCGTCTATGATGAAGACTACATGGGCCTTGATGCATATGTATTCGTTGATAGCTTACCTGCTGAAATTATTGTAACTGTCCCTATGCTAGATGCTAGTACTGTTATTGGTAGTGATGTTGGTGAAGTAAATGATTTAAGAGATGTTGCTAGATTCATAGAAGACCTATCGGATGTTGGAAAATCCTTGGTAGATGC
>DASCSW010000046.1:0-7250 GCA_034399455.1 Candidatus Poseidoniia archaeon
GGTGTAATAATCGATGATGTATCAGTAGGTAGTGGAACATATGACGCGGCTTGTACAAGCTATAGACATGGAAGTGATAACAGAGGATATACTTATACTTGGGACTCATCTGGTGGTGCATGGGAATTAGAAACCAGTGGATCCGATGACTGGGACGATCATATACTAGTAAATAATGGCCATAGTGGTGTTAAATTAGCATGCCAAAAATCTGATTTGGGTTTTACTGTAGATCTCACAAATGATAAAATTAGAGCTGTAAGTACTGATGAAAGTAAAAAAGCTTTTACAGCTACATGGGACGTTGAAAATGTCCCTTCAACTGATTTAGATGATATAACTGATGCAACAACACTAGGTATCCCTGAATTTTCAACAATTATGATGCCTGTGGCTTCTGTTCTTTTAATAGTAGGAAACAGGATTAGAAACAAAAAAAACTGCCAACAGTAGTTTTTTGAACCCAAATTATACAATAGACCCATGGGAGAAGATTCAATCACTCTGAAAGTTGCTGAGGCACTACAGGATGAAGTTGGTTATGGTAGAGGTAGATTAGATACACTAACCAGAAATGAATTAGGTTTGTCTATTGGAGATATTGTAGAAATACATGGAAGAAGAAGAGATCCAACTGTTGCAATTGTTTGGAGAGCAAGAACTGAGGATGAAGGCAAAGGAATTATTCGTGTTGATGGCTTAATCCGTAACAACGCAAAAGTAAACCTAGGTGACAAAGTAGAAGTTAAGAAAGCTCAAGTTAAACCTGCTCAAAAGGTAGTTTTAGCCCCAATGATGGATCAATCAGGAAGAGTACAATTTGGACCGGGTATCGAAGAAGTTATTTTGAGAGGTTTGAATAGAAGACCACTAACAAAAGGTGATGTTGTAATTGTTCCCGGACTGACTCTTATGGGAGGAAGATTACCCTTTGCTGTCACTGTGGTTCAACCTAAAGGTATAATTCAGATTCAGGCTGATACTGTTATTCAAGTTCACGAAGATCCAATTAAAGAAGAAGAATTAACCACAACCGGGGTTGTTTACGAAGATATTGGAGGGCTTAAAGAAGAAATTAAGAAAGTGAGGGAAATGATTGAGTTACCTCTCAAACATCCTGAACTCTTTGATGCTTTAGGTATAGACCCTCCAAAAGGAGTTTTACTCTATGGACCTCCTGGAACTGGAAAAACATTACTTGCAAAAGCTGTAGCAAATGAATCTGGAGCTAATTTCCTATCTATTCAAGGCCCTGAAATAATGAACAAATATTATGGAGAATCTGAAGCTCATTTAAGACAAAAATTTGAGGAAGCTGAAACCAATTCACCATCTATTATATTTATTGATGAACTTGATTCTATCGCATCAAAACGCGATGAAACCCAAGGAGAAGTTGAAAGACGTGTTGTTGCACAACTTTTAACTTTAATGGACGGTTTACAGGCTCGTGGACAAGTAATAGTCATTGCTGCTACAAATAGACCTGATGCTATAGATCAAGCACTAAGAAGGCCTGGAAGATTTGACCGAGAAATAGAAATTGGAATACCAGACCGTGAAGGAAGAAAAGAAGTTCTGCAAGTACATACTAGAGGAATGCCTATCAAAAGAGTTACAGTAGATAACGATAAAGTATGGAAAGAATTAGATCACTTTGCTGATATTACACACGGTTTTGTTGGCGCAGATTTAGCAGCACTGGCTAGAGAAGCTGCGATGAGTGCACTAAGAAGGTATTTACCTGAAATTGACTTAGATGAACCTATTCCACCTAAATTACTTCAAGAGATGGAAGTAAACAACGATGATTTTAAAGAAGCATTAAAGGATGTTGAGCCATCAGCACTAAGAGAAGTAATGGTAGAGATACCAAGAGTTGAATGGAGTGAAGTTGGAGGCTTAGAAGAAGCCAAACAACGACTTAAGGAAACTGTTGAATGGCCATTAACTAATCCTGAAGGTTTTGAGAGATTAGGAATTACTCCACCAAGAGGTATGGTATTGTATGGTCCTCCTGGAACTGGAAAAACTTTACTTGCAAAAGCTATTGCAACAGAATCTGCAGCTAATTTCATAGCAATTAAAGGCCCTGAAGTCATGTCCAAATGGGTAGGAGAATCTGAAAAGAAGCTAAGAGAAGTATTCAGGAAAGCAAAACAAGTCTCTCCATGTATAGTTTTCTTAGATGAATTAGACGCGCTTGCCCCGATTAGAGGAGGAGATAGTGATAGTAAAGTTTCAGACAGACTTGTTGACCAATTATTGACAAGTATGGATGGATTAGAAAATTTAGAAGGTGTAATTATTATTGGTGCTACTAATAGGCCTGAAATAATTGATCCTGCTCTTCTTAGACCTGGTAGATTTGATAGAATGATTTTAGTCAATGAACCCAATGAAGAAGCAAGAAAGAATATACTGAAGATACATACAAAAAACATGCCCCTGAAAGGAGTGAATCTCAATACATTAGCCAAAAAAATGGTCGGATACACAGGTGCAGATATTGAAGGTGTTGTACGCGAAGCGGCAATTTTAGCGCTTAGAAAAAATCCTAAAGCCAAAGAAGTAACGGCTAAACATTTTGACCAAGCTCTTGAACAGGTTGCTCCATCTGTAACAGAGGATACCGTAAAATACTACTCAGAATTAGGCAAGAAGTTAAAATCAAGAACTAGGCGGGAAAAACGGCGTAGCGAAGATGAACTATACATGTAAATATGGAAATAAGACTATCAGACCTCAGAGATAAGCAAGTAACTACTGTTTCTGGAGAACGTTTAGGATATATCTCTAATGTAATACTTGACTCAACATCGGGAAAACTTAAAACTCTAGTTATAACATCAGATGGAGATATTCCTGAGGGATATGAGTTAGATTCAGAGAATATGTTAAATATTCCCTTTGAAACGGTTCGTTCAGTCAAAGACATGGTAATGGTGAAAATTTGAACTTAGAAAATCTACCCGATCAACAAAAAATAACTGCCGGATTTTACTATTTCCTTATCCCTTTAGCCTTAGCTTTTTGGATTGGATGGGGGCGGATATTCGGTTTCAAAAGAGAAATACTAATGGACATTGGCGTATATGCAGTCTTAGTTGTAATGATTGGGTTTGGCCTTATTGGTGGTTTTGTATACGGAAAAGCAAAGTAAAGTCCCATCAATCTTATATAGTCTGCACTAAAATCCGAAAAAGCTTGTATTTGATTTTAAATTAATGAGATCATTGCAGGGGTGCAAAAATGGAAATAACTGATACTATTTCGATAATATGGATTTTAGCATGGGTTTTAGCACTTGCTTTTGCTTTCTGGAAATTAAGATGGGTTGAAAGCCAAAGTCAAGGGACTGATGAAATGGCAAAAATTGCAGGCCACATTCGTAGCGGAGCAATGGCATTTCTTAATAGAGAATACCGAGTTCTAGCTTTCTTTGTTGTAGCTGTAGCAATTTTATTATTCTTAGGATACAATTCAGAGGGTCAAGGAATAATTGCCTTAGCATTTATTTTTGGAGCTTTATGCTCTGGATTAGCTGGTTTCATAGGCATGTGGGCAGCTACTGCATCTAACAGTAGAACCACAAACGCAGCCCGAACAAGCCTGAATGATGCACTTATTGTTGCATTCTCAGGAGGTTCCGTAATGGGGATGTGTGTTGCAGGATTAGGTGTAATGGGTCTTTCATTATTGTATTTAGGTCTCGAAGGTCGTTTTCCTGATCTTGATAGTCGAATGTCTGTAATAGCTGGTTTCTCATTGGGAGCTTCTTCTATTGCATTATTTGCTAGAGTGGGTGGCGGTATTTACACTAAGGCTGCAGATGTTGGAGCTGATTTAGTAGGTAAGGTGGAAGCTGGGATTCCAGAAGATGATCCTAGAAATCCAGCAACAATAGCTGATAACGTTGGAGATAATGTAGGAGATGTAGCAGGAATGGGTGCTGATTTATTCGAATCATTTGTAGGTGTTATGATCGGCGCTATGGTTTTAGCTGCTGCTCAGGACCAAGAAGCTCTAGTTCAACTACCACTAACTCTAGCTGCGGCTGGAATATTTGTTTCAATAATCGGAACTTTTTTTGTGAAGACTGGTGAAGGTGGAAATCCTCAAACTGCACTCAATAAAGGCCATTTTGGAGCTGCTTTAATGATGCTTGTTGTTTCATATTTTATAATTGATAATGTAGTTGGTAATGGTATTGAATGGATTACTGAAGCTGCTATTGGTAATGAAGAAGATGAAGGATATATTGCTCCAGTAACATTAAAACTCACCTCTATGAACTTATTCTATGCAACACTAACTGGAGTTTTATCAGGTATCTTAATTGGACTGTTTGCGGAATATTATACTTCTGATGAACCTATGTTTGGTAAAAATGCACCCGTTCATGATATTGCAAAATCTTCAGAAACTGGTTCTGCAACTAATATTATTTCAGGACTAGGTATAGGTATGATTTCTACTGCCTTACCTGTTATTACCATTGCTCTAGCAATGCTCCTTGCATATGAATTTGCAGGATTGTATGGAATTGGTATTGCAGCATTAGGTATGCTTTCAACCATTGGAATTCAACTTGCTGTTGATGCTTACGGACCGATTGCTGACAATGCAGGAGGTATTGCTGAAATGACCGGTTTAGAACCGATTGTTAGAGAGAGAACTGATAAATTAGACGCTGTTGGGAACACAACTGCTGCAATCGGAAAGGGATTTGCTATAGGTTCTGCTGCTTTAACTGCTTTAGTCCTTTTTGCTGCTTTCACTACTCAAGCAAATATTACTGAAGTAGATATTCTAAATCCTAAAGTTTTGGCAGGTCTTTTCATAGGAGGAATGTTGCCATTTGTGTTTGCAGCATTTTCAATGAAGGCTGTTGGAGAGGCTGCATTTGAAATGATTGAAGAAGTTAGAAGGCAGTTTAGAGAAATTGAGGGCTTGCTTGAGGGTAAAGCTGAAGCTGATTTCGCAAAATGTGTCGATATTTCAACACATGCTGCAATCAAAAAAATGGTGGCACCTGGTTTATTGGCTGTATCAACACCTGTAATTTTTGCTTTTATTTTACCTGAAATTGGAATTTTAGATAAAGATTCAAATGAAGGAATGTTAATGTTAGCTGGTGTTTTAGCTGGAGTGACTGTATCTGGCGTTCTAATGGCTATATTCATGTCGAATGCAGGTGGTGCATGGGATAATGCAAAGAAACACATTGAAGGAGGAGCTCATGGAGGAAAAGGCTCTGATGCTCACAAAGCTGCAGTAGTCGGAGATACTGTTGGAGACCCTTTCAAAGACACCGCAGGACCAAGCTTAAACATTTTAATCAAACTAATGTCTGTAGTTAGTCTTGTTTTAGCTGGAATGCTGAGTTAGTTAGTTTATAGAGAGGTCTGCTGAGGAAAAAAGATGTATTACCTACATACAAGAAATGACATGGTTAGAATCCCGCCAGATAGGCTAGATGAAGACATAAACAAAGTCACCATGGAATTAGCCCATCAAGCCTTTGAAGGAAGAATGGGGCCCGACCAAAAATTAGTTGTATTAATAACAAATTTAGAACTAACTGGAGATAGTCGTGTTGTACATGGTGATGGTGCTGTTTATCAACCTGTTAAAATGGACATGTTACTCTTTGATGTGACAATCCAAGAAATTATAGAAGGTGTTGTTGATCAAATAACTGAATATGGGGCATTTGTAAGATTTGGACCACTAGATGGACTATTGCATGTTTCACAAGTTCAGGATGATCATATCAATACTGATGTTGGCAATCAAAGATTAATTGGCAAAGAAACTAAAAGAGAACTTAAAGTAGGTGACAAGGTAAGGGCCAGAGTTGTAACTATTTCTCTAAATGAAATATCACCAAGAGAATCCAAGATAGGATTAACAATGAGGCAGCCCGGCCTTGGAAAACACGAATGGATTGTAGAAGACCAGAATAAGGCTGCTGCTGGTGGAGAATAATGAGTGATTTTGCTTGTAAAGAATGTCATCTAATTTTGGATGAAAAATCCTGCCCTCGTTGTCCTGATTCTGAGATTTCAAGAGAATGGCAAGGTTTTGTTGAAATCTTAAATCCTGAAAGATCTGAAATAGCAAAAGAAATGGGCATACGGACGCCTGGTCGCTATGCTTTACGTGTACGCTAAATGTATATTCTAAGGCCTGAAATGGCTGAAGAATTAAGAAACTCTAATAGAAAAATTTATCAAGAATCACCTGATTTCCTTTTGAATTCTGAGTACATTGTTACTGTTGGAGATATTTGCACAATAAAGATATTTGAGGAAATAAGAGAACCAAACCTAAGTATAATTGATATGAAAACAAAAAGGACGATTCCTTTGGACTCAAGACAAAAAATTAAAATGGATAAAATAGGGCAAAAAATTATTAAAACTACAAACCAACCAGGAACTATATCTCTCGAATTATGGGATTCAATTAAGAGAGGATTGAAAAACAAATTAAACACAAAGATAATTGTAGAGGGTGAAGAAGATTTAGCAACGTTAGCCGCTATAAGTATGGCTGATTTAGGAACGAAGGTAATTTATGGGATGCCCGACAGAGGGATGGTAGTAGTTGATGTAGATCATCAAGAAAAGAAGAGGGCCAACAGCTTTCTCAAGCGTATGTTGGTTGACTAGAATGGAACTCGAAATAACAGAAAATAACAGCAACCCGCTCCTTAGCAGACAAGAAATTCAAATCGTCATAAAGCATGAAAGTGACGCAACTCCAAAGAGAAATCAAGTTATTAAGAATCTTTCTGAGCAATTAAAAGCAAAAAGAGAACTGATAATAATAGATCACTTAAAAAACAAATATGGTAGAACGGAAACATCAGGTTATGCCAAAGTTTACACTAACAAGGAATCTATGAATCTTGTTGAGACTAAACCCTCATTAGATAGACACAAGAATATTGATACTAAGCCAAAGAAAGAAAAGAAGGCAGAAGCTGAACCCGAAGAGGAAAAAGAAGAAATTAAAGAAGCCTCAAAAGAGGAAAATGTGAGTGAAGGAGAAGCACCAGAAGAGAAAAATGAAGAGGTAGAGGCTAATGAAGAAGATTGAACAATATGAAATTTCAGAAGGGAAAATAACTCGAAAGAGACAATTTTGCCCAAAAGATAATTGTGGCCCGGGTGTTTTTCTAGCTGAACACAAAGACAGAGTTTCTTGTGGAAAATGTGGATATACTAAATTTAAATAATTTA
>DASCSW010000047.1:0-7117 GCA_034399455.1 Candidatus Poseidoniia archaeon
TATGCGACCCCCGCACTTTTTTGCCATGTAGAGAACCTTTAAAGAGAGCTTCATCGTGATTTACAATAACCGGTAACGGAGTTAATCTATGACTACTGCAGCCACTGCAAAAATAATAAAACTAGCTGGGAGTCCAAATCCACCCTCATTAGTTGCATTATATGGTGGAACATTAGGTGAAAGAAAAACGGCTATGTCTGACTTGCAAAATGACCTATATGGTGCCGGGTTAAGTATAATAGATTTCAATGCTCGAAGATATCTTTCAGAGAATGATTTGTCACAACCATTAATACAACAAATTGTTACTGAATTAAAAGCTAACACTGATACAAGCGGAGCCACTGCAGATCTTGTAAATAGAATTAATGAAACTGCACCTGCTACAGTTAGTACACATTTAACAAGTGAAAATAGAGTAGAACTAATACACCAATTTGATTCATCTTTAAAGAAATTAGCCTCTATTAGTCTTCAAAAGAAACCTCTTGTCATTTTAGTCCAAGGTATGGAAAGAGCTCCAACGGGTGCCTTCATGAATATTTCTGATTTTATGGCAAATTATCTCAACATACACAAATTTATGTTTATAGTGTCAATTGGTGAAGATATTCTACAAAATGAACTTAACAGTAGTAATACAAATATGACTCCTGAGGATTTTCTAGAGGATATTTTTAGCACAGTTGTTACTTTTGATGAAGTCGTAGCACCTGCTGCAATAGAGCCTCAAACAACACCTGAAGTAGATAATGAAGATTTATTTGCACCTCCAGTAGGATTGGAGGTTGAAAGTGGGGCTGATATTGCTGCAAAAAGAAAAGGTGTAAAAGTCGTTCCTAAAAATAAAGGGCAACCCAGAAGTCGAATTTTCAAAGTACGAGAACTATCTGGAAAGAAAGCCAAAGTAAAAAAAGGAAACGCTCCTAAAACTAAAAAAATTGTGAAAAACACAAAAGGCGGACCTAAAAAATTCAAGGCTGTTGGCAAAAAAAGTACAAATCTTAACAAATACATGAAACCCATATTGAAAGCTGATATTTTTACAGTAAAAAAATTCTGGAGTGAGGTTAGCGATTTGAGCTATGATGATTTTACTAAATTGGTTAAGATGATTATAGAAGAAACCACAAACCAAGATTCAAGAATCAGAGCTACTGCCATTACTGCTTTAGCATCCATTTCAAAAGGTGTTTCTTGGGAAATGCCTCCTGAAGTTATGGATCAAGCACTTATTTTGACTGGAGATGGTTCTAATGAAGTAAAAGACGCGGCTGCTGAAGCAATGAAAATAATAAATGAGGCTGGAGTTGATAAAAAAACGGGAACCCAAACTCCTGAAAATAAAGACATACAGCGCCAAGTTGAGAAATTAAAAACTACCATAGAACTTAGTGAGTTAGATACAGATAGTATGTTAGGAACTGGGTCTAATAGCATAGGTTCAATGTCTCTAGGAAGTGAATCAGGTGGGGTGAAGGTTATGGGGAGTGAAAGCTCAGGAATAAGTAGCGCACCGACGTTTGAAATGTCAACTGATGTGCCTTCATTTGAAGAAAAAAAGGAAACACCAAAATTTAAGGCTGTAGATGATAAAACTCCAAAATTTAAGCCAGTAGAGAAAAAGAAACCCCAATTCAAAGCTGTAAAATAATTAATTGTTCTTTTTCAGATTAAAATATATTTTCGATTCATCAACCTCAAAACTATCTGAATTTTTAGACGGTTTTGTATACGACAATTCAGCTGAACTAGCTCGTGTTTCAAATTTTACATAATCCCAATCTGCTGAATTTAATTTTGGGTTCTTCTCTGTAAGCCATACATTAAGTGTGATTGTATCCTCTAAATCAAGATCTAAATCCTTACGTTTAGACTGTACCCTTCTAGTTATTTCACGTGCTAAACCTTTGGATAATAATGCCTCATTGAGTGCCATATCTAAAACAAGTGAAATATCACCTGACTCTTCTGTAGTAAATGTTGATGCGGCAAAACCTTCTTTTTCGACACGTCGAAGAAAAATATCATCCATTGTAATATCATAACCTACCAATTTTGCTTTACCTTCTTCCATTTGAGATAATAACGCTTCAGAATCAATACTTGCTAATTCAGAAAGAACTTTGGGTAAATCTGCTCGACATTTCTTACCTAAAACTTTGTGATTTGGGGCTACTTCTATACGTTGAAATCTATCGAGATTCTTTTCTGTTTCCAAATTTTCAACATTTAATTCTTCTGATATTATAGAATGGAATTCTGATAAATCTATTTCTCCAACAATCCAACCAGATTGACAAGGCAGTCTTTGCCGTCTATTGGAATCAACGCGTATTCTGCGCCCAGTTTCTGTAAGTGTACGAACTATTGCCATTTTTTGTTCTAATTCTATGTCTTGTGGAGGAATAGATTTCTCTACTAATGAAGAACCAAGAGGCCAATCTGCCATGTGAACTGATTCGCCCGTAAGATCATGATAAATTCTATCTGACATAAATGGAGAAATTGGAGCCATGAGCTTACTTACTGTACACAAAACCTCATGTAAAGTATGCTGACAAGCTCGTTTATCATTACTATCAGCTTCATCCCATAGTCGGCGACGAGAACGTCTCACATACCAATTTGAAAGATCGGTAATTACAAAATTTTCTAAATCACGACCTGCTTTGTGAAATTCCCACGAAACAAACTGGTCATGAAAATTTTGAGCGACTGTTGAGATTCTAGAAAGAACCCACCGATCAAGAGGACTACGTTCTTTGACCGGTATAAATGTTGATTTATCCTTAGGATCAAAATTATCTAAAATTGCATAATCTGCATGAAAACGATGAACATTCCATAAAGTAAGAAACATCTTAGCATATGTTTCTCTTACACCTTTAGGATCAAAATTCATTGGATTCCAAGGTGCACTTTGTGTTGTCATATACCAACGTATTGCATCTGTTCCTTCTTTGTTAAAATGATCCCACGGGTTAATTACATTTCCTTTAGATTTACTCATTTTCTTCCCTTCGCTATCCAAAATATGCCCTAGTGAAAGACAACGATGATAACAAATGCTATCAAAAACAGTTGTTGAAACTGCGAGAAGTGAATAGAACCACCCCCGTGTTTGGTCGACTGCCTCACAAATATAATCTACTGGAAAACTTCCTTTGAATTTATCTTCATTTTCAAAAGGATAATGCCATTGTGCAAAAGAAGCGCAACCTGAATCAAACCAACAATCCATAACATATGGTTCTCGAACCATTTCTCCGCTACACCCTTTCTTGCTACAGTGAAGTTTAACATCATCAACATATGGTCTATGCAACTCTTTAGGAGAAGGTGAAGAATCTGTTTTCAAAGAATTCATTTCTTCAATACTACCTATGCAATGTTCATGGCCGCAATCCTGGCATATCCAAACCGGAATTGGTGTTCCCCAATATCGTTCTCGACTTATAGCCCAATCTTTGATGTTTCTAAGCCATTCACCAACTCTTCCAGTACCTGTCCATTCTGGAGCCCATTCAACTTCTGAATTAAATTGTATGATTTTATCTTTTACAGCAGTCATACGAACAAACCAACTGTCCATTGCATAGTAAAGCAAAGGATGATCTGTTCTCCAACAATGTGGATAATCGTGAGTGTAAGTGTGCTCTCTGTAAAGTCTATCACTTGTATCTAAAAGATTGATAATATCTGAATCGCAATCTTTGACGTAACGACCATCTAATGAATCGTGTGTACCTTTGATGAATTTACCATCCATCCCTACAGTATGCTGTGCTGGAAAACCGACCTCCATACCAAGAGCATAATCATCTTCACCATACATTACTGCAGTATGAACTACACCAGTCCCGTCTGTTGTTGTTACAAAATCTGCTGATACAACTGTCCAAGCCGTATCTGAATCCCCCCTATCTATAGCTCCCGGGAATAATGGCTGATAGGCTTTACCAACTATTTTTGAACCGGGGAATTCTTCAATTATTTCAACCTTATGACGCAAAACCTCAGATAACAACTCTTTAGCTAAAATTAGCTCTTCACCAACTTCTGAACTTCCACGACCTTCCCAATTGCCAGAAGGTGGTTCAGTTATTCGAACTCTACAGTAAGTAACATCAGGTCCAACAGCAAGTCCTACATTACCAGGAAGTGTCCAAGGAGTGGTGGTCCATGCAAGTATTGAAGCATTATCATCAACTAATTGGAACTTAACATAAACTGCAGGTTCAGAAACCTCCTTGTAACCAAGTGAAACTTCATGCGTAGAATAACTTGTACCTGTTTGTGGACAATACGGTAAAACTTTATGACCTCTGAAAAGTAGTCCTTTATCATGCATTTGTTTTAATGACCACCAAGCAGATTCTATGTATTCGTCATGTAATGTAACGTAAGGATTATCCATATCAACCCAGAAAGCCATCCTCTCACTCATTTCCCTCCAAGCTTCCTCATAAGTCCAAACACTTTCCTTACATTTTTGATTAAAAGCTTCCATACCATAAGCTTCTATCTCTTCATTGGACATCAAATTCAATTGTTTTTGAACTTCTATTTCTACGGGTAAACCATGAGTATCCCAGCCACCTTTTCTCTCTACTAAGTGACCTTCCATTGTCTTCCATCTACATACCATATCTTTGTACAATCTTGATAATACGTGATGAATTCCTGGCTTTCCATTAGCTGTGGGTGGACCTTCCAAAAAAGTAAAAGGTTGAGATTCTCGACGCTGCTCTATACTACTCTCAAATGTCTTATCTTTACGCCATCTTTCTGCTACGTCTGTCTCCAAAGAAACGGGATCATAAGTGCCTGTGTTCGGCGTTTGCTTCTTGGAACTTGATCCTTCCATTATTCGCGGATTAAGGGGATGTTATAAAGAATCACCGAAACTTAAACTTAAAACCCCTAGTGATTCAACCTCGAAGGAGCCGGGGTGGCTCAGCCTGGTAGAGCGTCGGACTCATAGGGTAAAAATAGTTCCGGCTATGCCTGGGACATCCGAAGGCCGCGGGTTCGAACCCCGCCCCCGGCACCATATTGCTTATCAAAAGTCATATTGTTGCTTTGTCTTCCAAAAGCCTTCACCCTGTCCAGGCTCAACTAATTTTGAACGTTCATGTATGCACTTTTCGTTTTTACTGCATATTTGAAAATAACATTCGTCAACATTTCCATCGAGTTCAAACTCTTCATTACACACTTTGCAAACTAATAAACCTGCATTCCACCTACCATTAAATGAATCCTTCCTGTATCTGTAAACATAACTTCCACCTTCTGTCTTAACTAAAATAGAAGTCTTCGCAGACTCACGCCGTCCCTTATTCCCATATCCATCATTACGTCCAAAAATCCCTCTGTAAATATATATCAAAGGAATTGCTATAGCAATCAACGCAGGAGGCCACGGAAAACATGAATTGCTCACGCAAACCTCATGCTCTCTTGAAATCAAAAAAATAATACAAAAAATAGTAAGTACAAAAGCTATTAGATAGGCTTTTTGAAAAAATACCGACTTAGCTACATCTCCCTTTTCATATAGATAAAAAGTTTCTAACTCCTGCTGACGATGATTCATTCCTGATTAAACCATGGTCTGCCTTTTGACAACGGCAATGATTGCACCAAGTATGAGCAATAACGTTATCCACTCCATCATTTTTTTATCCTTTTATTAATCTTGATTTATTCCCACTCTATTGTGCCAGGTGGTTTATCTGTTATATCATAAACTACACGATTAACGTCAGATTTGAGTTCTCTAGTAATTCTCTCCGATATTTTCTTAAGAACTGGGTATGGAACATCTAAAGCTTGAGCTGTCATAGCATCATAACTTTGAACGGCACGTACTGCTATTGTATTTCCATAAGCTCTAACATCTCCTTGAACACCTACTGTCTTTACAGGTAACAAAACTGCAAAATATTGCCAAGGTAATTCCATCTTACCATTCTTAGCTGCAGATTCAAGTTCATCTTCTACGATATAACAAGCTTTTCGAACAATATTTGTTCTTTCAGGTGTAGCTTCCCCCATTACGCGAACTGCTAGACCTGGCCCTGGGAATGGCTGCCTGTGAGCTACTGGAACTTCCAAAAATTCCGCTAAAAGTCTCACTTCATCCTTGTAAAGCTCTCTTATTGGTTCACAAAGTTCCATTGCCATATCGTCTGGTAATCCTCCTACATTGTGGTGTGACTTGATTGTGTCTCTCATACCCCCTCCTGATTCAATCCAATCTGGAGCTATAGTTCCCTGTACCAAGAATTTACCCCCATATTCTTTCGCTTCTTCTTCAAAGACACGTATAAACAATTCACCAATAATTTTACGTTTTTCTTCAGGATCAATAACACCTTTCAAACCTTCATAGAATCTCTTTGAAGCGTCTATTACTTTGTATTTAACTCCTAATTCTTCTAACATAGAAGATACAAATTGAGATTCATTGAGGCGCATATATCCTGTATCAACATATATCGCAAGAAGATTATCACCCACAGCTTTAGCTGCAAGTACTGCTGCAATTGTAGAATCTACACCTCCGGATGCTGCGATAATTGCCTTGTCTGTTAATTCAGACTTTAGGGTGTTTATCGATTCTTCAGTGAACTTTTCAGGGTCAAAAAATGACACAGTTCACCATTTAGAAAGCACTATAGGACAGTATCGCTACAAATTCTATTTAATAGGGTCTTAATCCACAGTTATGACCCAAGAATTAGTATGGTTAGATTTGGAAATGACTGGTTTAGATCCAAAAAGGCACCGTATCATTGAAATTGCTACCATCATAACTGATTCTGAACTTAATATAATTGCAGAAGGTCCTGATTTAGTAGTACACGCTCATGACAAAATTTTAGAACGAATGAATGATTATGTACATGAAATGCATCATCGTTCAGGTTTATTAGATGAAGTTCGTGAAAGTAAAATTAGTATAGAAGAAGCTGAAATACAAACTTTGGATTTTATAGAAGAACACCTCGGAACAAAATATAGCCCCCCATTATGTGGTAATTCTATAGGGACTGATCGAAGATTCTTAGATGCCCAAATGAATACATTAGAAAGAAGATTACACTAC
>DASCSW010000048.1:0-6928 GCA_034399455.1 Candidatus Poseidoniia archaeon
TGTCTAAAATGAATATTAAACTTGATCGTAATTATTATGGCAGACAAAAAGATTCTTTTGAAACAAGAATTAGTCTAAAAAATGGAAATTATTTTGATGGAATTTTCATAAGAGCTCCAGCGATTACTTCAATTGGAACTGGAATTACACCTATTGCATGGAATGGAGATGATATCGTAGGATGTACTGATGGGAAGAATATGGCTTTGACTTTTCATCCTGAATTAACAAATGATGTAAGGTTTCATGAAATTTGGATTAAGGGGTTGTGAAATATTGGATAATGGTGCGGGGGGAGGGATTCGAACCCACGTACCACTAAGGATCGGATTTTGAGTCCGACGCAATTGGCCAGACTATGCGACCCCCGCACTTTATTTCCACTAACGTAGCGCTATTTTAGGATTATTTGAAACGTTCTTGTGATTGCCAAATAGCTCCCATCAAATGGCGAATTATTCTGGCTGCAAGTGCTGACGTGTTACCGTTGTCATATGGTGGACAGACTTCAACGCAATCAAAAGCAACTATTCTATCAGAGAAAAAATTAATAGTTTGCAAAACTTCGTAAGGAGTCATACCAAATGGTTCAGGCGTTCCAACTCCTGGTGCAAATGCAGGATCTATAGCATCCATATCTAAACTTAGGTAAACAGGACCATCTAATTCATCAATTATATCAACTAAATATTCTCTTAATTCAGCCCACCCTGATTCAATAAACTTTAATCCTATAGTTCTAGCCTCAGATATCTCAGATTGAGAAACAGAACGAATTCCTACTGGCCTTACACGATCTAAACCAACAATCTCTGTAAGGCGCCGCGTAACGGTTGCATGTGAATTCGCATTACCTTCGTATTCTGGTCTAAAATCTAAATGCGCATCTAATATTACAACTCCTAAATTTGGATATTTAGATTGAACTGCGCGGACTGCGGCAGGCGTCATTGAATGTTCGCCACCAATCCCAATTGGAAATTTATTTGAATTTACAATTTTAGAAACTAGTTCTTCCAGCTCAGATTCATTTTTATCTTGATTATCTGTAAGCTCTAAATTCCCCCAATCATTAGCTGAAACATCACATAAATCAATACCCAATTCCATTAAATATGTTTCAAAATTATAACTATGTTTACGAATTTCATCAGGAGCTTCGGATGTTCCCTTCCTAAAACAAGCCGTTCCATCAAATGGATAGCCATAGAACACAAATTTAGCATCATTGAAAGAGGCCTCTGCGTCTGCAAAGAATTCTGTCACGTTAGTCTGTTACCAAAACTCTACCCATAGCAGAGAGATAAACTATTTCATTACCAGGCTTAATGTTTTCATGAAATTTGTCTGGAATATCTGCCAAGGGTACATTGAATGTATTGTAATCCTCTAAATCCATCATTTGGACCTCAGAACCTAGATTAGCCAAAATCTGAGCTTTACGGCGATCTACTTGAGGGACATGAACCTTATGCTTAACTGGATGTACCAAAGACCTTTTTTGCCCATCAAAAAGACCAATAGCAACCATACGAGCTTTTGCTTCACCATGTTTTCCTGGTTTAGATGTAACATATTCAACCAATTTACAAGGCTCATCGTCAATTACGATATATCTGCCGACTTTCAAAGTTCTAATTTCTTGTATTGATGTTTGACTCATACTATCACCATTCTAATTCGCGCCATTTGTCATCTGACAAATACCCATAAAGGGTATTTCTGCCTGAAATATTACGGCGCATTCTATTGAATAAATCTACAGCTACTTCTAATGATTCCTCGCCTGTGTCTTCATGCAAAGATTCTAATTTTTCAATTAATTGTTCCACTGTAATCATGGGACTCAAGTTCTCATTAAGCCAGCGGTAGATAATTCTTCCTTTATATTTCTGACTGCATTTTTAATATCATTTACTTCTCTTGCACCAACACAAACCATCTTTCCACTACCGAACAGAAGTAAAACAACCTTAGGGTCATCCATTCTGTAAACTAAACCAGGAAAAGCTTCAGGCTCATATTCAACATTTTCAAAACCAAGAGACATTGCAATTTGAATTAGATTCAATGTTGATTCTAAATTCGTTGTTGCAACGATATTCTGAATGACTATATCTGGCTCATCTTTTACTGGCATGTCCAAAACTCTAAGTTCATCTACGACTTTATTTATTGCTATATGTACATCAGGAATTGATCTTGCACCAGTACAAACTACTTTACCGCTACGGAAAATCAAAACCGCAGTTTTTGGTTCAGCCAATTTGTAAATAAGTCCTGGAAATCTATCCTGATCATATTCAGCACCTTCCAACTGAAAGGCTATGTCTTGAAGCATCAATTCTTTACCAATCGATGCACTAGCTACAACATTTACGACAATTATTTCACTTGACATGTAAAACTCCTTTGGGGAGAAGTTAGTATATAAAGTGTCTATTTAAAGATTTAAATACTATACCTATAAAAAAATTATTTCAGCAAAGAAAGGATTTCTTCTGGATTATCTGTTCCAAAGACATAATATTTTCCATTAGTTGCTTCTATTTCAATACCTTTCTGAAGCCACACAACATAACCTATTCTCCATTTTCCATTTTTGCGCCTTCTTCCAATTCTCCAGCCCAAACCACCAAATTCTAGTATTGGATGGTATGGTATCTCTTCAATTGAACTTATTTCACTTAGTTGAAGCTTCTTATTCCAAGCTAGAAAACCAAATTGTATTGTTTTATCATCAAAGATTTTAACTGAATAAAAAGCAATATTGTAAGTTGCAAAAAGTCCAAAGGATATTCCAATTAAAGGTAAGAGGAGGAAATACCCCATGTAGTGTCTCGTAAAGTATACAAGAAAAAAAATCATACAAATAAAAAACAAAACAAACATCAATGCCCAATATGTTGTTTTTTTCTCCTCGTAAATCACTGTTTGAGGATAATATTTTTCCATAAGAAATTGACTAGACTGCCCATATTAACCTTTTTTATCATGGTTGTATCCCACCAAACTCCAATGAGAAAATATGCCGCTTCTATAGAGGATGTCCGTTCTGCTGCTGAACGCATAAAAGGAGTTGGTCACAAAACTCCTGTGCTAACTAGTAAAACTTTAGATCAATTGTCTGGACGTAAACTTTTCTTCAAATGTGAGAACTTTCAGAAAGTTGGCGCATTCAAATTCAGAGGTGGATGGAATGCTATCTCTATGTTAAGTGATAATGAAGCAAACAAAGGAGTTTGTACACATAGTAGTGGAAATCATGCTCAAGCGGTTGCTTATTCTGCTCAAAAAAGAGGAATACCTGCGTATATTGTAATGCCAAATAATTCACCTGATGTGAAATTAAATGCCGTCAAAGGATATGGAGCAAATGTTACTCTTTGTGAACCAACATTGGAAGCAAGAAGAATAACTTTAGAAGGAATTGCTGAGAAAACAGGTGCTGTAGTAATTCATCCTTTCAACAATCCAAATGTTATTGCTGGACAAGGAACTGCTGCATTAGAACTAATTGAAGATATTGGCGAACTTGATGCAGTGATTGCTCCAATAGGTGGAGGTGGATTAATGTCGGGTACTTGTATCACTACTCGCAATTTATTACCTGAAGCAAAATTATTCGGTGCTGAACCTAAAGGAGCTGATGACGCTTATCGTTCCTTAAAAGAAGGGAGAATGTTACCTCAAGAAAATCCAAATACTATCTGTGATGGACTTCTAACTAGCATGGGTGAAAACACCTGGAATATCCTAAAAGATCATTTAAATGCAATATACACAGTTAGCGACGACGAGGTTATAAAGGCAATGAAACTAATTTGGGAAAGAATGAAAATTATTATTGAACCTAGTTGTGCAACCCCTGTTGCAGTAGTTATGAGTCCCGAATTTAAGCAGTTAAAAGGCATAGATAGAGTAGGAATTATACTAACTGGCGGAAATATAGACTTATCGAAATTACCATTCTAGAATAATGGCGGGCCTGCAGGGATTCGAACCCTGGATCTTCTGGTTAGAAGCCAGACGCCCTTCCAGGCTAGGCTACAGGCCCTAATTCAGTTGCACGAGAGGTGGGTTTTAGTGGTTTTGTTATCAGTGAATCTCACTTCCATCCTCTATTTCTTTATCTGGTTGAAGTAAACTAACTACATCATTTCCTTCAGCCGCAAGCAACATACCGTTCGATTCTTCACCTCTAAACTTAGCTGGAGCCAAATTTACCAAAACGGCAATCTTTTTCCCAAGTAATTCCTCAGATTCATATATTTCTCGAAGTGCGGTTACAATTTTTCTTGTAGGTCCGCCAAAATTCACATCCAATAACCAAAGTTTATCGGCATTAGGATGCGCTTCGACTTTCTCTACAGTCCCTATTCTTATATCCAATTTCTTGAAATCGTCAAGCGTTATCTCTGGTTTGACGTTAGCTAGCTCGTTTGTTTCCTCCGGGGGCATTTCTTTCTCCAAAATTTCTTCCATGTTTAATTTACTAAACAATGGTAAAGGTTGTTGTAGTTTGAATTCAGTTTTAAAATCTAAAGCTGAAGTCCAACCATTATCTTCAATATTTCCTTCCTGATTCAAATATTCCCATGCCTTTTGTGATGATTTAGGAAGGAAAGGCGTCATCATCACTGATAAACTACGACACAAATTCAAAAATGTAACTAAAGTAGACTCGCAAGCATCACGATCTCCTTTCACTTGCTTCCATGGTGCTGCTTCATTCAATTCTATATTTCCAGTTTGTGATAATTCCATAATGGCTTGTAATGCTCGTTTAAACTTACAAGCCTCAAGTGCTTCAGAAACTCTTTGGTGAACTTCCAATATTTTATCATTGAGTGCTGGAATAGTAGATTCACTGGAACTCAAACCATCTGGGAAATTTTTCTGAGCAAATGAAATTACTCTGTGCATTAAATTACCATAATTACCAATTAATTCGTTATTAATTCGAGTTACATAATCTTCCCATGTAAAATTTGCATCTTTTTGTTCAGGCATTATAGATGCTAGGTAATAGCGTAAAACTTCTGAATCATATCTTTCCAAATAATCTGGCATCCAAACTGCATGGCGGCGAGATTTGGAGAATTGTGTTGAATCTAACAACAAATATTCATTAGCTGGAACATCATGAGGTAAGTGTAGGCCACATCCTGAGAGCATAGCAGGCCAAATAATTGTGTGAAATGGAATGTTGTCTTTGGCCATGAAATAATAATGCTCAGCATCATCATTTTCCCACCAATCCTTCCAAAGTTCAGGTTTACCTTGATTTTTAGCCCAATGTAAAGAGGCTGAGTAGTAGCCCATAACTGCCTCAAACCAAACATACATTCTCTTCTTTTCGTATCCTTCTCTTTGAATATCAATCCCCCATTCTAAATCACGTGTAATGGGACGATCTATCAACCCTTCTTGAAGCCAATTTCGTGTAAAATTAATCACTGCCGAACGCCAATGATCTTTACCACTTGAAAGCCATTCAAGAAGTGGATCTCTGAATTCAGATAATTTAAAGAAAAGATGCTCTGTTTCTTTGAATTCTATTTTGGCATCTGGATTTAATTTAGGATGTGGGTTCTTCAACTCTTTTGAATCTAAAGTTTTACCACAATTATCGCATTGATCGCCTCTGGCTGATTCATAATCGCAATGTGGACAAGTTCCTTCTACGTATCTATCAGGCAAGAACTGTTTAGCAACAGGGTCGTATGGTTCTTCTGAAACTCTAGGTTCGATATATCCTGCCTTGTCAAGTGTATCTAAAATCCATCTGGCCGCTTCAAAGTGTTCATCTGTGTGTGTATGTGAAAATAAATCAAAAGAAATCCCCATATCATCTATTGACTGGCTGTTGATTGCATGATAGTGCATTGCCACTTCTTCAGGAGTTTTACCTTCCTGCTGAGCTGTGACTGTTATTGGAGTGCCGTGCATATCGCTTCCACTAACCATCAAAACCTTATTTCCTTTCAAACGATGATATCTTGCGAATATGTCTGGTGGCAGATAGCATCCCGCCATATGTCCCAAATGTAATGGACCATTGGCGTAAGGCCAGGCCACACATACTAAGATGTGCTTCACAGAAGCGCAAAATTCACGCTATATATGAAACGCGGTCTAGTAAAAAAGTACTACAATACTTATGAAACTATTCCAAATCATATGGGCAATCATACTCGGAATTATACTGCCTGTTCTAATTCGAAGCCAACCATAAATCAATCCACCTCCAAAAGCCATTCCTATCGCAACAGGCTCATGAACAATCGCAAAAAGCAAAGCTGATAAGAAAATAGCTACATTATTATTATAACATTTTAGAAACATTCCTAAAATAAAACCTCTAAACAATAGTTCCTCTAAGATAGGAGTAAGTATCGATACTGAAAATGCAGTGATAAGGGCTGAAACTTTAGACATTTCTTCTAATGCTGTAATAACTTCCTGCTCTTGTGCATCTGGAAAAAATTGAAGCGTAAAAACTACATGTAGTGGTTTTACAACAAAAATATCTATAGCCAACGCAAACCCAATTAACTTCCAAGTATCAAGTGTCTTGGGTAATTCTAGTATTTTCTCTAATTGTTCTGAATCATACATATATCTAATTACTAAAAAAACAAAAATTGATAAGCCAATAGTAGAAGCTATCAAATAATATTGAAAATTATCAATAAAAGAAGCTATTGTAACTAACAAAATAAAAAGAGAAAAAAACATCCCAATAATAGAGCCCCAAGCAATTACTTGTGACCAAATCCAATCCGAAATACTTGAATTCGAGTGTAGTTCATCTACAAATGGAGATTGTGGATTTCTATCCTCTTGCCAACATTTGAGACAACAAAAAACTTGAGCATCAGGAATGGGGACTGAACAATTCTTACATTGATTCATGACTACAACT
>DASCSW010000049.1:0-6915 GCA_034399455.1 Candidatus Poseidoniia archaeon
CCATACCACAGCGGAATTACTGGATTTAAACCAGGTAAACCAATCATCATTTTTGGTGAAACTGCAGAAGTTTTAGGAATCTGCCAAGCTAAAGTAGCTTGCCAAAGCAGTAATGAAAACATGAGAATCATAATTATAAAAACCGTGACAACCCACACATCACCCACTCTTCTCCAGAAAGGTTTGTTTTGAGAAATTTTCTCTATGAAACCTTTACCCCAGTCAGTTCTCCACATCAAAAATGATCTACCCCATACAAGGTCCATATTGTATTTTTGCAAATGACCTTCATTTTCAGCCCATCTAACGCCAGTTACCCAAGCAACAAGGCATAGAGCAAAAGTATACCATCCAAGGTACAAACAAAAAGTTAGGACTAGTATGAACTGAATATGCCTGCGAATATGAACTTCGATAGGCATGCCTGTCAATTTAGGCAATATTTCTTGTTCTTCCTCAACAGTCTCTGTCTCGGTTTCTTTCTCCTTTGTCGCCATGCGTTCCTAACTGTATTAGAGTCCACACGGGCCTTTATTTAACCTCCATTATAGAGCAAAATGGCCAAGAAAAAGGGTAAGCGTGATGACGTCTTCACGTTTCCTGAATTTAATAGGGAAGAATATCAGACCAAAGAAATTAGAGATTCTAAGGTGACAATTTTTGCAGTATTCTATGCTATTTTTGTCTCAGCATGGTGTTACGTACTCGTAAAAATAGCAGATATAGGTGGTTGGGTCACTCTAATTGGTTTTGTAGCTCCTTTTGGTCTAATCAAGGTCCTTCCTATGTTTTTTGATACTAGTGAATTTGAACGAAAGAATTGGGTTGGCCCTATGTTCATGTCTTTTATGGCTTGGTTGGGTTTTATGATTTTACTTTCTAATCCCCCTTTCAATGATATTGCCAAACCGAAATTTCAACAAGTAGAAATGTACGTTGAAATGGATGGTTCTTGGAATGAAACATTAGAAATAGATGCTGACACTCCTTTTCTTTTAGTAATTTCAGTTAAGGATAACTGGGAAGTTGAATCAGTTACAGTTACGTCTGGTGCAGCAGGTCTTAATACTCAAGTTATGAATAAACTTGAAGATAACAATGAATACAATGTAACAGGAAGTAGTTTCTATTATCATTATTTTGAAAGTGGTCTCAAAAGTGATTCGTATTCATTTTCTTTTTATGCTGTAGATTCAGAAGGCAATTCAAATTCAAAAAAGATTAGTTTAACTATAAATTAGAGATAACTGTTAAAAGCTAAGCCAGCATCTATCATTAATGGACTTTGAAGTTAAAAATTCACATATTTCATTATTTTTGATGGCTATAGTATTGATTTTAGTGGGTTTTGTTCTCTTCAGCGAAGCTGCATGGTGGCAATCTAATGGCACTACTGTGGAAACTAATTCAGACAAGACATATCATACTGATACTAAGCAAACGATAGGCACTTATGAAGCCATTTTCAGCATTGATTGGGGTCCCAATGTAGAAAAGGATTACGGACATAAAGACGATTCAGTGTATCTTGGTTTAGGCGTATATGCTGATCTTATGATGAATATCGCATTTGCGTTGTGCTTCATTGTATTTGCAGGCATAGGGTTTCTTTTCTTTGGTTCGACAGCGAGAGCTCTTGAGAATGTCAGTAGCACATCCATGACTAGAATACTGGCTATATCTATAGCTCTGATTTCTGTTTCTATGGCTGTTTATTTCATGTTCGAGTATCAAAATATTAATGATGAAGCCGGAACACCTTGTGAAAATATTGAAGGCCCCTGTGTAAATATTGAAGGATTCTGGGGTTCTGGCACATGGGAAGGTACAACTAGCGCCAAGTCACAAGAACTTGAAGAATCACCTGAATTAATCAATGAATCCTTTGATGCTACTTTTAACGTGAAATGGGCTCCAGGACTTGCTTGGTATTTGTTTGTAGCAGTAATTCCTTTGCTCTCACTATCTTCAGCTTACTTCACAGAAGATGATGAAGAATCTGAGATGGTGAACTACCTACCTCCGTTGCTATTCCTATTTGCATTTATTTGTATGTTTATAGGTTATGAAACCACTACAGTAGATGACCAGCTTTTTGGGCCATTTATTGTGGTGTGGATATTAGTGATATCAGGTCTATTGATTAGCTCATGGATAACATACGAACTAAGTAATACTGGGAATAATTTTTATTCAGCAGAACCAACCATTTCGATTGAGTACATTGTTCCAGAGACTAGTTCTAGACTTTTGGCTCTTATTAGCATCCGCTTAATTCCATTTATAGGTTTTCTCAAGCCCCTCATACTTCTACCACACCTGGTAATACTATTTTTCTTTAATTTAGTTGCAGGAGTTATGATTTTTGTTGGTCAAATATACGCATTGTTTGGATTATATCCAGAATTTATCAGAAATATAGTATTAACTTGCTGGATGTGGAATTGGCGAGTCGCAACTTACTACTTTTGTTTATCAGATACCTACCCTCCCTTTTCAATTTCAACAGATTATCCAACCGACATAGTTTTTGATGAACGAGAGGGTGTTTCTCGTTCAAGATTATTAACTCTTTATGGTTCTTTTCTAGGAGGTAAATTTTTTCTACTACTACCTCGCATATTCGTATTATTATTTTACACATTCTTAGCAGGAATATTAGCTTTTCTTGGACCTATTGTTGTTCTATTATTGGGCAAGTATCCCGAATCATGGACTGATCATATCATAAAAACCAGAACGCAATGGACTCGAATAAATGCATATAGAATATGTATAACTGAAGTTTTCCCTCCACTATTTCCTGGTGACTATGGCGATTTTTCTGAAAAAACCTCTTCACCAAATCACCACCCTAATGATTTAATTCCTCAAAGTTTGGTAGGAACTCCATCTACTTTTGGAAAGCACTCAAGTACAAAAGGCAATAATTTAGAGAGTATAATACAGAGTAACGCCAGAGAAGAACAGGTTATGATAGAATGTCCAGGATGTAATGCTCAAATGCAAGTCCTTAAACTGAACAAAATGCAGGATGTTGAATGTAAAGAATGTGGGCTTTCAGGAGAGATTGAGATTTGAAAAGTACAACTTTAAAGCAATTTTTGTTGAATATCATGCAGCTTTTCTAGTGCTTGCAACGGAGTTAAATTCATCAAATCCATTTTTCTAATTTCATCCACAATTGGATTTTCTTTAGTTTGTTTTCTAGCACCAAAATCAGTGCTGAAAACTGATTGAACAGGGCCTGTTTTCGATACTTCAATAGTTGAACCTTCTTCTAAATTATTCAATACTTTTCTTGCTCTAACTAATACTTCTTCAGGCACTCCTGCCATTTTTGCTACATGAATACCGAACGAGGCGTCTGTAGGACCTTCAGCAACCCGGTGAAGTAAGGTCAATTCATGGCCATCTTCTTTGGCTTGCATATGACAATTTACTGATCTATCCAATATTTTTGCAACATCTGTTAATTGGTGGTAGTGTGTTGCAAACAAAGTTTTGACACCGTTGCCAGCATGTAATTCTTCCGAAACAGCCCATGCTAATGCTAATCCGTCAAAAGTTGAAGTTCCTCTTCCGATTTCGTCTAGTAGTACAAGACTGCTAGGAGTTGCATTTCTCAAAATGTTTGCTAATTCTAACATTTCGACCATAAATGTCGAATGTCCGTGTACAAGGTCATCATGAGCACCTACACGCGTGAATACACGATCAACCATTCCTAGTCTTGCTGAAGATGCAGGAACGAAACAACCTGCTTGAGCCATTATGCAAATTAGGGCAGTTTGTCTCATGTAGGTAGATTTACCACCCATATTAGGTCCCGTTAGAATCATCAATTGTCTTTGTTTATTATCTAATTGTAAATTATTAGGAATGTATTGCCCTTCTCTGAGTACTTCGATAACAGGATGCCTTCCATCAGAAATTGACAATGCACCATCATCTGACATTTCAGGTCGAACGTAGTTGTTTGTTTGGCTAACTTCAGCCAGTGAACTAACTGCATCTATTCTAGAAACAGCCATAGTAGTTCCTTGCAAAGAACCTAAGAATTCTAGAATCCATTCTCTCAATTCTTTGAATAGTTCAACTTCAAGAGCTTGCGATCTTTCATCAGCCCTTAGAATAGAAGTTTCCTTTTCTTTTAGTTCTGGAGTAATGTATCTGTCACCAGCAGCTACAGTTTGCTTACGATGGTAGCTTTCAGGTACTTTCTTTGCATATGCTTTTGGAATTTCAATGTAATATCCGAAAACACGATTATATCCAATTTTTAGCTTTGGAATACCTGTTTTTTCTTTTTCTTCAGCTTCTAAAGAAGCAACCCATTCCCTTCCGCTAGTAGCTTTTGATCTCAAATCATCCAATTCTTTCGAGTATCCTTTCTTGAATATTCCTCCATCTCTAAGAACTAGCGGAGGATCTTCTACTATAGCTTCTTCCAATTTTTTGGAAACTTGTTTGTGGATATCAATTGATTTGACAAGTTTTTTCATTAATTTTGATTTGAGAGGTTCTTCACTTAGGAATTGTTTGAGTTCCTTTATTGTGTTCAAACTAGATCTTAGACTGTCTAAATCTCTTGGCGAAATGGAGCCATGGCCTAGTCGCGATAGTAATCGTTCAACGTCTTGAAAACCTTTCAAAATATCTCTTATTTCTCTTCGACTTAGTGTATTATCAAACAATTCTTGAACTGCATCATGTCTTTCATTTATTTTTTCTAAGTCATGTAGAGGCCGAAGTAACCAATCCTTTAGTCTTCGTGAACCTCCTGCGGTTGAGCTTTTGTTTAGAACTGCAAATAAAGTATCTTTGGAGGAATCGTTTATAGTACGTACAATTTCTAAATTTCTTAGAGTTACTGCATCCAAGGTCATTGTTTTAGCTTTGACCATTAGAGAAGGTGGTCTCAAATGTGGCAAGTCACTGAATTGAGTGTTAATTGCATAAGATAGAACTGCACCTGCAGCCGTTACAGCCATAGGATATGTATTCAATTCTTCTACATTTCCAAATCTTTCTTCTAAAGTTTTCTTGGAAATAGGATACATCCATGAATCAGCTTTGCACGGAGTGATATTGACTCCTAAAGCTTTCATCCAGTTTTCAATGTTTTCATTCCCTTCAGGAACGATTACTTCAGCAGGAGCATATCTCATCATTTCAGATTCTAAAGATTCTCTGTCTCTAAATTGAGCAGTAGCAAATTCACCAGTTGAAATATCCATTATTGCTAATCCAAGGCCATCATCAGTTTCATTGATAGATGCTAAGAAATTATTGGAATTGCTTAGCATAGTTCCTTCAACAACAGTTCCCGGACTTACGATTCGAGTTACTCCTCTTCTTACGATACCTTTCGAACTTTTTGGATCTTCTAGTTGTTCACATATAGCAACTCGGTGTCCTTTTTTGATTAATTTTCCAAGATAGCTGTCTAAAGCATGGTAAGGCACTCCAGCTAAAGGAATTGGATTATCGGAATTCTTGTCTCTAGCAGTTAAAGTAATATCTAAATCTTTGGCAACAATTACAGCATCATCCCCAAATGTTTCATAAAAATCACCCATTCTAAAAAGCAAAATGGAATCTGGATTTTCACGTTTTATGGCGTGGTACTGACGCATCATCGGACTTGACAAGAAATAGAGAATACCGGGTCTTTTTTAGTGATTTGGGGTATCAGGCTTCCTTATCCAGCTTGCCTTCGTCTTTTCTGAATATACCTTTCCCAGATAACTTAAGCCAGATAATATACAAAATGAATATTGACCAAGGAATAGCTACGGCAACAACTTCACCAAAATACTCCAGTGAAATGAAATAAATTACTGGCTGCATAATAGCTACGAATAACAAGAATGGTTTGTTTTCCATTATATCTGCCATAGAATAATCACCTTCATCACACCCCCCTGACGCCTTTGTTTAATTTAATACTGTGGTTGTTTTGTTCTTTGGTGGGTCTACTATAGATCCTATAACAGCGCCTAAAGGCGTAAATATTAGAGAATAACTTATAGAATATGAGCAAAGCCTACTTTTTTGCTGTAATATTGTTAGCTGGAGGAGTTATAGGATGTATGGATGTTTCTGAAGAGGATGACGAATTAATCGAAGTTTTAGGTATTGATGATGAATATGTAACTGCCTCTAAATTCTTCGTTGACAAATTCAATGATGCATTGTATGGTGCAATATGTGAAAAATTAATGTATGACGATGGAAGCTTCTACAATGATAGCGACGTTTCTGAATGTGTAGAAGGTGCAAGTGCAGATCACAAGGATGGGGAGAACAAGGCTATGATGGCTCCAGATTGGGAATATATGGAATTCGAGAATACAGGTAAACAGGCTACCTCGACTGGAGATATCTACGGCGTTACTGGTCCTGGTATATTCTGTAATGAGGATGACGATTGTGACGGCGGAAAAATTTCTCAGTTTTATATGGCTAAAAACAGTGATACAGGTGATTGGGGTTATGCAGCCGAAGGTTTCAGAACTACCGATGGGGATTATTTAGAAGTCATAAATACACTATAATTCTGGTTGGTCTACTATAGAACCTATAATATCGCTTAAGTGAATTTACCAAAAAGTATTGAAAGTTCGTATAGAATCATTAGTGGAATTGCAAGTAGAAACTGAGAAATTACGTCTGGAGGTGTAATCATTGCAGCCAAAACAAAGAATACAATAACCAGATAGCTACGATATTCGGCCAATTTTTCAGTAGTAGTTAATTGCAATTTCAGCATCAGAGTTATAATAAGCGGTAATTGAAAAGTAATTCCTAATGAAAAAGTTAGAAGAAAAATAAAGTGATAGAAAGCACTGAGGCTATATGTCGTTTCCAGTCCAGCATTAGCTGCATCATTTTGCAAATAGTCTAGAACAA
>DASCSW010000050.1:0-6874 GCA_034399455.1 Candidatus Poseidoniia archaeon
ATCCGGCAGTCGTCAGGCCTGCATTCACACTTGGAGGTACTGGAGGGGGGATTGCATACAATAAAGAAGAAATGGAAATTATCGCTGGGAGAGGGCTAGCTCTTTCACCAGTTAAGCAATTGTTAATAGAAGAATCAATATTAGGGTGGCTAGAATTTGAATTTGAAGTCTTAAGAGATAAAGACGATAATGCAATAATCGTTTGTTCAATGGAAAATTTGGATCCAATGGGAGTCCATACTGGAGAGTCTATTGTAGTTGCTCCAGCACTCACATTACCTGAAAGAGCCTATCAAAAACTAAGAACCTCTGCACTAAAAGTTGTGAAAAGTCTGGGAATCGTTGGAGGATGCAACGTTCAATTCGCGTACAACTCAAAGACACAAGACTACATCTTAATCGAAGTGAATCCTAGAGTTTCAAGATCCTCCGCTCTAGCTTCTAAAGCGACTGGCGTCCCAATAGCTAGGATTGCTTCTATGCTTTGTTTAGGTCACAAATTGCATGAATTATCTAATAGAGTTACTGGAAACACCAGCGCAGCCTTTGAACCATCAATAGATTATGTTGTCACTAAGATTCCAAGATGGCCATTTGACAAATTCAAGTTAGCTGACAGAGAACTAGGAACGCAGATGAAATCGACAGGAGAAACTATGTCTATTGGTAGAACCTTTGAAGAATCACTAATGAAGGCATGGAGATCTATAGGCCAAGGTGAAGGATATCCTGAAGAACCAAATTGGAGTCAAAGAAAACTAAAAAAGAATCTTAACACACCAAATGATAGAAGATTATTAGCTATTTGGACTTATTTACTGAAAGAAGGGGCAAACCAAAAAAGTATAGATAAAGTTTGCAAGATTACTGGATTCCATGCATTTTTTATCGAACGAATTGCTAATCTAGTAAGATTACAAATTAAAGTAAAAGAATGTGATAAAACCATTCCTGACAATTTGATTGTCGAACTGAAAAGGAATGGATTTGGAGATAAACATATCAGTCATTTAACTGGAATAAGTCAAGATAAAATAAGAAAACAAAGAAAAGGATTAGGAATTGTATCCAGTTTCCTTATGGTAGATACCTGTGCTGGAGAATTTGAAGCAAAAACACCCTATTTTTACTCTACATATGCCGACCAAAAAACCAAAGTGGAAACCGGTAATAGTGTTGTTATTCTTGGATCGGGACCAATAAGGATAGGACAAGGAATAGAATTCGACTATTCAACAGTACATGGTGTTCAAGCAGCAAGAGAAGAAGGATATGAAGCTGTAGTAGTAAATAATAATCCAGAAACAGTTTCGACAGATTTTGATGCCTCAGATAGGCTTTACTTTGAACCATTAGACAAAGAGGCTATTTTCGAAATATTAGATTTAGAAAAACCATACGGAATTGTTTTACAGTTAGGCGGGCAAACTGCTGTAAATTTAGCCACACATATAGAAAAATATATCAAGGATGAAAAACTCAAAACAAGGATATTAGGAACGACCGTTGAGAATATGGAACTAGCAGAAGACCGAGGTAAATTCGGTAAAATAATGGAAGAAGCTGGCATAAATATGCCTGAATGGGCTGCGGCAGAGAACTCAGAAGAAGTTGTTACATATGCGGGAAAAATAGGCTATCCAGTGCTTGTTAGACCTTCCTTTGTACTTGGTGGAAGAGGTATGGAAATAGTGCACAATAAAACACAACTATTGAAATATCTAAGATTAGAAACTCATGCAACACCAGACAAACCTGTTTTGGTTGATAAATTTCTGGAAGGAGCTGTAGAATTAGATGTTGATCTAATCTCTGATGGGAAGAATGTAGTTATTGGAGCAATTATGGAACAAATAGAAATGGCTGGAGTACATTCGGGAGATAGCGCCTGTGTAATGCCTCCACAATCATTAGATAAAAAGACTGAAAAAGATATTATAGAAATATCTAAGAAAGTAGCCAGAGCCCTGAACATTATTGGGGCTGCAAATTTACAACTAGCAATAAAAGAACAAAAAATATACCTTCTAGAAGCAAATCCAAGAGCTAGCCGAACCCTACCCTATGTTAGCAAATCTACTGGTTATCCTATGGCAAGAATTGCTGTCAACCTAATGTTGGGAGAAAAAATTAAGAATCTCCCTGATATTATACCTATGAAAGGAGCATCTGTCAAAGTACCCACTTTTTCCTGGTTAAAAATAACGGGATTGGACACGGTATTAGGGCCTGAAATGAAATCAACTGGTGAAGCAATGGGTCATGGTCCAAATTTTGGAACCGCATATCTCAAAGCAATGAAGGGTGGAAATAAAAAATTACCAACTAAAGGAACCGTATTTCTTTCAATATCAAATAAATTAAAATTGGAATTTGGAAATATTGCACAAGAATTAATTGATCTGGGTTTCAAAATCATAGCAACAAAGGGAACTGCAGCCCATCTTCGTAAAAAAGGAATTAAGAGCAAAGTAATTTGGAGAATCTCTGATAAAAAACAACCTGATATCTTATCTGTAATGAGAAAAGGAGATGTAGATTTGATTATTAATCTCCCTACTGGTAGAAGAGCAGCCACAGATGGCGCTCAAATGAGAAGATTGGCCGTTGAATTGGGAATTACATTCATAACCACATTAACTGGAGCAAAAGCCGCAATAGATTCTTTGAAAGAGGGTGAATTAGATTATCTAAAACCACTTAGAAAAATAAATATTAGGCATTATTAGTGGATGTTTTATATAGAACAATATCTGGAAGAAAAGATAGGTATATATGTCAGAATCAGACAAAATAATTAGTGTAATAACTTGCGACGTTGAAGGACGCATAGAAACTTTTAATGAAAACGCGGAAAAACTATTTGGTTATCCTGCAGAAGAAGTAATTGGAAAGAAAAGAGTATCTGTATTCTCACCAGGTATGGTAGTCCTAGGTCAAGTAGCAAAATGGTTGAAAAAAGCTAGACAAAATAAAGATGGTTATACAACCAAAACAACTTTCATAAAAAAAGATGGAACTAGATTTGCAGCAGAATTCACATGTACTGCTACAATGAAGGATGGGGAACATATTGGATATTGTGGGAGAACAAAAGAACTAAAGAACATGTCTCCAGAACAAACAATGCCGAAAACTTCTCTACTTACTAAATTTATATCAATTGTTGCTATCACTAGATTACCATTCCTTAGTGCTACTTGGATACCAATAATTGCAGCTGTTGTTTGGGGAATTCAAGAAAACTTAATCACAATGGATTGGACTACTTTCACTTTTGTGTTTTTCGGAGGTTCATTCCTACATCTAGCTGCTAATACTTACAATGATTATTTCGATTGGACAAGTGGAACGGATCAAATCAATAATGATTATTTCTTACAATTGTCGGGCGGAAGCCGGGCAATAGAATTAGGTCTTATAACCGAAAAGCAACTATTCAAATTAGCGACGACCTTTTTAGCATTAGCTGGAATTATGGGGCTTGGAGTCATGTCTAATTTAGGTGATAACTATCTCGAATTATTTTATTATGGATTAGCAGGGGCCTTTTCCGCATATTTTTACACTGGATATCCGCTAAGATTAGTTGCAAGAAAAGGTATAGGAGAACTATTGATAGGACTAAATTACGGCCCACTGATGACAATGGGTACTATCTTTGCAATGAGTGGAACACATAATTGGGACGCATTCTTATTTGGTATACCCTTGGGACTATTAACTACAGCTATTCTTTGGATTAATCAATTTCCAGATCGTGAATCTGATGAAATTGCAGGAAAACATCATTTAGTTGTTGTTCTAGGATTAGAAAAATCTAGTTGGGGATATCTCCTGTTAATGATATCTGCATTTAGTTCAATATATTTATTGTTCAATTATGAAATTATTAATCAGGGAGCCTTACTTTCAATGCTAGGATTACCTGTTGCCCTCTTTTTCTCCTACAAAGTAATAACTAGCTACGATACCAGAGAATTGGCAATAGCAAACTGGGGAACAATTGGAATACACTCAATAACTGGAATATTGATGATTTTAGGATTGGAATACATCAAATGAAGAATAAGATAAGTATCGAAACCGAAGTAACAGTATCTGATGAATTAAATGATTATTACAACACAGTAAAAAACGAGTTTAATAACCACTTAAAGAGAGAAATATCTAAAGAACCAAAAGAAATTGCAATATTACTTGAAAAAGGTCTAAGTGGTGGAAAGAAACTAAGACCTGTTTTATGCCGACTGGTTTCTGATGCCTTAGGTGGAGACACACATTTGGCTTTTGAATGCGGTATGGCTCTTGAATTGGTCCATTGTGGGGCTCTGATACATGATGATTGGATAGATGGTGACAAATTTAGAAGATCTGCACCTTCATTATGGAATGAACTTGGACCAAGAACCTCAGTACTAGTTGCTGATTTAATGGCTGCAACTGGATCCCTACATGGGGCAATATCTCTTGAAACTGGAAAATCTTTAGCAAGATGTGTTAGAAATTTATCAGAAGGTGCTATAGCTGATTTCACTGACAAGGATAATTACAATGAAGCTGTTTACCTCCATAGGATTAAAAGAAAAACAGGAGCCCTTTACAGCACGGCTGCTGAATTAGGAGCTTTAGTTTCTCCAAAAACAGAACTTGCACCTAATATGTACAAGTATGGAGAATGTGTAGGTATACTGTACCAAATAACTGATGATTTCCTAGACCTACTAAATTCATTAATAACAAAAACCCCCGTTGGTGATTTAGCTCTTAAAATACCAACTTTACCTCTGACAAAACTTAAAAAATATACACAATATCAAGATATCATAGACGACTTTCTCCACAATGGCAATACTAAACAATTAATTAAGCAAGTGGAAATAAAACATGCTCAAGAAGTGTTTGAAGATTTAATTCAACCATGGCAAGATATGTCAAGAAAATTCTTAGAAGATGTTCCCGAGTCAGATGCCAAGAGATTGTTAGAACAAGTGCCTATATCATTTGCAAACGAATTGATATCCGCTGATAAAAGTTAAAACTTTCTCAAATGTCTTCGAGGTGGAGTTGTAACCTTAACATCTCCCTTCACAATTGTATTAGGATCTATAGCTTTGCTATTACCTGTATGTACTAAAAATGAATTGATTTTACTGAACTCTAGACCTTCCTGTTGGCAAGAATTTTTCATTCGAGAACGGAAAGAATTTCTTTTATTAATATTATTTCCCTTAGGTGTAACCCCATCCCACAACTTTTCGAATTGTCTGTACTCTGGACTATCTTTGTCAATCATCCCATCAAAGCTGCAGAAGCCTCCTTACAAAGTTCGAAGAGAGACTCCCAATACAACGGGAAAAATACACCCAATAGTAAAATAATCCCTAATGAAATATACCTTACAGAATTAGGAAATACAGGTTCTTCGGAACTCTCTGGATCATAAAGATACATATACCTCATTATTTTCAAATAATAATAAAGAGATAAGGCTGAATTCAAAACACCACCAATTACAAGAATGATTAACCATGAATCCCCTGCAAGCCCTGCTTCTAACGTCCCATAAAATAAAAAGAATTTACTAATGAAACCTGCAAAAGGAGGGATACCAACTAATGACAGCAAACAAACTGTCATTGCTAAAGCTAACAACTGTGAACGTTTAGCTAAACCTTTGTAAGATTCTAAACTGTAACCTAAACCAACAGCACCAACACATCCAACAACCACAAAAGCTCCACCTTTCATGAAAGCATGTACTAACGTATGTGCAATAGCCCCAGAAATAGCCTCCTCAGTAAGTGCAGGGATTGCAATCATAATATAACCTGCTTGAGCAATCGAAGAATATGCCAACATCCTCCCAATATCATTTTGAGATATAGCTGCCAAATTACCTACAGTCATAGAAGCTAAAGCAATAATTCCTATAGCTAATCCCCATTCTTCGGAAACGGAATCAAGTGTAAAAACAAATACCCTAAAAACAGCAACGAAACCCATTGCTTTACTACCTGCAGCAAGTAATGTTGTAACAGGGGTAGGTGCACCCTCGTAAACGTCTGGAGCCCAAGCATGGAAAGGAACAACCGCAATTTTGAAACCTAATCCTGCCATTATAAACAGACAAGAAATAAAAATAGTTTCACTAAAGTCTCCCTCTACAACACCATTACCTAATCCATCCATGAAAGCATTAACTCCATCAAATGTCAGGTAACCAGTAATTGCATAAAGGAGAGAAATACCATAAAGTGTTAAAGCAGATGAAAATGCGCCAATCAAAAGATATTTTGCACCAGCCTCTGTAGATTTATCATCTTTCTTCCTGTATGCTACCAAGGCATAACTACTGAATGCGGATATTTCTATTCCCAAAAATAAGGTTAGGAAATCATTAGCAGAGGCGGTAATTAACATACCTAATGTGCTCGAAAGTAGTAATGTGTAATATTCAGCCTGATGAGGTTCACTTTCATCAAAATAAGTAGTACTAACTATAGAAACTACTAAAGCAGTTAAAACAAAAATAATTTTAAACAACTGTGAAAATGCATCTATCTTAAAATGATCATAGAAAATATATGTTGATACTTCCCTATCCATAGATAGAGAATCCGGATAATACCAAGAAAGAACCAAGAATAAGAATGAACCACCTAATGTTAAATTTGAACACAAAGAAAATGATTTGTTATTCTCTGTTAGAATATACAAGGCTGGAATTGCCATAATGCTCGCTATAATCAAAATTTCAGGCAAAAATAATGCTGAACTATTCATTCTAGGACCCCCATGAAATTAAGAATATCATAGCAAGCTACACTAATTGGATCCATTAAATAATGCGGGAATATTCCAAATAGAACTG
>DASCSW010000051.1:0-6760 GCA_034399455.1 Candidatus Poseidoniia archaeon
GTCATGGTCGTGGTCATGGTCGTGGCCATGGTGGTGATGATTTTCAATTCCCAAAATATTTGCACACACTAGATTGACGACCAATCCAATAAACGCAACAATAATCGCGTCCTCGAAATCTATTCTTTGAGGTACCATGAGTCTATCAACAGATTCCCAACCAATGTACAAAGCAACAATAGCTAAAACAATAGCTGAAGCAAAACCTCCCAAAGCCATTACCTTGTCTCTTTTACCTTTAACTTTTGATTCATTTCTTGCATAATAGTAAGCATAAAGTGTTATTCCAAGGGCTGCCGCATGAGTCCCCATGTGCCAACCATCAGCCAAAAGTGCCATTGACTTTGTTATGTATCCAAAAGCGACTTCAATGACCATCATTACGAGTGTAATGGCTACGACAATGCGAGTTTTATGCTCAGAATCATCGTCAAGATGATGGTGATGGTGATCTGCCGACATAATTAGCTATTTAGCGGTGTAAGAAAAATGCTTTCTTACCCTCCAACCTCACAAATCCGACTCTTTCAAATTGAACGGTTTCACCATCTAATTCAGAAATATTGTCTTCAACAATTCCCTTGACAACATCTCCGTCTGGATAAACTAAATCTATAGAAACATTAGAACTGCACCATTGCAATATTTGATTGCCTTTTTGGGGTTTCATCCCTGCAAAGATTAACTTATTGCCTTTTACAGTTACATTGCACAAATTCTTCAACCGTATATCTTGACCCTCTTTGAATGAATTAACATCTTCTTTTTGAAGATAAATTTTAGAGCCGGATGAAATTACCTCTTCTCGTTTACCCCATTCGGGTTTATCAGGATGCCAAGGCGCATCTTTAACCAAATTATCTGCTGTTTCCATAGTAAACTCAACAGGGTCTGCAACAAAGAATAGACGACGACTTTCTGAATCTATAAAATCCTTATTCATAGCATCAAAATTTTGCCATGAGAATTTTATATCTACTTCTTTCAGCCCTGAATTCTCCCAGTATTTCAAAAAAGTTTCCGATTTGTAACCCCTTCTTGCTAGGCCCTTAAGAGTTGCTAATCTACAGTCATCCCATCCACTAAATTCTCCAGCTTTGATAGACTCTCGTATTTTGCTAGTTTTTAGATTTGTATTTGGTATAGAAACTAACCCATAATGAATATATTCAGGTTCATCCCATCCTAAGTATTTGTAAATCCATTTTTGCTTCAAAGTATTATTCAAATGATCTTTGCCCCTTAGAACATGTGTTATTCCAAGATGATAATCATCAACTGCTACTGCATAGTTGTATAATGGCCATAATCGATACTTTGTATTCTGTCGTGGATGAGACTCTTCAACTACCCTCAAAGCTACAAAGTCTCGGAGAGCAGGATTTGGATCTTTTAAATCTGTTTTAATTACAACAATACCTTCTCCCCCTGACAAAAGATTTTCAAAATCAGATAATTGTACTTCTGAAGGCCTTTCTCGATCAGGATGTGCCTTTTTCTGTCTCTTTAATTCTCTCCATTCTTCAGCATCCGAATTTGTGACGTATGCACCACCATCAGTAAGAATCTTACGGATTTCCTCATAGTAAAGAACCATTCTATCTGATTGAATCACAACCTCATCGACTTCTACATTCAACCAATCTAAATCAGATTGAATCATATCATATGCATCATGATCAATTGCATTGGGATTCGTGTCTTCTAATCGTAAAATTAATTTACCTCCATATCGTTTTTTATAATAATTATTCAATGCTAATGCCCTAGTGTGTCCTAAATGAAGAGGGCCACTTGGACCTGGAGCAAAACGTAGAACTACTTTTTCTGTATTATTTAGAGGCGGTAATTCTCTCTCAACGGCTTTCTCCACTTTGGGTTTCCGAGAAGGAAGATAAGGTTTCAACTCTTCAGGACTTAGGGAATTGACTTCATCAATAACCTCATCAATAATTTGCATCAATTCTTTAGCTGAAGAACGAAGCTCAGGATACTTCCCCATAGCTTTGCCTATCACACTTTTGCTCTTGGCTTCTCCATATTGGGCAGCCTCAGACATGGCCAATTCTACCAACTTTTGCCTTAAATCAGACACAACTGCTGAAAGAGAGGGGTGTTTAGGCCTTTTTAGCAAAATATTTTATTTAGACCGGCTAAATCCAAAATTGTGAACCGAACGTTTTTCATTGCTGCATTGTTCTTGTCTGTGGGTTGTATTGATATCCCTGCAATGAATGGTTTGGTGGATAGAATAGTTCCAGAAGAACAAAAAACATTCACTGTATTCGAAGTATGGAGTGGTGAAGGTAACTTTGCACCAGATCCTAACCAAGATGAAGGGGAATACATCAATGCTATAGGTGACATGATTGATTGTAATGTAGTAGCATGTTTTCAGGAAACAGCTCAAAATCTTTCATGGAAAGAATATACACATACTTTTGCCATAGAACGTGCATGGGAATCCTCTTTTGTTATGGCAATTTTCAATATAGAATACGAACTCGGAGGAAATGCAGATCCTGGTAATGGCCCTTCTGGCACCTATGATTTAACTATTACAGACCCTGGGGGCAATATACATGGAGATGGATACACGATGGTGACTTGGGATAACAAGGTGAAAGATCGAACCCTGATTATGCCTGTAATTTATGGCACCTGGACAATTAAAATTTCAGGCTCAGGCCTTGATGGAATTGGTTCTATTCTTTATTCTGGAAACTACAACATAATAATTGAAAGTGACAAACTAGATTAACTACTATATTTCAAATAGTGGTTTGGCATTATCATTTATGAAATATAAATTAGGAAAATTCCGAGAACTAAACAATAAGGCGTAAAATAGTGAAATTGTTGCTTTTTTATTAATTCAAGAAGAAGATTAATTGAAAAATAGCTAGTAACTACAGAAGAAATAAAACCTAATATAATTGATAAAACTCCAACCTCTAAAATAGTTTCATCTATATCTTTGAATTTAAGAAGTGTCGCCCCTACAATTGCAGGAATAAAAAGTAAGAAAGAAAATCGGGCAGCTCTAACGGGATCCATACCTAATATTTTCGAAATAGCTATTGTAGAGCCTGATCTTGATATCCCTGGTAAGATTGCTAAACCTTGGAAAAAACCCACTACTAAAGCATTCTTAAAAGGAAAATCATCAATTTGTTTATCTCCACTGAAATTTTTACTAAACCAAATTAAAAGACCTGTAAAAATCAAACAACCACCTACTAAATGCATCTCACTATAGAAAGCTTCAATAATTGTACCATTAAAAGTAAGACCGATTATTGCCGTAGGTATTGAAGCTACAATAATCATTCCGATTAATCTTTGATTACCTTTATAATTACTATAATCTCTAAAATTGGAAATAAATGAAGGGAACTCGGAAACTACTTGTTTAAGTTCATCTTTCATAATATGCATAATTACGCAAAGTGAACCAAGATGGAGGATTATATCAAATAGGATAGGAGGTTCTTCTTCAAAATAAAATTGGAAAATTGCCAAATGACCACTGCTGCTTATCGGCAACCATTCTGTAATGCCTTGCAAGACTCCTAAAAAGACAGCCATCCGCCAATCCATAATGTTCCAATCGTCATGCTTATTTAACCGACGGGGGAGTAACTGCTAATGGGTGACAGTAAAGTACGCTGTACTACGTGCTACAACGTTTTCAATACCTCAAAAGAAGAAGGTCAAAACGTTATTTGTCCAATGTGTGATGGTTCCTTTACTGTAAAAAATGTTAATTTTGTTACTAATATTGCCCAAAGCATAACGGATTTTACAACTAAAATAGGAACCAATATTAAGGAAAAAATAGTACCTGAAAACAAAGTAGATGAAACAATTTTTGAAATTATTGATGGAAAGAAATATGACAAAGAATTGCTCAGAGTAGCTACGGAATTAACAAGTAAAAATGAAGAAATAACACTTGAAGGAAGTAAACAATTATTTATACATATTAATGATTATAATGATTATACGCAAATAGAAAAACAAACTGTAGCTTATATTCGTAAAAATTATAAATTTACAGCTGAGGCAAATAAATGGTTGCGAACTGAAATTAGGAAATGGGCGGCAATTAGAACTAGGGGTGAGGAAGTAAAGGACCCTACTAGTTCTAAATTCAAAAGTGGTAACCAAATTTCATTTGTGTTCACTAATTTAAAAGATGCATATAGATGGGATAATCTAAGAAACGATAAACCAAAAACACCATCTCAATGGGCGGGGATTTTGCTATCTATTGTATTTATTTTAGGATTATTTGCAGGTATTGCGTGTGGAATAAAATGGCATAACCAAGACACTCAATGGAATAATGAAGATTTATCTGAAGTACATGGTAATGTTATAGACCAATATGGAAATGATATTGAAAATGTTATGGTAGAAATTAATCCTAATGAAAAAAATAGTCAGGAAAAAGTTACAAACCCACAAGGCTGGTATGCATTTTATAATATTATAGGTGAAGATGTCAAGATTAAATTTACTATGGAAGGGTATGGTGAAGTTATTGTTTGGATGAATATTCGCTCTGAAGGGACAAACGTATGCCCTGATATAATATTAAAAGAAGAAAAACAAACCTTTGATTATAGAAAAGACGTGGCTGAACCATGGCCTCCAAATTATGCTTTAGCCCCTATTTTCATGATTGCTGCAATTATGGCTCTCTTGGGAAGCTCCGCTGCAATACTTCAAGTAAATTTTAGAATGGCTGTAGTAGGATGTCTATTCGGAGTTATAAGTTATGGTTTTTTATTAGGAAGCATTTTATCTGTTATAGCCCTTTCCCTCTTACTAATAGATCGGAAAAAATTTAGTAGTTGATTAATAATGTCTTCTTGGAAATTTAAAGAAAATATAGGCCACATGGGTAAATGGAATAAAATTTTCTTGTCTATAACCTGTTTTTGGGCTTTAATGATTTTGACTGGGCCTCTGATGTTGGAAACTGGAGAAACTGGAGATTTAAGTGGAAGTGTGGGACTCTATGATAATAAAAAAGTAATTCAAGAAATGAATCCAGTGAGTAAAATCGTTTACTACTTAGGTGATTTAAATTGTCACCAACTTTCTCACCGATCATATGAATACAATAATAATCAAATGCCTTTTTGTGCGAGAGATGTAGGCATATTTCTTGGACTTGCTATAGGTTTTATTGTCTCATTGGGGCACAGGATCAATATAACCTTACCAATTATAATTCTTAGCTTAATACCAATAGGTCTTGATGGTACAATTCAACTTGTAACTGAATATGAGTCAACCAATCCAAAAAGAATTATTACAGGAATGATCGCAGGTATCGCAACGGGAATTTCATTAAAGATTATTGCAGATTCTTTAGATAGAAATTAATCATCCCACTTCAATTCGGAATCACAAAAAGGACATTGAGGTGAAAGATTAGGTACAACTCTGTAACAAACATTGCAAAGTCTTCCAGGATTGTATAGCTTTTGATAAGCAAATATGATAATCACAACCAAAACAAAGATTGCTACTAAACCTACTGTAAATATCATTGTTTTCTCTTAAGCTCATCCCCAACATAGTTAGTCATCTCCTTAGGATTCAGAACATTCCAAAAGAAAAAGAAATCCTTCTTGCTGAAAATACCAAATGTGGTTAAAATAAAAATATAAAGCAAACCTCCTAACGCAGAAAACATAAATAATTCATACCAATGTTCAACATATACTGTGCCTTGAATTTGCCACATAATTATTCCAACTACTATTGCAAAAAACATTTGTAAAAAGAAGTGTAACTGCGGTCTTAAATCCAAAACAGTATAACACAAAAATCTAAGAGATATGCCTAAAATAATTTCAGATATTAATAATGCTAAAGCGGCACCTTCTCCCCCCATACCAGGTAAATCATTAAGGCCCAAATGAGGAATCTGTTTTGGAACAAGAATTAACATCAAAAGTATGTTTACAATTGATGAAAATATGTTTATTGCTGATGTTAAATCTGGCCTATCTGAACCTCGTAAAGCTATGGACCATGGACGATTAACGACCTTAACTAGAGCTGCTAAAGCTAAAAATTGAAGAATACGTGTTGCTGATAGAAATTCAGGACTGATAAATACGCCAATTATCTCACTTGACCAAATAACAGTCATAACTACAATAGGAATGCAAATCATTGCCACATATTTTTCTGTATCATAAATTAAAGGGTTGATTTCTTTATTTCCGCTTCTCGAATGAATTTTTGAAACAGAAGGGAGGAGCATTTCTTCAATTGCTAATGCCATTGTGCCTATGAAAAGTGCAATTCTTTGCACACCAAAATAGAGACCAACATCTGTTGCTGTCCAGAAA
Organism: Candidatus Poseidoniia archaeon; assembly: GCA_034399455.1. GTDB lineage: Archaea > Thermoplasmatota > Poseidoniia > MGIII > CG-Epi1 > CG-Epi1. The sequence goes on from DASCSW010000051.1 coordinate 6,375, forward strand.
ATACCAATCAATATTTTGTCAATATGTTGTCTGAGGACTCCAAAAATAGATGCTGCCGCTACTGGAAATGCAAATACTTTGTAAGAATTAAAAGTCTCTTTATCTGGTTTAGAAATAGGATAATCTCTGAAATACCATAAAGATATTAGAGAAGTTATTACAATTCCAGCCAATTGAGAAATAGCTAACCAAAAAACGCCTTTAGTAGGATCTATGTTACCTGATGATACTTGAAATGCAGTATATATGAAAAGAAAAGATCGAACCGTAGTTCCAACTACATTTGGTATAGCTACCTTTGCACTTTGTTCAAGACCACTAAATGTAGCTCTAACTACTCCAATTAATAAAAAAATAATATAGTAAAGAAGAACTAAAAGAAGTAA
>DASCSW010000052.1:0-6602 GCA_034399455.1 Candidatus Poseidoniia archaeon
GTGTTATACCAATAGAATTGTCATTTGGAGGTTTTGGATATTACTTGCCTTCTACTTACCTTGCAAATTACACCATTTGGGGACATACGAATATTACAATTATTGATTTCTCAGAGGTAGTTATTGCAGGTGAAAACGTTACTTTGAGCGGTTTTATAGAAAATGATTTACAAGTTCCATTAGACAGAGAAGTTACAATTCTTTGGGATGGAATAACAAGAACTAAAGTGAATTCCATTAATGGAGATTTTAGTGGTTCTTTTGTCCTTCCATCGAATACATTTGCAGGAAATCATACGTTGTCAGCTTTGATTAATGATCAAAATTTCCTTCGTGGGTCTTCCGATGATGCTGAAGTATTAGTTATGCGTGAAACTGAAATTACGGTTCAATGGTTAGGTGGATTTAGAAACTCAACTTCCCCAGTTTCAGGATATTTGCGTGATGTTGTTGGCGTTGGTTTATCAGATTATCAGGTTGATATTTATTTTGATGACAAATATGTAGGAAATGCAACTACTGGAGACTCAGGTATTTTCGCTTATGACTTGTTTGTAGATAAGGACACAGATTTAGGAACGCATAGTGTAGAAATTATTTTTGAAGGTTCATATCTTTACTTAGCATCAGAAGAGGAAGTAGATTCTGATATTTTAGCACAGACTTTCTTCGTAACAGACCCATTAGAAGTATTTCGTTTACAGGAGTTCTATCTAACATCTTATCTGATTGATGATTTAGGAAATCCAATGTCTAATCAAGCCATCAATGTTACTTTCGGAGGTCAGAAATACCCGTTATTTACTGATGAAATGGGTTATGTTGAAAAGAATATGACCTTAGCTTCAAATTATGCACTTGGTTATTTTACAGCTTCATGGGATTATAATGGCTACCAATATTATCTTCCTACAACAGGTGAACAAACTGTAGTAGTTGTTGCTTCCACGAGTATTATTATGGTTGAATCAGAGGAATCTGAAGTTACAGTTGGAGATTCATTTGAATTTAGTGGAAGAATAGTAGATGATATGGGTAATCCATTGAGTACTAATCTTAACTTCCTTTTTCATGGTCAATATGTAGAGACATTAGTAACAGATAGTGACGGACGTTTCTCGCATGAATATTTGGTTCCACATTATACAGAAGCTGGAGCGAATACAGTAACAGTTCAGTATGTTGCCGAAGAATTTTATCTTCCTTCATCCTCTATTTTGATGCTTCAGGTATTCCACAATACAAGGATTGAAATGGATGAGTTTGAAGGCATATTGAATTCTACTACACCTATCACAGGATTTGTATATGATGATGCAGATAGGCCTATTGAAGGATTAAATGTTCGATTAGTAATGGATTCTGTATTCCCAATAGATGGAGTAACAGATAGTAATGGAGAATTCACTATCTCATTAAATGTACCATTTGGAACAGCATTAGGATACCACAATTTGACACTTACTTCCTTCAGTACAAATGAATATATTGATAATTCAACAGAATCTAGGATATTTATTAGGGGTGAAACACAGCTAATTCTCCAGGTTCCAAGTTCATTAGAATATCATCAGGATTATTCAGGCCAGATAATATTGAAAATGCTTGATGGTACACCTGTTTCAGGAGCCCCTCTATTGGTTTCCTTTCAACCAAATGGAGTTACATCTATGGTTATAACAGATTCTAATGGAACTGCAATTTTTGATTCGATATTCTCAGGAAATGAAACAGTCCCAATGGCTGTCAAAGTAATTTACACAGGTGATGAGCATTACCTTGGCAATGAAGTGGAATCAACAATTATTTACAGACCACCTACGCAGGAATCAAATTATTCATTATGGATAATTCTGGCGGCAACTTTGGTTGGAGGATCTGGTGTAATGTTAGGATGGAAATGGTATCGTGATAGACACCTCAGAGAAATAAGGAGAATCCTAGAATCAACTGCTTTGGCATTAGAAGCTAATATGGATTACAGAGACTCTGTCGTACATTCATACAAAGAGATGTGTAAAATATTACAAGGTCATGGTTATTTAAGGCAACATTTTGAAACAGTTCGAGAGTTTCAAAAAGCATTGGAGGAAGCCTTACCTTTGAATCATTCTTCTGTTGCTTATTTGACTTTACTTTATGAGGAAGCCGATTATACAACTAAAAGTTTGGATGATGATCATAGATTGAATGCAGTTTCCTCGCTTAGAACAATTATTGAAAGTTTAGATACTAATAGTGAAAACATAGAGGATTGAAATGGCAGTTTCTAGCCGTTTAGGTATAAGTATCTTATTTGCCACAATTACAGTTTGTACTTTAGTTTTATTTCCACTCTTACAAATTGTTGTTGAAAGAGATCCTCAGTTATCAGCCTATGATGATGATTGGAATGATATTTCACAGTTTAGAGAATCTCTAGAGAATGAATCTAATACCTCTTACAATGTAAGTGCAATTTTATCTAATCCTGCAGTTTTAGATGAAGTTACTAACCCTTCCTCTACATTACTTGTTGTTGCAGGTACAGAATCACCCTATACTACGCTTGAATTAGAGATACTTGCAAGATTTATGGAAGAGGGGGGGAGTATTCTTGTTTTCGGAGATTTTGATTATTCTAATACAATTGCAGATTTATTCGCTATAGAATATGTGAAGCACAAACTATGGGATAGAAATTACAAAGGCAATGTTTCTTTAATAGAAACTACAGCATCTATTGATGGCGTATCTTATAATGTTCTTTTAAACGAACCAGTCGCAATTAAGTCTTTAGATACTCAGGAAGTTAATCTATGGAGTCCTGATAAAAAGATTGAATGGAGTAGATCGTCTTTCATGACAACATCAAGTAATTCATGGATTGATTCTGATGATGATGGTTCTATAACTCCCGAAGATGAGGTGGCACCACTTAATGGTTTTATTTTGGGTATGCGTTGTGATTTACGCTCTATGGGTAATCCTATTGGTTCAGCTGTTTTTATTTCCGATTCTAGTTTACCAATTAATAATATGGCGGGTGAAGGTCAAAATTCTCAATTTTTGATTAATTTAGTAAAGTCTATGATTGGAGATAGTGGTTTAGTTCTTTTTGATGAGTCTAGACATACACAAGAATCTTTTGGAGCCAGTTTGTTCCAGGCCGCTTTAGGTTTTTATTTCCTTTTATCTGGTGATACTTTAATCCTTCAAATTATTAGATTAAACGTGTTAGTAGCAGTTATAATTTTGACTATGGCCTTGGCAATGAGGCAACCTGAACCTAGGAAGTGGTATCACATCTTTGACATACGAAAACCTAGGCCCTTCCGTTCATATGGGCATAATTTAGACACAGGTATTATTGCATTGCAAGAAGTTCTTTTAGAGCGCCTGAGACTAAAATATCAAATTTATGAGTTTGATGAAAAACCTCGGAAAATTAGACTTGAACTTCTTCCAAATTTAGTTAAAAGTTATAATATACCCTTAGATGATGACTTTAAGATGCTTCTGGGTGCCCCTACTAAGTTGGGACCAAATGACCTTCGGGGCATAGCCAAAAAATTGAGCGCGTGGTAAAATTGAGTGAAAAGAAAAGCGGAACTGGAAAAGCCATCTCGATAGAAGAAACTAACAAAGCAGCTAAGTCTATAACTGATGAAATATCAAATGTTGTTTTGGGCAAAGAACAGACCATAGAGATGCTTATGGCTGGGGTTTTAGCTAACGGTAATATTTTGTTTGAGGATTTTCCAGGGTTAGCAAAAACCTTGATGTCTAATACTTTGGCAGATGCTTTGGGTTGTGAATTCAAAAGAATTCAATTTACTCCAGATTTGCTTCCTGCTGATATTACTGGATCTTATTTTTATGATCCTGAAAAGAACAAATTTACTTTCAGAGAAGGTCCAATATTTTGTAATATTTTACTAGCGGATGAGATTAATCGTGCACCACCTAAAACACAGGCTGCATTGTTAGAAGCTATGCAGGAAAAACAAATAACTATAGAAGGAATAACTCACAGATTATCTAGGCCTTTCATAGTTCTTGCAACTCAAAATCCTATAGAGTATGAAGGAACATATCCTTTACCAGAAGCCCAAATGGACCGATTTTTGATTAAATTAAGTGTAGGTTATCCCGATGAAGAAGTGGAAACAGGTATTTTGCAGGGACGTTCAGAACGTAAGAAGGACTCATTTACAGTTAAGGCTCGAGCTTCTTCAGATAAAGTAGTTGAAATGCATAATTCTATTGAAGAAGTTTATGTCAAAAAGGAAGTAATGAGATATATTGTAAACTTAGTTCAAGCAACTCGTAGAGATCCTAGAGTTGCAGTAGGTTCAAGTCCGCGTGGAAGTTTAGGGTTATTCAAATTGTCAAGAGCTTTGGCAGTTTTGGCCGGTCGTGATTATGTGGTTCCAGATGACATTAAAAGAGCCACAATACCTGTTCTTGGCCATAGAGTAATCTTGAAACCTGAAGCACGTATTAGAGGTGTTAAGGTTGAAGAGATTTTATCTGAATTGTTAATGACAGTTGAAGTTCCTGCTGTTACTGTGGAATAATAGGAAATGTGGACTCGTAAGGCCGTTGTATATGTTGGCCTTGGAACTATTTTAGTTCTTTTCTCGCCTTTTATTAATAATCTTCAATTATTTTTATTAGGTACTACTATCTTGGGTTTTGTTGCAATTCATAGTTTAGTTAACACACGCCCTATAGAGGTTAAGATAACGAGAAGTTTTGACGCCGATCAAGTATTTGAAAATAGTAGTGTTACTATAGATTTAGTAATCCAAAACAAGGGCCGTTCTGTAGGATTTTTGGAGGTATATGATAATTTACCATCAGAGGTAGAGGTGAATAATGGTTCAAATCATACTATTATTAAACTTAATAAAGAAGAATTAGTTGTAAATAAATATCATCTTGATTGCCGTCTTCGTGGTCAATTCCGTCTCGGAAATCCCAGCTTGAGAATTTATAATCCTTCCTTTTTGTTTTATTATGAAGCCGACATAGAATCAAAATCTAGTTTGGTAGTTTTACCGTTAATTGAGCAAATAGAAGGTGTAGATCTTTCAACAGATTTCCCTAAAATGTATCAGGGAGCTTTACCCATAAGGCGTATTGGAACTAGTGGTGAATTCTACGGAATTAGAGAGTACTTTCCAGGAGATGATTTCAAAAATATTAATTGGAGAGTTTTTGGTCGAACAAGAAAATTGATGGTTAACCAGTTTGAAAGAGAAGATATTTCAGATGTTATGCTCGTTCTTGATGCACGAGAAATATCAGGTACTGGTACTATATTGAGAAATCCATTAAATTATTCATGTAGAGCTGCAGCCTCTTTGACAAGTTTCTTCTTAAGATCTCGAAATCGTGTTGGTTTGACAATATATGGTGAGACAGTAGATGTTATTCCTCCTGATACAGGTGAAAGGCATCTTTATCGCATATTAACGGCCTTAGCAGAAGTCAAAGCAGCAGGTTCATTGGGTTTACATACCGTATTAGGTGATCTTCGTAATTTCACACCACGTTCTCCAGTAATGGTAATTTCTACACTTGAGAATGATTCAACTAGTACAAATGCACTTAGGGAAATTACTGCTAGAGGATTCAAATTGACTGTAATAGCTCCGGACACATTAGATTATGATAGAGATTCTCGTATAATTTCACCTACAGTTTACTTTACAGCTTCAGCTTCTCTTGATAACAAGATTACAGAAGCAAGATCTCTTGGAGCTAGAGCTATGCGATGGGATCCAGATACTGTTTTGTCAACATCTTTAGCAGAGGTGGTTCGTTAGTGAATACAAATAATAGTCTTTCATTGATGCAAGGTATTGCAACATTTTCTCTAATGTTTAGTTTAGGTTTAGCATACACAATTAATCCTATAGAAGATTCACTTTTCCTTAATGCTTTAGACAGTATAATTTCAGGAATTTATGGAGGTGATGTTCTATCCAAATTAAGTAATTCAGTAATAGCAGGCATGTTAGTTGGACTTTTTACAGGAACACTTTTTGTTTTCTTGAGCTTTAGTAAGAAAGTTTACGATTACACATTATTGTTTATTTTCATCATAATAATTTTAATTTTTGTAGCAGATATTAGAGATTTTGAACCTTTCCCTTACCAATTCACACAGCAGTTATTTCTCTGGCTTTGGATCGGCCTTCCAATATCTATAGGTATTGTTGGTATATGGAAGGATTATATTGGAAATCAAATTGTCTCAGCATTTTTAGTTTTAGTTATGCCTCTCGGTTTATCAGGAAATACAAATGAACAAATTTATCCCATTTTAGGTTTTGTTTTCTCCTTCATGCTATATATCGAATTGAGTTATGGCCACACAAGGTATAGTAGATTAGCAAGAGTAATGTATTATTCTAAGGAATACGAGACTGTTTTGCAGTGGTTTTTAACTACTTTAGTAATAACTTTAGCTTTAACTACGGGTTTAACATCTATAGCTTTCTTATTCCACGAATTCCTTAGTGGCTTGTTACCTTATAGTTTCAGTAATTCTATAGAATTTAATACAATTTATGGACAAGCATTATCCGTTTTAGTATTCTTTATGATATGGG
>DASCSW010000053.1:0-6431 GCA_034399455.1 Candidatus Poseidoniia archaeon
GAAGCTGCACCTGTAGTAGTAGAAGCTGCACCTGTAGTAGTAGAAGCTGCACCAGTAGTAGCAGATGAAGAGGAAGAAGATGATATGGAATTTGATATGGAGTGGGATTAATTTTTTTACTTTTATTAGTCTCCGTTCTTCTTTTATGGTACTGTCAAACTAACCTGTGACTATGGTCCATAATTACATAGTAGAAAGGCGTCAAAAGCACCCGCTCCATTTTACTTTATTGGATCCTGGTAAGATGGGTTCTGATGATTTGGTTGCGTTAGCAATTCAAACTGCAGAGGCGGGAACTGATGGATTTATGATCGGTGGTTCTACAGATTTGAGTCTTGAAAAAGTAGATGCTGCAGTAGATGCAATTAAAGAGATAACAAATTTACCAGTTATATTATTTCCAACACATGCTTCTTCCGTTTCAGGGCGTGCAGATGCTATATTTTTCATGTCTCTTCTTAATAGTGAGAGTCGACAATTCTTGATTGGTGAGCAAATTGCTAGTGCTAGATGGGTCAAAAAAACAGGATTAGAGCCACTTTCTATGGCTTATCTTGTGGTTGCGCCAGGGATGGCTGCAGGTCGAGTAGGTCAAGCTCAACCCTTACCTCGGGATGATCCAAATTTAATTGTGTCTCATGCATTAGCAGGTCAATATTTGGGTATGAAATATATCTATTTAGAAGCAGGTTCTGGAGCTGAAGCTCCAGTTCCGGCAGAAATAGTATCTTCTGTAAGGAATGAAATAAATTCTTTTTTGATTGTTGGTGGCGGTATCCGTTCTCCTGAAGATGCTTTAGAAGCTGTAAAAGCAGGTGCAGATATCATTGTTACAGGAACGTTAGTAGAAACTTCTAACAAATTAAAAGAAGAGATGTCTTCATTGATAAAAATTATACATTCAGGTTGAATTAATGACACCCAAACTCAAAGTGGATGAAATTAGCCCTCCACCTGCACGCCTATCTGCTTTTCTATATCATACGCCAAATATTTGGCCTAGTTTAATTCTTTTTCTTTTAACAACTTTGATGTTAGTTTATGGTGCATATTCCAAATTAAAAATAAGCGCAGAATTAGTAGACTTTGCAATTATAGCATTTTCGTCATTTTCAATACCAATAATACTAGTTTCATATTTGGTTTCAAACATTTCATGGCTTTGGGATGGACGTTATCCAATTAGATATGGTTTACAGGCTGGCGCTACAGGTTCAATGTTAATGTTATTTGCCATTTTACTTTCATCTTTTTTTGATGAATCCAGTTCCAGTAAAGGTCTAGCTTTTGGTTTAGGCTGCACGAGTGGATTATGGTATTTGACATTGAGAACTCATGGAAGTGCACCTGCCAGAGTAGCTTTTCCTTTATCTTTATTTTCACCAATTTCTAGTCTTTATTTTTTAGAATCTGGAGCTTTAATTTCAGATTTGAAATTTGGTTTATTAACCATATTCATTTTAGCTTTCGCTAGTCATTTTTTCCTATTTTTAGTTGATTCACCTTACAAGAAAGCAATTGGCGTTAGTGGAACAAAACATATGTCTGCATTTATTGATCATTTTTCAACAGGAGATGGGCGTCGTTTAACTCAAGCGATACGTGAGATATGTCAGAAGGTTGAGACTAAAAATAATTGGATTTCTATTCGCAAAAGTGGTGAAACTGTTGCGTTTTTAGCAATACCGGGAGTCCATCCAGGCCCAGTAGGAATACTTGGAGGATCAAATTTACCTGCAAAAATAGACGCTGACCTTCCAGGTCTTGGATTTGCATTTCATGGAGCATCAACAAATGATCATAATCCATTAAGGGATGAAGATTTAACTAGAATTGCAAAAGCAATGGCCGAAGCATCAGATGAGGCTAATTACAGTGATTCTTGTTATTCTACAGTTCGAGATGGAGAGATACCTGCAGTTTATGTTACAGGTATAGGAGAAGGTAAGATAATATTTGCAAAACCAGGAGATAGTGACGATATATTACCTGAACTTTCTGCCCGAATGGAAAGATCATCTTCAAATATTGATGGTAGAAGAGTGATGATTGACTTACACAATCAGGAAGGATGGGGTAGACCTCCTTTAGCTGCAGGTTCTAAGGAGGGAACGATGCTCGAAATTTCAGCATCGAAGGCACTGAAATTAATTTCGTCTTCTAAAAAAGGAAAGTTGAAGGTAGGAATTTCACATATTCCTGGTGAAGATTTAGGCAAAGGTCTTGGCCCAGGAGGTTTGAGAACTTTAGTTATAGAAAACCAGTTATCTCTAGATAACTTCCATCGTACTGGAATTATGCTTTGGGATGCTAATGGTTTAGCCCCAGGTATGAATGAAGAATTAGAAGAAGGGTTGAATGGAATTGTAGATGAATTGCTTTTGGCGACGACAGATAATCACTATGTTAATGTGAAGCCAGGTGGTTTTAATCCTTTGTCAAATTGTGAAGAATTACTACCAAGTGCAAGCCAGGCTTTAGAAGAAGCAATTAATGATATTTCACCAGCTGAATCAGCAATGGGTACTGTTTATGTTGATGGCGTTGAGATTTTAGGTCAAGGTAAACAGGATAAAATTAGTGCTGCAGCTAATGCAATTATTGAAGTTGCACGTTATTCTTGGATGCCAATATATTCTTCTGCAACTATGCTTTGTGTTATTCTATCTTCTTACGTTTAAGTTTGTATTTGGATAGAAATCTTTACACCATCAGGTATCTGAATTCTCATGAGTTGTCTCATGGCTCTTTCATCAGCATCAATGTAAATCAAACGTTTGTGTAACCTTGCTTCCCAACGGTCCCAAGTTTCTGAACCTTCACCATCTGGTGATTTTCTTACAGGTACTTTCAACTTTTTTGTTGGAAGAGGAATAGGGCCAGTCATACCTACTCCAGTACGATCTGAAATAGTTTTTATTTGGTCGCAAACACCATCTACAATGTTATGACTCAAGGCATGCAGTGAGATACAAGCTCTACTTGATGCCTTTTTTGGAGCCATATTAGTTCAGCTTAATCCCAGTGTTCTTCTATTTTGAGACACATACCGGCAGCAACAGTTGCTCCCATATCTCTAATAGCAAATCTTGCTAAAGGTTTGAATTTTGATTGTTCTTCAATAGCTAGTGGTTTGGTTGGTTTGATAAGAACCATTGCAGCATCTCCTTTCTTTAGGAAATCTGGATTTTCTTCAGTAACCTGTCCAGTTTTTGGATCCATCTTTGCAAGTAGTTTATCGAATGTACAAGCTACTTGTGCAGTGTGGCAGTGGAATACAGGAGTATATCCTTCCGTAATTACATTAGGGTGGTCTAAAATCATTACTTGAGCTTTGAAAGCACGAGCAACGGTTGGTGGATCATTCTCTGGTCCCCCTACGTCACCTCTTCTGATATCGGTATGTGAGATTCCTCTACAGTTAAATCCAATATTGGCACCAGGTCCAGCAGATGGAACTTCTGTGTGATGCATTTCAACAGACTTTACTTCTCCAACTTTACCCCCAGTATGTGCTGAAGGCTTGAAGATAAGTTTTGTTCCAGCTTTTATTGTTCCAGTTTCTACACGGCCAACAGGTACAGCACCTATACCTGATATCTTGTAAACATCTTGTATTGGTATTCTTACACTAGCGTCAGCAGAACCTTTAGGTGGATTTAGTTTATCTAGTGCACCTAACAAGGTATCACCATTCCACCAAGATAAATTGTCACCTTTTTCTTTAATATTATCTGCTTTCCAACCTGAAGCAGGTAAGATGTTGACTTGGTCATCTCCAAATCCGACCATTCCCAACATATTTTTCACTTCCTTTACAACTTCATTGAATCGGTCTTCACTGTATGCAGGTTTTGTAATGTCCATTTTGTTAACAGATATAATCATTTGTTCAATTCCCATAACTTTTGAGAGCCACAAATGTTCTTTGGTTTGAGCTGCAATACCGTCATCTGCAGCTACAACTAAAACAGCAGCGTCAGCTTGCGATGTTCCAGTTATCATATTCTTAACGAAATCTCTGTGCCCAGGTGCGTCAATTATTGTAAAATTTTTTGTATCAGTTTTGAACTCTTTGTGAGCCACATCAATAGTTACACCACGTTCTCTTTCTTCTTTGAGATTGTCCATAACGTATGCCAATTCAAAACCAGCTTTTCCACGCTCTTCAGCTTCTTTCCTGTATTTATCGATCAAGTGCTGTTCGATAGCTCCGCCTTCCAAAAGTACTCTACCTACTGTGGTAGATTTACCGTGGTCGACGTGACCAATGAATACTACATTCAAATGTTGTTTTTCAGCCATTATTATTTCCCTCCATGGGATGGATGTGTCGGCAGGATGGGGGGTAAATAAAGGATTCGCTTCATTTCCAGAGGATATAAGCACAATATTTTAATATTAAATAGAAGCAGTAGATGCCTTTGATATGCGCTTTGAAGTGAAAGGTAATCCGTCTTACGGAGAGGTTGATGTAGATCTTGGGCCCAATGAAACTTTGTTAATTGAGCCAGGAGCGATGTCTCGAATGTCTTCAAATCTCAATTCAAGTTTTCAGAGACAAGGTGGTTTTTTCTCAGCAATGTTTCGCAAAATGTTTGGAGGTGAGAGTTTTTTCTTAGGAAAGTATGAGCATCCAGACGGTGGTAAATTGACTTTTGCACCTTCAATACCAGGGCATGTAGAGCACAGACAATTGGCCAATAATAGCTTGAACATAATGGCTGGTTGTTTTTTGGCTTGTACTCCTGGAGTTAATATTAAGGCTAAATTTGGAGGTTTTAAGGCATTATTCTCAGGAGAAGGTGCCTTTCTGCTTGAAGCTTCAGGAAATGGTGATTTATTTTTTAATTCATTTGGAGGCGTCGTTGAAAAACAGATTAATGGTGAATTTATTGTTGATACGGGGCATGTCGTTGCATTCGATCCCTCTTTAGATTATAGTATTACGGGAATGGGTAATTTCAAATCAACAATGCTTTCAGGTGAGGGTTTAGTTATGAGATTTAGGGGCAATGGTAAATTATATCTTCAAACACGTAATGTTTCAAGTATAGCATCTTGGCTTACTCCGAGGTTGTTAGGATGAATGTAAAGATTGATACAGAAGGTGCTTTTGGTTCTGCCTTAGTTACATTAGAATCAGGTGAAAAGTTTGTATCGGAAGCAGGAGCGATGTATCGAGCTTCCCCTAATATGGAAATCTCTGTAGAATCTCGAAAGAAGAAGGATGAAGGTATGTGGGGTGCTTTGAAATCCGGCATAAAAGCAATGTTTGCAGGAGAATCTTTTTTCTTATCCTCATATACTCCTAATGATGGCCAGGCTGGTGAAGTAGGATTGGCCCCAACTCATCAAGGCGAAGTTCTTAGTGTTAAAGTTGGGCCGGAAGTATGGATTTGTTCTGGTGGGAGTTATTTGGGTTCATCGGGCAGCATCACATTAGACACACAATATCAAGGTCTTAGTAAGGGAATGTTCAGCAAGGAAGGCTTAGTTTTTGTCCAAGCAGCAGGTGAGGGAGATTTACTAGTGAATGGCTTTGGGAGGATTAGTAGTGTTGATGTTAGTGGGGGCATTACAATAGATAATGGCCATCTTATCGCATTTACAGAAGGATTAGAATACACAATAAGCAAGGCCGGCAGTGGATGGATTTCATCTATGATGTCTGGTGAAGGGTTAGTGATGAATTTTAGAGGTCAAGGTAAAGTTTTAGTTCAATCTCATGATCCAAGTCGTTTAGGTGGAGCTTTAGGTCCATTATTACCACCGAGGGAGGGCTAATGAAATTCGACATCGTTTCAGCACCCTCTTACTCACTTGTAGAACTTAATTTGAATGCAGGTGAGTCTGTTAAGGTTGAGCCAGGTGCAATGGCTTGGATGGATACTACAATAAAGGCTAAAACTGAAATGGAGGGAGGTTTATTTGCTGGATTTCAAAGAAAAATGGCGGGTGAGAGTTTTTTCTTAAACACATATACTGCCGAAGGCGGGTCAGGAACTATAGGGATTGCACCAGGATATTCAGGCGATATAATAAAGCGTGAATTAAATGATGAGACACTCTATATGGAGAGAGGTGCTTATCTATGCCATGTAGGAAATATAGAAACAAGTGCTACTTGGGAAGGTTTTTCAGGTACTTTTGCAGAAGGAATGTTTGGTTTAAGAGTAAGTGGTACTGGTTTGCTTTTCTTTGGTTCTTACGGTGATGTTCAAGAAGTCGATGTTGATGGTTCGTATACAGTAGACAATGGATATGCCGTTGCCTGGGAGGAGAATCTAGATTATAGTATAGGACGTTCTGGAAGAAGTATTAGATCATTCCTTTTTGGTGATCAATGGATTTGTCGTTTTCACGGGCATGGAAAATTGTGGGTACAGACACGCAGTCCTAGAAATCTCGCAGCTTGGATCCACCCTTTT
>DASCSW010000054.1:0-6406 GCA_034399455.1 Candidatus Poseidoniia archaeon
CCACCCAAAGCTACTGAATATGCGGAAGCCATAATAGGGACACTAGAATCTTTTGAGGTATTATAATGGCTGAAAAAGTAAATAAAATAAATTTGCCACTTGATGATTACCGTGGAGGAAAATCAACACTTTGTCCTGGTTGTGGACATGACGCAATTTCAAGTGTAATTATTAACGCCGCATGGAAAAATGCAATAGAACCTTCTGGTATTGCCAAAATGTCTGGAATTGGATGCTCTAGCAAAACTCCCGCATATTTCCTAAGTCAAAGCCATGGATTCAATACTGCACATGGAAGAATGCCCTCCGTCACGACTGGAGCGAATATGGCTAATAAAGATCTTAATTTTTTAGCTGTTTCTGGAGATGGAGACACTGCCAGTATAGGTATCGGACAATTTATTCACGCAATAAGAAGGAATCTGAATATGTTGTACATTATAGAAAATAATGGAGTTTATGGACTAACTAAAGGTCAATACTCAGCTACTGCCGAATATGGTTCAAAAAAGAGAAAAGGAAATCCAAACGTAATGAAACAGATTGACCTTTGTGCTATGGCTATAAACTTAGGGTGTTCATTCGTAGCTCGATCTTTTTCAGGTTCAAGAAAACAATTAACTGCACTTGTAAGAGCCGGAATGTCACACCGTGGAATGGCTATAATCGATGTTATCTCCCCATGTGTAACTTTCAACAACAATGAAGAATCATTCAAATCTTTCCAATATGTTAAAAGTAATGATACCGAACTTCACACACTAGATTACATCCCTCATTTCAACCCAATAGAAGAAATTGAAGTGCCATCTGGTAGATACAGAGATGTTAAACTACACGACGGATCCTATATTAGATTAGAGACCATAAGTGAAGAACATGATGTTTCAGACAGAGTTATGGCTTTAGAAGCAATCCATAAAGCAGATATCGCCGAAAAACATGTAACTGGTTTGCTTTATTTTGAAGAAGGCAAACCTACCTTAGACGACAATGAAAATTTAGTTGATACGCCTTTAGCTAATTTGCCTAATGAAATGATGAGACCTAACAAGAAAAGTCTAGAGGAACTATTAGCTAATTTCAGAAGCTGAGTATGTCTCAATAATATAATAATAAAAGACCTTACCATCCCAAATTTTTTAAATAATTCGAATACGGTTCCTCATTTCCATAATACATTATCATTGCTCCAGAAAACCAACCTAATGAAGAAGTTATTGTAAAATATAAATCAAAACCATTAAGATAATGAGGAACCATAACAACAAGTCCAATACCTATAAAAAAACCTGAAATCCAAGCAGAAGGGAGATTACCAGCCCTCATATATCCTACAAAAAGAAAAAGGTAAAATTGTGTGAATGTAAAAATGGCTAAGGCTGTTGCTATCACTAATTCTATGTTTTCTGAACTATTAAAATCCATATTGGGAGATAAAAGAATAAACGTTCCTATTACCATTGCAATTCCAGGAAAAGAATCTGCAAAAATTCTTGCAGATGATGTTAAAATTACTGAATCAGAATCTCGCCATTTCATTATGACTCTAACAAGAATAAGCGGTGAAATATAACGAAATAGGAGTGTAAAAGCTGCAAATGGCCATAATAATTCTGGAGATGTTGAAGCGAAATATACAGCCCAAAGCGCAATAATTAAAGCTAAACCTAAAAGAACTATGAAACCAACTAAAAGTAAATCACTTGACTTATGATCTGTGGCTCTCTGAATGACCAAAAGAAAAAGAGGATAAGACAAAATTAAAATTCCTAACGAAAGAATCAAAAAGGCTATCAAATCAATATAGTTGTCCACTCTTTGCACTAATCAGGTGTTTTATGAAATGAACCCCTGACTTTATCAATCCCCATTACATCAATTGAATAGGCTGAAATGAAAAAAATTATTCCAACTGGGTTGATGATTATACTAATGACGACAGGCTGTACTGGGCCTAGTGGATTATTTGGTGAAGAAGAAATTAATGAGGAACCATTCATATTTGATTTAACTATTGAGGATTTGTGGAATGACATCCCTAAGAATCAAACCTCAGCATCTGATATCATTAATATGACGTATGATATTGAAAAGAGTCCAAGAGTAACAAATTTCACAGAAATTGGTTATAGCACCAATAATCAACCCTTGTTGCTAATTGAATTTGGAGATTATGACCCGGCCGTTCCAACTGTATATTTCGTAGCTGCACAACACGGAAATGAACCTGCTTCTGTAGATTCAGCGTATCTAATGGTTAGACATTTTGCAAGAGCTATTCCTGAAGAAATTGATTCTATTTTAGATAAAATTAATCTTGCTATACTTGTTATGGTCAATCCAGATGGTCGTGATAATGGAACTAGAGGTAATGCAAATGGGACTGACCTAAACCGTGATCATATGAAATTACTAGAACCTGAAGGTAAGGCTATGCATTTAGCATTCCATAATCTTCATCCCTCTGTCACTGTAGATATGCATGAGTTTGGAGGTATTGGGAGCGTTATTTTCCAAGTAGCAGCACCACAAAACCCAGTCACACACCATGATGTTATAGCTGCATCATACAATATTGAATCTGTTGTAATAGATTCAATAAGTGAAGAATGGGGATTTGGAAGTGTAACTAATTATCCTCCTACGACAAGCTCCCAAGATTCAAGTATTCATCGTAACCATTTTGCAGTACATGGATCTGTGAGTCTACTTTTTGAATCTGCAGTTTCAGAGGAATATTCTGAGAGAGTCAGACTACAGGCATGGGCTGCATTAGCTGTAATTAATGAAGTGGTAGAAGATCCGAATTATTATCTAGAGGCTAGAAAAAATTCAGATGAAGAAGGGCAAGATGGCAATGATATTGTGTATGCTTATCTCTTTGAATGTAGCGATCCTGCTTCAGTCGAAACTATTCGAATTCTAAATGATCATGGATTCTATATGGGAACTAAATCAAATAATGATGGTACTACTTCTATACATTATGAAAATTTCCTACCAAGGAGTAATTTCCCAAATGGAACTATTGTTGTTCCTATGAGTCAAATTGGTTGGAGAAGTATAAGCGAATTAATGGAATACACATCTGATAAAGATCAACACTACACAAATGCGCCTAAAGATAGAAATATGGAAGCTTGGCGAGCTTTAGAGCCTGTAGAATTAATTATTGAGAAAAATGTTTGCCCAAATTCTTAAAATTAGTCGTAAATGTTAAATATAACTGAATTTCGGGGCAAATATGGCAGAGTTCTTCTGTGATATAGAAATTTTGCGCAACGAAGGCGAATTCGAAGCTCGAGTAGAAGGAATTACTCCAAATGTGATGTCTTTAAAAAGTGATAATTTAGAAGAATTGTTAGAACAATTAACTATTGAACTAGAAGATAAATTGAACTAATCTGATTCTAAATACAAAGACATCCATTTGGTGCAATAATTTAGATGAGCGCTAGTAAACCGAGAGTCTTCTTTTAAATCCGTTATAAATTCATCAAAACCAGAATAAAAATCAAAAGTTAATACTCGAGATATAAAATTAAACATAACTACCATGGATGAATCTACCACGCAGCACATATCACTCAAATATTCTTTGCTTAATTGAGGCACAAATAAAGATTCACTTATGATTGCTTTCTGTTCATCATTTCCAAAATATTTCTTCAACCTCGAGATATCATGTGTTTTTTCTTCAGAATGTGCATAACCAGATAACTTGCCATATCTAGAATAGTTACGGAAATTATGATAATTCTTCTCAGGATTAGTTAATTCCCAAGATATTAATTCTTTTAAAAGATCACTAAAACTCAATTCCTGCTTCAAACCAGATATCATATCCAAAAATTGTGCATTATCTAAAATCTTGTCTCTATTTGCTCTGTAATTCTTTAAGTCATTTATCAACCCACCATAGCTCTCCTGTACTGCTGAAGAAAGACTTACTTTCCAAAGACCGGAGTCGTGCTGAGATAATGCTAACTGATTAAGAAAAACACCTCGAAGGTGGCATTCTATGAAACTTCTAAGAAGAGAATATGCAATATTATAATTTCCACAAAATGATTGATAAATTGAATTTGTTAGAATCTTTTGTGACTCGAGATGATGATGATTAAAAGAACCCAACAATGTTGCCGCTTGTTCTTGTTTGACTACATCCTCTTCATAAGCAATTATTTCTAAATAAACTGAATTATAAAGAGAAAAAGCATCAATCCCCCTTTCAAAATTGTCAATAGCTGAAAGTGATTTCATATCTATATTTGGCGTTGATATCTGAATGATTGATTCAGCAATACTTTGGTATTGCTCCTTGTTTTCTTCCACAAAGCGTAATGGTTGATGTTAATAGAGTTTTCACTGAACAATAAATGGAATTTTGAAATAGAGACTTCTCAATTTGTAATTATGTCAAACGAGAATATTTTGGCTTATGCTATAAAACAAAAAGAAATTGATTACAATGCAAAAGATTTAGTTTTACTGCAGGCCCAATTGATAAACAAAAATGAAAACGGCGATATTATGGTAGAAAAAGTTTCCAAAGATGCTGATTCATATGCTGCTGGGAAATATTACATCCCTGGAGTTGCTATGCTATTTGGCGAGCACCCTGAAGAAGCTGGGCACCGAATATTAACTGAGGAATTGGAAGTGAAAGATCGTGACATAAATTTAATTGGATCTCAATCCCATTATGACGAAGAGAAAGCTAGATGGTATGTTTTATTTTTATTTGAAACAAATGAACCTCTCAGTGATGATGAAATGAAAAACCCTTGTGAAGGAATTGAGGAATTACTCTATCTAGATTTAGAAGAAGCTAATATGGAAAACTCGACCCAAGGTCTAAAAGATATTAGAGAAGCTATGAGAATACCTGGTAAAACCTATATTTAATTGAATTATTTCTTTTTACCAGTTATAACCAAAGTTCCTGCCCAATCTGTATGTTTGTTTGAGCGCCAGCTTTCAACATCAAACAATCCTGCTCTTTCAAAAATCTGAATCCACTCAATTTCTTTCAGCATGTGCATTCGAGTGCCAATTCTTTCTTGCCAAGAGTGAGAGTCTGTATTCTCATAATAATGATCTACTCCCACAATCAATCTTCCACCTTTATTAAGCCATGAATCTGATATTTTACGTACTGTTTCCGAAGGATTATCTAAATAATATAATACTTCCATAGAATGAATTAAATCATATTTTTCCGGAGAATCAAACGTATCAATATTTGCTAAAATATATTTTGTATTGCCTCCTCTTAAATCGGCGTTAGAAATCATTTGTTCAGCTCCATCGATACCTACGGCATGATCACACAATATATTATTTGCAATTTTACGGACAACCCAGCCATTTCCGCAGCCTAAATCTAAAAAAGAAAATGTTTTGTTTATTTCTAATCTTTCTTTTAAGGCAAATTCAATCATTTCATCAACAGGTATGCTATGTGATTTTTCCATACCTCTATCCTTACCTTTTTCCGCCCATTCCCCAAAAACTTCTGTTGCTTTTCGCATAGTAATGCTAAATAGTTAGAATACCGCCTAAAGGCATAGGATTCAATTCAATTAAATCACCTCTAAGTGTTGGACCATCTGTAATTGTTGCAAATATTCCAATTTCTCCTTGATCATTATTTGCTAAACTGAACCAAGGACGTCCATATTGATCAACTGCCATATCTAAGAAATCTCCTAAACCACCACATCGTTCGTAACCGCACCCCTCTGGATATGCATTGCTACTATCTATAGGATCATCTGGTTGATTGACTTGAACTGTTGTAAATAGTGGATTATCAGAAAAAGCATCTGTCAGGATAGTCATGTATCCATGCCATGTTTGATTTCCTACATCTCCCACATATCCAAATGCTACACGCCCTTCCGAACCTGATGTAATTACTGGAAATCCCGTACCAACAAGTCCAATAGGTGGAGCTATCATCATAGCATCACTCCATGAATTACCATCATCTCTCGAATATGAATAATAAGGCATATTGTCTAATCCCATCCACATTGCATGAACATTATTTTCTTCATCTATTGCAACCTGTGCTTCTTCAAAATTCCATGTATCTGCAGTACCTGATTCCTGAGTAGGTAAAGGATGTTCTGTCCATGTAAATCCTCCATTAGTACTTCGATAAATTGAATAACCACTACCACTACAACCTACATTTCCTCTATAGAAATTACCGTTATCTGCACCCTCTATGTGTGCACTAAGTCCTCCACTATTACAACCCAAAGGTGCTCCTGGCACTTCAGGACTCCATGTAGTACCTCCATCAAAACTTGTTGAACATAGTGGGGCTTCCCAATTACCATTTATGCAGAAAACCCATGTATTTGGATGGCCTGCGGCAGGATAAGGTGATGAG
>DASCSW010000055.1:0-6324 GCA_034399455.1 Candidatus Poseidoniia archaeon
AGCGTGATACGCATACAATTCAGTTGGAGGATTTACATCTTCATCAACATTATCAGAATTCACAAATGGGTGTTGTGAATGTGGAATATAACTTTAAGCGTAATTCTAAAGCTTGCATTTTATATATCGCAATTTGTACGTTAGGCACTATAGGGTAATACTTATTATATGAAAAATAATCAAAAAACTGTGCCAGGAATAAATAAGATTATAGGAGTGTACCACGCCAACGGTGGAATTATGGGGGAATTGAAGTATATGGCTGGGAAATTTTTTGGAAGTGCCCACTGTTCACTTTGCGATATCACACACAATAACACTGGAAAAAAAGATACTTGGAAAAAATGTGAACAAAAATTGAGTATACCTATTGATTTCGTACACTTAAACGAAAGAAATCAAAATTTACAAGAATACACTCGAAATTTAACCCCATGTATTGTTGGGAAAACTAGTACTAATTATGTAATGCTCGTATCAAAAAAAGAACTCGATAGTTGCGAGGGTAATCCTGATACCTTAACTCATTTATTGGAAAAAAGATTATCTAATTAAGCATCAATCATGCTAAATAGCAAGGAATAAAGTGTAAGTTAGTGAAAGAAAATGACGAGTCACGCCTTCAAGATTTTTTAGATAAACCTGAAAGAGCACTATGGAGCATAGCACTCCCTGTAATGGCTGGAATGGCTATACAGACTATGTATTCAATAGTCGACATGCTATTCATTGGACAATTAGGTGGAGATTCAATTACTGCTGTTGCTTTCAATATGCCTCTTTACTTTTTCGTAATGGGAATAACTTTTGGATTAGGTACTGGACTAACTTCTTCAATATCAAGAGCAATTGGTGCTGATTTAAAGAAAAGAGCAGACAATGCTGCTAATCACGGATTATTACTTGGTTTGTTTTTAGGAATATCATTGACAGTCTTTGGATTAATATTGGGTAAGAAAGTTCTCTCTACATTAGGGGCTCCTGATGAAATGCTTGAAGAATCATGGGACTACCTAAGAGTTACATGTTATGGTATGACTTTCATTGTTTTCGCCATTATATTTAGATCCATACTGGCTGGTGAAGGTGATATGAAATTTCCCGTAATGGTAGCCGTTATAGGAACTGTTTTAAATCTTATATTAGATCCTATTTTTATTTTTAATTTGGAGAAATATGGAGGTTTTGGATTGGGATTGGGAGTAGAAGGAGCTGCATTAGCCAGTGTAGTATCACAAACAATTGTTTTTTCAATTTTTGTATATATGTTATTCTGGAAAGATCATGCTTACATAAGTTTTGATTTGAAAAATTTCACATTTTCTACTGAATTAATGAAAGAAATATTATGGGTAGGAATACCTTCTTCAATTTCAATGATTATCATGTCTTTTGGCCAAGGTATTTTCAATTATATTCTAGTTGACGGTTACGGCTCTGATGCTGTTGCAGCTTACACTATATCTGGTAGATTAGATATGCTAATGTTTCTACCCATCATGGGTATTGCAACTGGACTTGTAACAACTGTCGGAATGTTTACTGGTGCAAAACGAATGGATAAAGTTAGAAGTATTATTATTTATGGAATAAGTCGTGCTTTTTTCATTGTAGCTATAGCTTCATCAATTGTTTTTATTTCGGCTCCATATATTATGGGACTATTCACCGACGATCCAAATATTGAGAAAATAGGCAAAGGTGCATTAAGAACTCTTTGCTTTGCATACCCCTTTGTCGGAATTGCTATGCCATGTGGAAGGATTATGCAGGGTTTAGGGCAGGGGCTTCCTGTTCTCGTTATTACTGCTTTGAGAGTTTTATTGATTTCAGCACCTTTAGCCTACTACTTCGCAATTAATGACTACGAAATTGTGTGGATCTGGTATTCTATAGCTATTTCAATTGGAGTGTCTGCAATTGTAGGACCTCTTTGGGTCTGGAAAACAATTAACTCTATGGAAAAAAGTCAATCAATCGATTAATTTTTCATATTTAACTTTAAACAAATCATCTTTCTTTTCTATCGAAGAAATATTATTTATCAAAATTTTTGATTCTTGATAACTAATACAAGGAAAATCATGATTGTTCAATTTGTGTTTTACTTCCTTACCTGATTTAATACGGTCATTAATATATTCTAAATGATTTTTAAAACGATTATCTATGTATTTGTTACAAAATATCTTAGAATTCATTACTTGGTCTGTAATAACTCCTGAAAGACTATCTGATAATTCAACTCCAATTGAATTTCTCTGCGAACAAATTGCAGCTCTTGTAGTAGTGCCAGTCCCCAAAAATGGATCTAAAACTAAATCATTTTTTACTGAGAACATATTTATTAGACGATAAGCTAACTTAAATGGAAATGCAGCACTACGTTCTCTATCTCCTTCATCAATGTCCTGCAATCTACCCTGAATTCCACGCCAAGTATCTGAAAACCATCTATTCCTTTCTTCCCAAAAAAATGCACTTTCATGCCTATTATGCTTAGCTTCTTTAGTCTTGAATTTACGTCTTTCGCCTTTTCTCATAACTAATATGTGCTCATGCTCTAAAGTAACGTGAGACCCTACAGGATACATGCCAGAACCCATAAATTTATTCGGAGAATTTGTTGATTTCTTCCATATTATAGATGGCAAGGAACTGAATCCTATAGAAATGCAAGAAGATAAGATTCGAGAATGAGAGTTATACATTTTAAAAATATTATCAAATGTTCTCGTTGAATCTCCAATATTTATACATAATATACCTCCGTTTCTTAAGACCCGGAAAATAGACTCCCAATTACTGTCAAGCTTTTGGTGCATGAGTTCGAATGCCTCATCATTCTTCCCTCCATCCATTAAAATTTTAATTTGTGAATCTAATTCAGCAAAGATATTGTCCCACATAGAAACCATAGGATATGGAGGTGATGTAACAACTAAATCAACAGACTCATCAACTATACCTTTTAACGATGAGGAATCACCATAGTCAATTCGATGAGTTGTATACATAATCTATCTAGTGCTCACTAGATATTAAATTAACTATTTTATAATAACAAAATAGAATATATTTGAAAAAAAGTTATTAGAATAAAATACCTAAAGGAAAGATTTACTAATTAAAACAAAAGCTAAAATCAACAAAACAGTCCCTATCATCCTATCTATCAAAGTAGAATTTTCTCTCAATTTATCAATTATTACAGTGCCTGATAAAACTGTAGCAACAAGAACATACCAAATAGTATCAATTAATCCGGCAATAGAGGCCATTATCATACGATCAATATCATCCATCTCTGGATCTAAAAATTGGCTGAAAACAGCTACTAAGAAAACTAAGATTTTAGGATTCAAGAAGGCAATCATAAAACCTTCAACAAAACCTCTACGTCCACTACTTACATGTTCCTCTTTTTCCCCTGAAGGCTGATAAGTTAACATATTGTAGGATAACCATAACAAAACTACTGCACCTCCCCACTGGAGTAATTCAAATTTTGATTCATCTGCTATAAGAATTGCAGAAAGACCTGTAACTGCAAGCAGGGCGTAAATCCCAAAACCAATACCATGACCAATGCCGGTCATTACTCCCTGTGTACGACCACCTGATATTGTATTACGTAAAACAACAGCTAAACTTGGTCCCGGAGACATTGCCCCCATGGCACAAACTAATGATACTCCTAGTAAAGCTGGAAAATCCATATATCTCTATGATTCACGGTCGTTTAAACCTTACTATTGTTGAACCCAGACCTTTATCACGCAATATCAAAGAAGGGATTTCAGGGTATATTCTTTCCATGTCCTCGCTAAGGCCATTTTTATTTTGAATATAATCCTTGATTGCAGTTCCTAAATTATGACCATGTACTAATTCAATTTTAGACAACGAATCTGCCCAAGCTTCACCCACGGAAATTTGTGCTCTTAACTTTGCCTCAGAAAAAGGTAGACCATGAAGATCAACCTTCATTCAACTTAAATTCCTAAAATCTCTTTTGTTTTAGAAGGATTATCTGTAGTTAAAGCAACATCTGCAGCATCCATTTCCATTTTCATTATGTAAAATGAAATTATATTTATTCCTGCATCGCTTAATTGGGTTGCCATATCTGCAAGTGCTCCTGGTTTATTCGATAAAGTAGTTAGAATTAATTCATTAACTTCAAAATCTCTTCCCATATCCTTCAAAACTTTAGATGTAGCATCCTCATCATCTGTGACCATTGTTACTGAAGCTGTAGAACGACCCATGCCTACACAACCAAGTATGTTGATTCCTTGTTCGCCGACGGCAGATGCTACCTCTGCTAATTCGCCAGGCTTATCAGTTAAAGATACATTGAATTCTTGCATAATGTTTCCCTGTCAAGGGCATATATATCAATTATGTTCTTTTAGATCTAAACACTGCAACCAGCAATGATGTAAATACAACAAAACTGAAAGGTATGGATGGTGAATCTTCATTTTTAGGTGATCTAGCATCATCAATATTTAACGGAACGGTAACTGGATAACTAATACCTTCTGAACTTACTGCCCGAACCCATATTGTGTGGTTTCCAATACCTAACTGAGTTTGCATAACATCAATCTCAGATAGAGAATCTACACTATGCCATATGTCTTCTATTAGGATGTTTCGCCATTCTATATACGAAGCATTGCCCTCAACATCAAAATATAAATTTTCATTTTCATGAACAAAGAATCGTGAAGATGTATCATTTCCGCCATCTGTTTCATTTCCTTCATAGTAAATAACAGAAGTATGTGCACTTATGTTAATAGAAAGTGATGCATCATATTGAATCGCTTCTTCCAAAGCTGCATCCATTAAAACGAAACCCCAACCATAATCATTGTTAGGCCTTACTGGATGAGTTAACCACTTAAATTCAGAAGTTGATTCCAAAATAGTTCTAATCATTAAAGGTTGCAAATCGGGATTTGCTTGAAGCAATAAAACAGCCATACCGGCCACCATTGGTGTAGCCATACTTGTACCAGAGTATGAAGCATAACCATTACCACTGTTTGCCTCAACTGACATAACTGCAGAGCCTATTGCAGCCACATTTGGTTTAATTTGACCCTCATGTGTAGGTCCTTTACTGGAGTACACTGCTAAGTCTTTGCTATCTTCCGTAGCACCCACTGTAATCACATCTTTAGCTGCACCAGGAGTACCTATTGTTCCGTATCCTGCGCTATTTCCTGCTGCAATCATTAGAGAAATACCTGCAGCAACCATCTCATTTGCAAGATGTGTAATACGTTCTTCTTGCTCTTGCGTTAATTCAACTAACCAAACACCTCCAAGCGACATAGATGCTGCTCTGATGTTGTATTTTATTTTGTTATCTATAGTCCATTCCATTCCTTTCATAACTTCTGCAAAACTTCCTGAGCCTCCACTATCTAGAACCTTAACTCCAACTAACCAAGCATCAGGGGCCACTCCTCTGTATGGTTTCGAATTGTCACCACCCACTGGATTCTCATCAACAGCCCCTGTGCCTGCAGATATCCCTGCACAATGCGAACCATGTCCTTGATCATCATAAGGTTCTGTTTCACCACTACCATCATCATCGCTTTCATCTAAAGCATCATAAAATGCAACAACCTTAGGATCATTCGTTGTAGGATCATCATCAAAGTCATTCAAACCTACATGCAAAGGATCTATCCCTGTATCAATTATCGCAATACTAATTCCCTCTCCAGTATAACCAAAATCCCAAACAGTATCTACATGATGAATTCCAATTGCGTTATCGAGAGCTATTCTCATTTCACCATTAAGTGTTAAGAATACTACACCTTCAACCTTTAACAATTCGTCAAGTAAGTCCGTTTGTATTGTACCTGCAATTATAGGTATATGATGAAATCTCCAAGATGGTACGAAATCAACCTCATCAATCAACAATTGTTCATCGGCCTCAGTTGGCATATGATCAAAATCAACTAATACCGAAATTTTTCCATCGAATACATATTTTCCTTGCTCGAGGGCAATATCTAGCATGTCATGCATCCTATTCTTGTCTTTATCCATGTTAGTATCTTCCCACCATTTATCTAAAACTGAAGCTTCTTGTAATGAAGAAAAAGATACAATCTCATAATTATTACTTGAATCATCATTCAGAGAAATCATAGGCTGGAGGCAGAGCATGATGGAAACCATCACTGCAACTAATACACGCATATTGTGGTATTAGTCATCCATTAAAAAAATATCTTTAGGAAAGTGGTGGACCCGTCGGGATTTGAACCCGAGGCCTCCTGCTTGCAA
>DASCSW010000056.1:0-6234 GCA_034399455.1 Candidatus Poseidoniia archaeon
TGATATTATGAGACTTAATATTGCGATAATACCAAAATAAGTAGCTGGTATTCCTATAGGCAAATTATCGAATATAAATGGAGGTTCATTGAGTAAAATATAAGCAGATATCAAAGTTATCAAAAGAAAAATACCTCCCTTCAAGTTCCATTTAAATTCATATGGATTTGAACTTGTTTTCATGACGAGTAGGTCACACCTTTTTGGGCACCACATTGTGCGTTCCACGGTTGTAGCCATAACTACTTCAAATCTCTTATAAATCTCAAACTCTTCCTTGGATTCTTAACTGGGGTAGAAAATTCAACTTCCTCAGTCACACCCCCTTTTTCCCTAATATAATCTAATTTTGCGATAACAAATTTGTAAAGTCCTTTTTCATCACCTTTGTTATGTTCTGCACATTCAACAAGAATTTTATATAATTTATTAATCACCTTTTTATCCGAAGGATTGTCAGGAGTTGTAGTTGCTATGTTTATACGTGTAAATAGATTAGTTAAACTTTCTAAAAAAAGAGAATACTTAAAATAAAAAAAATGAAAAAAGTTCCACTAATCCTTTTTTGTAAAGTCTGCACATTTTTACGTAAAGAAGAAGTTAATTCTGCTCGAAAAATAGCATAACTAACACTCATCTACCTAATGACTCCATAGCCCTATCTTTCTTCGTTTCTTTTTTGAAGATACGATAACAATCTGAACAAAGATGAACTTTGCGATTAGAACCTTGGAGACTCAGTGCATCTGCTTTTTCAACCCTTTTACGTGGAATAGATCGTTTCGGACTATTATTACATCCACTAACGTTACAAACATCCTTTTCGTCGTTGGATAAAGATATATCTCGATGCTTCATAATATTGCAATAGAAATTGGATACTTAAAAATTATGAAGCCTACTTTTCAAGAGATAAACCTTCGGAATGTGACAACATATCGCCACATTTACCACAATATTGTATGTTTTTTCCTCTAATTTCAAAATTACAGGAAGGACAAGTAGACTCTATTTTTGAAGGTGAAGTATTACTTTTCCTTAAATTAGCAAAATATCCTATAGCCAATAAAACCAATATGACTGTTTGACTATAGCAAACTAATTCCTCAAAGTTCACAGTCTTGTAAAGATAATCCCCTTTAACTGTTTAGGGGGTTACTGTAGTGTGATATCGGGCATCAAAGGACGGGCTGCAAATCCTTTCAATACAAAATTACTACCTTCTCCAACTCTACAAACAAACAAGTCTCTGTGATGTCTGATTAATCCAAACTCATCCAACGATGATACACCACCACAAATCTCCATTGCCATTGTCAAATGATCTGAGGCTTTACGGGAACATTCAATCTTTACTTTTGCTGCAGATTCTCTGTCCAGCGTATTATCATTGTATCTATTTGTTAAGTCAAGTAACCAAGTCAAACCTTGTTCCAATGTTATATCCATATCAATTATTACATCTTGAACTCTTTGGAAACTACCTATAGGTACTCCAAATTGATCCCTCTCTTGAGAATAAGTTCGACATTTATCTAAAGCAAATGCAAGTGAAGCTAAAGACATGCCTGCAATAAACAAACGACCCCCATTCAACGTCTGAGCCATTACTTTGAAACCCTCACTTTCTTTTCCAAGAATTGCATCATCCGAAACTTTCACATTATCAAAAGTAATCGAACCTGTTGAAGATTGGCTCCACAAATCTTTGCCTGCCATTTCTTGATAAGAAACATTTGGATCATCCATTGGAACAATAAAACATGTAGTTCGATATCCGGGTTTAGAATCTGGATCTGTCATAGCATGAACTACTACATGACTTGACCATTTTGCATTGGTAGACCAACATTTTTCACCCTTAATAACCCAGTCATTTCCATCTTTTTTAGCAGTAACTTGAGGGTTAGTTGCATCTGAACCTCTACCAGGTTCGGATAAGCCAAAAACAAACATTCTTTTTCCAGCTGCCAAATCAGGAAGATGAGCCTCCTTCTGAGCATCTGTTCCAAATAATTGTAATGGTTTAGCACCTAAAGACATAGCCGCACCAGGAGTTATTGCTAAGGATTGTGAATGATATCCAAGAGCCATACCCATCAAAATTAAATCTAGTTGATTTCCACCTTGTCCACCATATTTCTCAGAAACCGTAACACCAAAAAGACCCATTTGTCCCATTTCATCTATTATACTTTTAGGGAGCAATTGATGATTTCTCTCCCAATCTAGATAATTAGGTTCGATTCTTTCTTCCGCAAAGTCACATAATGCTTTGTAAAAAGTCATTGAATCCGGAGATACTAATCTTTCCAAATAGTGGTCTAAGCGACGTTCCATGAAGTTGTCACAAAGATATCTGTTAAAGTGGTTATTCCCTACTAATAATGACTTTTGATTATAATTCCTTAAATAATAAATACTGAAAGACCTATATTCAATTAGATTAACGTGACTTCAGAAGATACTGAAAAGAAAATTGATGAATTACAAACAAGTCGCGATTACACCACATTAATGGAACTAGCTCACTTCGATGAGATTGAGATAACTAGGAACATGGCTCTATTCGCAATCGGTGAATTAAGTCATGATGAAAATGATGAGGGCACTATGGATAGAACTGTGGACTTCCTTTCCCAAACTATACATCAGGATATTTTTCCCACAATCTTTGGTGAATTCGAATCATTCTCACCTTTCGGATATTTCGAAGGTGGAACTTTCAGCATGGCTGCTGCACAATTAGCTTTCCTCCCTCAGTGGAATAAGAAATTTCAAACAAAAAAAATCAATGATGTGTTATTCTCAATTGCAAAGGAAAACAAAAGTCAAAGTGTCCAATTGAGCTGTGCTACAGCCCTTCTATTTATAGATGATAAACGTTGCCTGACATTCTTTGAAAAGAACCTAAATTCTCGAGAACAGGATCAAGATTATAGATATAGAACACATTGCCTATTTGCCGTAGGATGGTTTTGGAATCAATTCTTTCCTGATGATAAACCATCGCTTGAGAAAAGAATACAATTAATTATCAATGGCATGACACCAATCGTGGAATATGGAATGGCTTCCCTTGGCTGGCAGACAGAAATCCAATGGGCTGGTGCTAATTCTCTAGGTTGCATGGGTGATAGAAGGGTATTCCCTATTTTGGAATCACTGGCCAATAGATATCAGAACACTTGGTTCGAAGATGAGATCATACTTGCAATGGGTCGATTAAAAGACCCTCGAGCCGAACCATATCTTCAAAATTTGATACATAGACAAGGCAAAGAGAAAGATGATGTTGATGCTGCAGACCTTGTAAAATTCATGAGAGGTATAGATTCTAATAGTAATATTGAGGAAGCCAAAGAAATGATTCTAGAATTGGATGGAGATATACCTTCTAATAATAATTCATACCATATAGACTATTCTATTCTAGATGGTGTAAAACTAATTGAAACTGGAGGACCTATGCAAGATCAAATCAGAAAAGACATAGCTGACGGTAAAGTATTTGGAGATACAGAATCGGAAAAACCACTTTCTGATGATTCAGTAGAATTTACGCCAAAACAAATTGAAAGATTATATGCTGGCAAGAATCCTTTTGGGGAAGATTATAAGGATGGTGAAAAATGAATTACGAACCGATGCATGCTATCAACTACCTTAATTGGTACCTTGGTTCAGCTTCAGGTATTGAAAATGATAAATTAGAAGA
The DNA here is from genome assembly GCA_034399455.1 of Candidatus Poseidoniia archaeon. Classification (GTDB taxonomy): domain Archaea; phylum Thermoplasmatota; class Poseidoniia; order MGIII; family CG-Epi1; genus CG-Epi1. The sequence goes on from DASCSW010000056.1 coordinate 3,719, forward strand.
ACATGTCAAAGAAGCAAACTACAGATATGTAAACCGGAGTTCCAGAAGTCCAAAAGATTACTTTACATATTGCGACACTGTATTAATTGAATCTAAGATATGGTTTGAGAAATGCCATAAAAAAGATATTGAAAATAAGCAATTCGAGGTCTGCTTGGCCCTAATTACTTCAATTTATGATTACGAAACTAGAGGAGATATCTGGAATGATATTCAAGAAATTGTCAATCACGGTAGTAAATCTCCAAAAGCAGATATGGATAAATGTAAAGAAGAATTGATCGGTGCTTCTATTTGGGATAATATGTCTGTATCCAGTAAAGGAGATTTGTGGATGGGGCTCTTCAAGAACAATGAAGCCCTCGTTAATATGGGAAAAGGTAACTTATCAGAAGCCAGTCGAGATTACAAGGAAGCTGCAGAACATTACCGTAAAGCGGGATTTGAAGGACATTATTACAAAACACTGGCATTGTATTTTGACAACCTTACACAATACGAACATTCAAAAACAAATCATCATTCAGACCCCGAGGTATACATCCGATTACAGGATTATTGTGATAACGCTCGAATTAATTATAAGAAAGCGCTAAGTTATGATAAGGAAAAGTTACCTCTACCGGCTGAAATGAGTTTTTACATCCATAAAGGTAATCCCGATCTTTGTGGAGAAATAGAATATAGTATTCTAACTGGAATAGAGGCTGCAATTATTAATTCGAATAGTTGGGCCATGGCTGCACAGGGTAAAACAATACGGGCCAATCACGTCAATCACTATGCCTTACATAAAATGAAAGGAAAGCAACAAACGGATGGGCTTTTCGAAGCCGCCTTTCAATGCCTTTCAGCAGCGCACTGTTCACTATTCGCAGCTGCATATAGTCAAATTTTTGACGATGCTAACAACCGAATCTCTGGCTATTTTTCGAACATAGCTGATTACTATTGGTACAAGGCTGAAGCACTTCAAACAGCAAACCAGATGCGCGAATCTATATACAATCTGGAAGTTGCAAAAGAAAAAATAGAAGAAGCCATAAGATATTACACTAAGGCTGCGTTTGGAAAAGGCTCTCACTGGAATGGTAAGGAAGGGCATGATAATTACGCTAGGAAAAAAATCTCCTCTTTACGCGGAATTGCCCAGAGATTAGGAGCCGATATATTCAATGGAAGAGCGGCAGCAAAAATAAATCAACCTTCTGGAACTGGAAAACCTTCTCTAAAATTAAGTTATGAATTTCTGGAAGAACCAGTAATAGGTGATGTTTGTAATATAAAATTCGATGTCTCTAACCATGGATCTCCTATCTCAAATGTTTCTACCAAATTGAAGAACGGGCTGTATAAAATTGAGGGATTAGAGATGCCCATGGATTACCCTCCTATCAAAATTGCCAAGATACTAGACCATGAAACCTCCCACAATTCTATGACTACAATCTATGAAGGGAAAGAACCTGTTTTCATACTAAATTATGAATTTGAGGGTAATACGTTCGAAATAACATTATAAGTTTAAGTTTATCGTGACCTTCCTATCGCTCCACGTGGAGGTTCGGGCTCATAATCTGCCTGCAATTCAGGTGGCCATTCTCTAGGCTTATCATCAACACCTTGAAGAATCACATAACCAATTGCCATCACAAAGAATAGGAATGCAATAGCTGCTGGCCTTCCAAATCCTAATTCATCAACAATTATTGCCCATGATAAAGGTCCAATAATAGTAGCAAAACGACCTACCATACTATACAACCCATAGAATTGACCTATGTAGCGTGGTGGTGTCAAAACCAGCATGTATGGCCTATCTGCACACCAAGTTCCCCCTAATGCTATTCCTGCTAGAAATGGAGCAATCCATATCATCCATGTCGGTAAACCCAACCAAACTGTTGAAATAAGTAAACTAAATGTAGCAAACCAAACCCACAACACCATATTCAATGTAGTTTTAGGACCTATAATATCAACCAAATATCCCCAAATAAATCCACTTACTATTGATGAGAATACACCAATCATAGTGTAAATTGCTATTTGCGTATCTGACATTCCAAACTCTTCTGAAACATAAATTGCTGCAAAAGTAATCGATGTGTTTGCTGCATCAGTGTAAAACACACGTCCTACCAAAAAACGAGATAGACCTGGAAACTGATCAAGCATTGACAGTGTTTTCTTTAACTGACTGAAGGTCCCAGATACAGCCGTCCCTATTGATCCCTCTCTGAATAATGGTGTTGTTTTTGTATTGAAAGATGATATAATACAAATAAATGCTGAAATCACTAGTATATACTGAATCAGGCCGTCAATAAGCCAAGAATTAAGGCCAAATAAAAGTGCCATCAAAATCATCAAACTAGGCCAGAAATTATCTTCGGGTGTCTCCTTAACAAAAATAAAACAGGGTATCGCAAATATCAGAAATAGCATAGCAGTTGCTTGGAAAACTGCCTGATAGGGGAAACCGAGAACTGTAGTTAGAAACAATGCTGATAAAA
>DASCSW010000057.1:0-5941 GCA_034399455.1 Candidatus Poseidoniia archaeon
CAATTTAGCTTTTATGAGAAATTTAATTAAAGAAAATTTTGTTCCTTCCGATCCTGACCAATATATTCCAGGAATTAATTACATGATTAGACCTGATGGTCGAAGAGTGAAATTAACTGATGAAAATTGGGAATTTAATCACGATCGTTTAGAGCCTGGATTTATTGTTGAAAGGCATTTGATGGATGGGGATATTGTGTTATTCAACAGACAGCCTAGCTTACATCGTATGTCTATGATGGCTCATGAAGTTCGTATAATGAAGGGGAAAACATTCAGAATTAACTTATGTGTTTGCCCTCCATATAATGCTGATTTTGACGGTGATGAAATGAACTTACATGTTGTTCAATCTGAAGAGGCAAGAGCTGAAGCGCGAATCTTAATGCGCGTCCAAGAACATATACGTTCACCAAGATTTGGAGGGGCGGTCATTGGAGCTATACATGATCACATCACAGGTATGTTCCTATTGACTCATGGTGAGGCTAGTTATGACATTGACCAAACTGTAAGAGTTTTATCTCGAGTTGATTACAAAGGTGAATTACCAAAACCTGATTATCCTAAAGCAAAAGGAGGACCTAGATGGTCTGGAAGGCAAATTTTCTCAGTCCTTCTACCTGATGATATGAATTTAAAGTATAATGCTTCAGTTTATTTTGCGGATCGAACTCCTGAAGAAAATGCTGAACTGGATATGATTGTCGAAATTGTAAATGGCAATATGATAAGTGGACCTGTTGATGGTAATTCTATTTCTGCTTTCAAAGGAAGAATTTTAGAAGAAATATCAAGATTAAAAGGTTCTGATGCCGCAAGAGACTTTATTGACAAGGTAACAAGATTAGCTGTTGGTGCATTAATGGAAACAGGATGTACTACTGGAATAGATGACGCTGATGTGCCTGAAGATGCATTAAAACAAATTATAGAAGCACAAAAAAATGCAGTCAAAGAAGTTGATAAATTAGTAGCTGCTTACAATAAAGGAAAATTAAAACCAAGGCCTGGAAGAAGCGTTGAAGAAACCTTGGAAGTTGAAATTATGTCTTTACTTGGAAAAGTACGTGATACCTCTGGTGAAATTGCAGGATGGCATTTAGGTATGGATAACTTTGCAGTTATAATGGCCAGATCTGGGGCTAGAGGCAGTATGTTGAATCTTTCACAGATGGCTGGTTCTATTGGACAACAAGCTGTTAGAGGTGAAAGAATATCTCGTGGTTACGAAAAGAGAACGCTATCTCACTTTAACAAAGGTGATTTAGGTGCTGACGCTAAAGGATTTGTTCGTTCTTCATATAAGAGAGGATTGAGTCCTACTGAATATTTCTTCCACTCGATGGGGGGGCGTGAAGGGTTAGTTGATACTGCTGTAAGAACCTCTAGATCAGGATATATGCAGAGACGTTTAGTAAATGCTCTAGAAGATTTAAGAGTCAAATATGATGATACAGTACGCAATACTGCAAATACAGTTGTTCAATTCAAATACGGCGAAGATTCTATCGACCCTACTCGAAGTAAATTCGGAGATGCTGTAGACATTGATGCTTTAATTGAAAAAATTACTTCAGGAGGTAAATAATGGCTAGATTAGATACTATAAGGGCGCTCGAAAAACGCGGATTATCTTCCGAATTAGCTGAAAAAACTGTTGAATTGGGATATCTGTTAGGTACTTTAAAGAAAAGTGACTTGGAAACCTTGAGAAAGGATTTCTATTACAAAGAAATCTTACAATTAATAGATGTTTCAAAAAATAAGATAATTGATAGAGATGAAATTGTTGCAAAAGCTATCGAAGAAGGAGATATTAATGAAGGGCCAATTTCTGCCGACCAAGCTTTAAGAAGAGTTGAAAAGAAACTAGGAGTTATTTGGTCTTTACCTGAAGGTTACACCATCGATGGTTTAACTGCTCATATTTCTAAAAAAGGTGAAGTCCTTTTGGGAGTTGCTTTCCCAATTAATTCAAAACAATTTCGTTATCCTTTCCATGGATATGTATATCTAAAATCAAGAGGCATTTGTTATCAGTCTGTTATTAGTGAAGTTCTATCTTTTGATAGGCCTGGCGTACCTGATGAAGAAAAATTATTGCTTCCGGCACATAAAGAAGAACCTTATGTTACTTTCTTAAGAATTGAAAGGTTAATTGAATTGCCTCGTACAATTAGGCTTGAAGAATTCCGTAAAATGGATGGAACTCAAGTTAAATCTGCAAGAAACTACACTCAAGTAGAAGATGCATTGGATCTTGAACGAGAAAGATTACGATTTGAAGAAGAAAGATTATTTGCTATGAAATTGTATACTGGGATGGGATTAAGTGAAAAAGTTTCTCTTAGTTTGTACACGCATGGAATTTTTCTAGCATCACAGGTTGTAACTGCAACTGATAATGAATTACGAAATGCAGGAGTTCCGGCTACAAAAATTGCTAAATTTAGAGAAGCTGCTGCTGAAGCTGCTGCTGCTGAATTACAAGAACCTGTAACTACGAAAAAACCTTCTGCAAAAGGTAAAAAAGGTGCCAAAGACGAACCGGTTACAAAGAAAGTTAACAAATTCCGTAAAGGAGCCCTCAAAGCTAGTGCTGATTTACCTGCCTCATACCAAGAAGAAATTGCTCAAGAAGCTGAGACAAAGAAATTGAGCAAAGATGATATCCAGAAAATAGTTGATGTGTATACTAACCTCACCGATAAAGAAAATAAAATTAGTGAAATAATTTCAAAGAAAGGCGATAAACTACCTCAAGGAATTGTTCGTGAAATCGCAGAGAAAAGTATTTCTCATAAATTAAAAGATAAGCAAATTGATAAGGTTATTGATGGAGCTCTCATACAATTCAACCAAAACAAAGTAGATGCTACTGAAGCTGTTGGAGTTATTGCGGCACAATCAATTGGAGAGCCAGGAACGCAGATGACTATGCGTACTTTCCACTACGCGGGTGTTGCTGAAATGAATGTTACACTTGGTCTGCCTCGCTTGATTGAAGTTGTAGACGCAAGAAGAATTCCAAAAACTCCAATTATGGAAGTTTATCTTGAGCCTTCAATCTCTAGTATCGAAAAGAAAGCTCTAGAAATTGCTAGTCGCATAGAAGCAAAATCTGTATCTCAACTTGCTGATGTTAGTACTGATATTACCAACTTGAGAGTCTTAGTTGAACCGAATATGAAAATTATGAAACAAAGGGGACTTTCTATGGAAGAACTTGCTGGGCGAATCAAAAAAAGAGGAAGACTAAAATCCAAAACAACTATTGAAAATGGAGTCATTATACTCGAAGAGGACGAAGTTTCTTTTAAAAAGTTGTATATTATCGAAGATAAAGTTAGTCATTTGATGGTTGATGGGATTGGAAATATTCAAAGAGCTATTGTGAGAAAAGAAGGTGATGAATATGTAATTTTCACTGAAGGTTCTGATTTACAAAAGATTCTGGAAGAAGAGGGTGTTGATCCTACAAGAACAAGTACAAATTCCTTGCATGAAGTTGCTGAAGTTCTTGGGATTGAAGCTGCAAGAATTTCTATAGCTATTGAATTGCACAAAACATTGTCTGAACAAGGACTTTCAGTAGACCACAGACATAATATGTTGGTGTCTGATGTTATGACAAATACTGGATCAATTCAAGCCATAGGAAGACATGGTATTTCTGGAGCTAAAGTTTCTGTTTTAGCACGTGCTGCTTTCGAAATTACATCTACTCACCTATTACAAGCAGGTTTGACAGGTGAATCTGATGTATTAACTGGAGTTGCTGAGAATATTATTGTTGGTCAACCAGTTCATTTAGGAACTGGGGCTGTAAGTGCAATTTACAAGCCAAAAAAGAAAGCTAAAGGGAAGAAATAGATGGACATTAACAAAGCTTTGAGATCAGCTATTGAAACTGGAACTGTACACGTTGGTGCTAGAGAATCATGTAAAGCTGCAAATGCTGGAACTGCAAAATTAATCATAATCTCTTCTAATTGCCCTGAAGAAGCCGCAAGCCAAGTTAAAGAAAGCGAAAGTCCTGTACACAGTTTTTCAGGAAATAATGCTGTCTTAGGAGCTGCTTGTGGTAAGCCGTTCCCAGTCTCTGTTGTTGCTATTCTCGATAGTGGCAAATCAGATGTTCTCAGCCTAAAAGCAGATTAAATAACCCCGAAAGTTTAAGGTCTCTTTCTAAACTGGGTTTTATGGATTTTCCAATTGATATTAGCAATTACGTAAATTTGGAATTAAATGGTAAAAGGAAGCTTTCTGAAAGTGAACTTGAAGTATTATCTAAAAATATAAATTTAGTCCGTGATGCCGTTATTGCTACGACTGCTTTCGCTAGAGCAAAAGGGCTTGGTGGACACACGGGCGGACCTTACGATATTGTCCCTGAAACTTTGATTATAGATTGTCTAAGAGAAGGTGGTGCAAAAATACATGATGAATTCTTCGATGAGGCAGGACATCGTTCCGCACTTCAATACGTAAGGGGAGTTGTAAGAGGCAAAATGGATTCTGAAAAATTACTACATTACAGAGAATATGGATCTGGATTGGCTGGACATCCTGAACCTGAATTATTAGATTGTATTGATTTTTCTACAGGAAGGCTTGGTCACGCTGCCGGGCATGTAAATGGTGTTGCCTTTGCAAATCCTAATTCTGCAATTATTATGTATGGTTCAGACGGAGCTCAGATGGAAGGAAATAATGCTGAAGCTGCTAGATTAGCTGTAGCAAATAATCTAAATGTAAAATGGATTATTGATGATAATAATGTTACCATTGCAGGGCATCCTGAAAATTACATGGCTGGTTTTGATGTAGGAAATACACTGGAAGGTCAAGGATTCAAAATTTTTACTTGCGATGGAGAAAATTATACTGAACTTTACGACTGTATTACTAAATCTTTAGAAATTAACGGACCTGTAGCTGTAATTTGTAAGAGAGTGATGGGGCCTGGAATACCTGATTTAGAAGGTGAATGTCAACTACATGATGTGATTCCATTTGATGTTGGAATTAAATATCTTAAGGAAAGAAATCAAACTAAAGCTGTTGAAATGCTTGAAGAAGTTGCTTCCGCTCAACAAGACAAAACTACATTTGAATTCAAAGGAAGTGGTGAGAAAGATGCATGCAGGAAGCAATTTGGAAAATCGATTACTTCGATTCTAAGTAATATGTCTAAAGAGGATCATAAGAAAGTTCACGCTTTTGATTCTGATTTAGAAGGTTCGGTGGGCTTAACTTCTGTAAAGAATGAGTTTCCTGAATGTTTTACAAGTGCTGGAATTCATGAAAGAGGAAATTATCTTGCAGCAGCAGGATTTGGTTCTAAAGAAGGTAATCTTGGAATATTCGCGACTTTCTCAGCATTTATGGAAATGGTAATCTCTGAGATAACTATGTCTCGATTAAATGAAGCAAATGTACTTGCTCATTTTTCGCACGCCGGAGTTGATCATATGTCTGACAATACCTGTCATTTTGGATTAAACAACTTTTTTGCAGATAACTATGTTGAAGAAGGTAGTCCAACTGGACTATACTTTCCTGCTGATGTAAACCAAATGGATTCTGTGGTAAAAAGAGTCTTTCACGACCATGGACTTCGATTTATATTTTCAAACCGATCTAAAACACCACTAATTTTAGACTCGAATGGCGACTCTTTCTATGGAAAAGGTTACGAATTTACGCCTGGCGTTGATGAAATAATTCGAGAAGGTGATGCAGGGTGGATTATCTCGTATGGAGATATGTTGCACAGATGTTTGCATGTAGTTGAAGAATATCGAGAAAAGGGAATCAATATTGGATTGATAAACAAACCAACGCTAAATTCTGTTGATGAAGATATTATGGCCAAAATTGGAAAATCGCCATTTGTTTTAGTTATTGAGAGTTTGAATTCAAGAACGGGATTGGG
>DASCSW010000058.1:0-5825 GCA_034399455.1 Candidatus Poseidoniia archaeon
ACATTCAACTAAACCAGGTACCGAAACATATTCTACAGAATCGGCTCCAATTTCTTTTGTTATTTCTTTTACAGTTCTGTTGGGTGCTACAAATTCTTCCCTGCTCGGCATATCAATTCCGAGAAAACATGGTGAAATTATAGGAGGGCATCCAACTCGGATATGCACTTCTTTAGCACCAGCCTCTCTTACACTTTGAACAATTCGTTTGGATGTATTTCCTCTTACTATAGAATCATCAACTAAAACAACTCTTTTTCCTTCAACAATTTCTTTTATCGGGTTCAATTTTTCACTAATTGTAGCTTTTCTTTGTTCATTTACAGGTTGAATGAATGAGCGGTGTACATATCTATTTTTGATTAAACCTTCTCTATATGGTGTATTTGAGGCTTCAGAGAATCCTAAAGCACATGCAATTCCAGAGTCAGGTACTGGAACTATAATATCTGCATCTATTGGTGATTCTTCCCAAAGTTTTCTACCAATTTCATGTCTAACAGTATAGGTCAAAATTCCATCAATTTTGGCATCAGGTCTTGCAAAATAAACATATTCAAACATGCAAAAAGCTTTGTTTTCAGCACTTGTAATAGAATGAGATGTTATTTCTTTTGGGCTTAAACTTAGAATTTCTCCAGGCTCTACGTCACGTATCACATTTCCTCCCATCACTTCAATCGCTGCACTTTCAGAAGCTACAACGTATCCATCATCAATTTGACCTACACACAACGGTTTTATTCCTAAAGGATCTCTAAAAGCATAGACTTCATCATTATGCAAAAGCACAATAGAATAACTTCCTACGATTTCTCCCATAGTAAGTTGGATTGATTTTTTGATGGTGTGATTTTTTGATATATAATTAGCAATCATACGAATTATTATTTCTGAATCAGTATCAGACATAAATGCCCATCCAGAATTTTCTTTTTCTTGTCTTAATTTGTCTTGGTTAGATATATTTCCATTATGACCTATACTTAATTCACCACTGACTGCAGAAACAGTCATTGGCTGTGCATTTTTCATGGAAGATCCACCTGCTGTAGAATATCGGACGTGCCCAATCCCTACGGTTCCTTTTTTGAATTCTTCTCCAAAATCATCTAGAACTTCACTTACTAGTCCCATTCCTTTCTGAGTAATGTGTTCTTTTTCATAAACAGTTAATCCAGCAGACTCTTGTCCTCTATGTTGTAAGGCTCTTAGTCCTACTTGAAGTAAATTTAGTATTGGTGTTCTACTTGCTATACCTAAAACACCACATGCCTCTCTAAGTGGCATTAATGTGACTTAGCCCAGCTATATTCGCGGGTTTTTGAGCTTGCACCAAAACCACAAGATGCACATCGTTTCTTACGCATGTGATATGCATGGCGGCCACATCTTCTACAAATTAGATGTGTTTGTTTCTGGCGTTTACCTTGTGCTGCAGTGCCTTTACTCATTTCGTAACCATAATTTCCCGAATAGCAGTTCTCGGACCGTATCGGGCACCTGTCGACTTAGGGGGGTTATAAAATAGCTTGTTTTAACCCAAACCAATAGCTTTGTAATCAAACTCCTCCTTTTCCATTCGCCTATAATCGAACGCACGACGTCCGTCTATGACTACGTTTCCATTCATTCTTTGTTTAATGAGTTTGTAATCTAGATCAATGTATTCTTTCCATTCTGTCATTAAAATTAAGCAATCAGCCCCATCTAGTGCTTCTTTAGAATTATTAGCCATTTTAATATCTATTATTTCTTTAAAATTGGTCATAGCTTCAGGATCATGACCTGTAACAACGGCCCCTTCTTCTATTAATTTTTTAATGACAACTTCACTTCTTGATTCTCTAATATCATCAGTATCAGGTTTGAATGCCAATCCTAATACAGTTATCTTTTTTCCTTTTAGGACACCTAATCTTTCTCGAGCCATTTCAACGACAATTAGAGGTTGTGATTCATTAACTTCTAACGATGCATCTAGCATTTTCGATTCTATTTTACTAGATTTTGAAGCTGCAGCTAATGCCTTTACATCTTTTGGAAAGCATGAACCTCCGAAACCAGCGCCAGCACGCAAAAAGAGTGGAGATATACGACTATCAAGTCCCATTCCATCAGCCACTTCTTTGAAATCAATTCCCCAAGCATTACACATGTTTGCCATTTCATTTACAAATGATATTTTGGTAGCTAAAAATGAGTTTGAAGAATATTTGATAAATTCAGCCGTCCTTGGGCTGCATTCTAATTTAGGACATTGATGTTTTTTGTATAATTCATTCATCACTTTCTTTGCAACTTCATCTGCAAACCCTATAACAATTCTATCTGGTTTTTGAGCGTCTTCTACAGCACATCCTTCTCTTAAGAACTCAGGATTCATTCCAATCCCTAAACGTTCTCTTTTCCAGCCACATTTTTTTAGTAGGATGGGTAAAACCGTTTCTTCAGTTGTGAGTGGAACGACTGTTGATTTTACTATAACAGTATGTTCGCCTTCTTTAGCTCTTAAGGCTCGACCTATAGATGATGATGCAGATTTGATATAGCTTAGATCTATACTGCCATTTTTGTTAGAGGGAGTTCCTACGCAAATGAATGTTACATCACTTTCTCTAATGCAGTTTTCAGTATCTATAGAACCTGATAACGTCTTATTTTTGATTCCAGATTTGATTAGTTCCTCTAAACCAGGCTCAAATATTGGTGATTTCCCTTTATTCAATTCATCAATCTTTGACTTGATAATATCCAGACATGTTACATTGTGTCCAGCATGAGATAGTGTTGCCCCTGTAACCAGCCCAACATACCCAGTCCCCATGACACTTATTTTCATATTTGGCCTTAGGAGACCTACATAAAAGACCCTCCTATAGAAGTTTCGTGGTAAGTCAATTAGATATAAAAAAAAGGCGACCAATAAACAAAAAAGAAGCCAAAAGGTTCAATAAATTGCTACAGGAAGCTCATAATTCTGATTTTTTATTCTCGGCGGGAAAATATGAAACAGCGATTTCTAAAGATTTTGATGTTATCATTAGTCAAGGTTATATTATTGGTTTGATATTAGGAGATGTCGCCCATCTTTCAGTTAGAGGCTTATTGACACATAATCCTGAAACAGGTTGGATTCAGGTAGACATGGGAGCTGTTCCTTTTGTTTGCAATGGGGCTAATGTAATGTCAGCAGGAATAAACGCAGTTAGTCCTGAGATAGTTAAAGGTCAATATGTTTGGATTCGTGATGAAAACCATAAAAAGCCATTAGGTGTTGGAAAAGCGTTGTTAGGTGCCGATGATATTCTTTCTTCGACTAAAGGGAAAGCAATTGAAGCACTTCATTATATAGGCGATAAGATTTGGGAATATGGCGTCAAAGACTAAAGTTTAATATTTTACGCGCTTACGAGGATTTACAAGTATGAGAGGTGTCGCACTAACATTCTTATTCGCATTTGTGTTTTTTGTGCTTAGCTCACAAGCAGTTAGTGGTGAAACCTTTGCTCCCGTGGATATGTATATCTCAAGTGGTTCCAATGGTCAATTAAAAATTGAAAAACCAACAGGATCTAATGTTGAATCTTTAACTATTGCTGATGGTGAAACTGGTCAAGGTCAATTTAGTGAACTTGGAAGATGGACAACTGCAGGTCTTTCAGCTGAATCTAATATTTCGGGTGAATGGGTTGGAAAAGTTTGGGTTTCTTCAGATAATAGAGATGCAACAGTCACAATAAGATATACTTTAATTCAAAATGAAGAGAACATAGAACAATTTGAATTTTCAGGTGATGTTAATTATGGTGAATCGGCGCAGTTGTCTGGAACTGCAGATTTTTCATTATATAGCTTGGATGATTCTCCTATTACTTTGTTAATTGAAAGCAGCTGGAGTGGGCGAGGCCCTCCACCTCCTTTAACAGAAGGTAATACAAGTATTACATTTGATTATGGAGCTTCATCTAAAGACACAATGGTGACTTTATCCATAAGTCATTTACAAATTGAAAGTGGCGATGATCCTACAAGTATTACAGGTCAAAATTCTTACTATGTCTATGTTGAAGTGTATGATGTGTTTGGAGTTGATGATGTATTATCTTTAGAGAATGATGATTATTCTATGAAAATGGGTCCTGAGGGTGAAACACCATGGAGTGCAGGTGTAGACAAAGTTTCTAAGAAATCAGATTTTGTTGAGGTTAAATTTATTTGGTCTTATGAAGGACATACTTTGCCTGCTGGAGAAAATACTTATTCCATTGAAGTAGATGCTAGAGATATTCTCAGTGATCTCGATTGGTCTAAAAATTTACAAACTTCAATTTACATTGAACCTGAACCAGATGTTGAAATTAATCCTGTTACTAGTACCTCAAAGACAGTTGAATTTGGAAAAGCTGCAGTATATACCTTGTCAATAGAGAACACAGGAAGTGGGATGGATGAATTTATTGTGACGTATGACAACAATGATGGTTGGGATGTTTCAGTTGATATTACTGATGTTGAGTTAGAACCAGGAGATAGTCAAAATGTCAAAGTAAGTGTAACTCCACCTGAATCAACTTCAGATGGTCAGGAATCCCCTACACAAGTTACAGTAACTGCAGCTTCAGATTCTGATATTTCTGAATCTGTAACTTTGGTAACAACGGCTAAAGAACCTGAGCCAAACTGGGATTTTTCTGTAATAATTAACAAGGATGATAGTGAAGCCTATGACTATAGTAGTGATAGTTTTATCATCAGAGATCGGGCATCTATAGATGTTTCCTTTTCAATAATGAATGAAGGAAACGATCAGAACAATTTCAATGTTAAAGCAATTTCTGTTGAAAATGCATTTAGCTCAGCCTTTGACAAAAGTATAATTTCTTCTTTGCCTCAAGGACAAATGGATTCCATAATTCTTACCTTAAATCCACGTGAGGATTATCTTGGAACTAACACCTTTGTTGAGATAGAGGTAACCTCTTCAGCAGATGGAAAATCAATAACAACAACTATCGAAGTATTTTTAGAACAAAGTGGGAATATACTTGGTAGTTCAAGTCCTCAATTAAAATTAGCTTTAGGTAAATCAGTCGCACGCACTTTGACTGTTTCTAACACAGATGTTAATGAAGCTAAGAGGATATATTTCGGGGTTGCTGGTAAACAACCTAGTGATAAATTAGCTGATGGGTGGTTTTCTTTCAAGGATAAAAATGGTAATGGCATAGCCTATGGTTCATTTTTGACCCTATTGCCTTCACAAGAGGTTCAAGTAACAGTTACCGTTTCCATCCCTTCAAGTGCAGATATTGGTTCTTACAATATGGATATTTGGATGTATAATGAACAGAATGCTCAAATTTCAAATATACATTCTATTCAGATAGTTGCAACAGAAGCCGAAGCAAGTGAGGATTCAAGTTTGTTTCTTTATGGAGCTTTGGTATTAGTTTTAGGAGGCGTTTTGGTATATGGTTATCGTAATTTTTACATAGATGATGGATATGAGGATGAGTACGATGATTTTGATGAATTAGAAGATGTACCTGAAATTTTTGAAGAATTGCTGCCGGTATCTACTCCTGAACCTGTAGCAGCACCAGTTATGGAATCACTTCCAGTTGAACTTGTGCCTCCTCCAGTTATGGAACCGTTGCCGCCAACTACTGTTGCAGAGGTATCTCCAGTTATTGAAGATAAACCTCGGAAAAAATGGTTTGGTTTATTTGGTAAGAGTGAAGATCAAGCAGCCCCAGTTGCGGCTGAGCCAGTAGTAGCAGCCCCAGTTGCGGCTGAGCCAGTAGTAGCAGCCCCAGTTGCGG
>DASCSW010000059.1:0-5533 GCA_034399455.1 Candidatus Poseidoniia archaeon
CAAAGTATGTTTGCGCTTTTTGCATGGTTTTCTTTCCTTTATCTATTATGACTGTAGCTTTTCTTGGATCATTATTGATAAAACTCTTCATGGCTTCTTTCATTATATCTCCAGCATCTTTTGCTAAAGGTAGCATTTTTCTCCCAGGAATTAATCCTGCTACATATCCAATTTCAGCAAGTCTGCAAGCATGATCTGCAATTCTCTCTAGGTATCGAGCAACATTTGAATAAACAACACCTTCAAAAGACGACGCTTCCAATTGGCGTGATAAATTCGTATTTTCAAGCATCATATTGAATTGTCTTTCAATGAACCATTGAAGTTTGTCGGCTTCTTTGTCTCTATCTACAACATCGGCAGCTAAATCTTCAGACCCTTCTAAAATAAGAATTGAATCGTTATACATTGCTCTGACAATTTTGTACAATCTTTTGATTGCAGTTCTAAATGGTAACGCTCCTGGATTAGTCATATCAGTTAAGATTGCTTGAGTTGCTTCTTCTTCTATAATTTCCATTCCAATAACACTTGCTGAGAATTTGCGTATGGTTTTTCTTTCTTTGATCGTTAATCTAGGGTTTCCTATGACTTTTATTTCAGTTCCACCGGCGAGATATACTCCAATTAGGTCTCTGAATAGATGTTGACTTTCTTCATCGTTACACTTTACGACAGATATTTTCTTGCGTAAATTAGTTTGATTAGGATTAATTGTTATGGTGCCATCTGGTTGTTCAGTAAGTCGAACTTCTGAACCTGCTTTAAGTTTATTTTTGGTTGTCCATTTTTTCGGTAGTGAGACTATCAAAGTGGAGCCTCCGGTTTTTTGTAATTTTCTACTTTCAACCATATTTTTTCCTTTTCTGTGCTTAGTAAGATATATAGTCTATATATAATATTTACCATATATTTATTTATATGCAGTTTGAGGCACAGTTATGTTTGGATTAGATTTAATGATCTTTCTAGCCATAGTAATCGCAGGATATATGGCCTGGAACATAGGTGCCAATGATGTAGCAAATGCTATGGGTACTAGTGTTGGCAGTAAGGCATTGACATTACGTAATGCTATAATTATTGCTGCGGTTTTTGAATTCTTAGGGGCTTTTTTTGCAGGAGATGCAGTTACAGATACGGTAAGAAAAGGAGTTTTAGTTATTTCAGAAGAAGAGATGGCACTTCTATCAAAAGAGCTCTATTATGGATTTATTGCATCTATGTTAGCTGCAGCATTATGGATTACATATGCGACTCGCTATGGTCTTCCTGTATCAACAACACATAGTATTGTTGGAGGAATTATCGGTATTGGACTCTTTATTGATCCAAGTATGATTGACTATGCAAAAGTAGGTCAAATAGTTATTAGTTGGATTGCTTCTCCACTTCTTGGCGGAATTTTAGCTTATAGTACTTTTTACATAATAAAAACGATGATTCTAGATGCCCAAGAGCCAATTGATAGATCAAGATGGATGGCTCCAGTACTAGCATTACCAACTTTTTTTGTATTAAGTCTTGCTTTGCAATTCAAAGCTCTCAAATATGTTTTACCCGATGCTTGGCTTCCTTCAAAAAATTGTGCAGAAGGTTTGGGTTTTATCGATTCTTTAGGAGCTTGTTTACCAATTCAAAGTTTATTGACAGCTTTAGTTATGGGACTATTTTGTAGTACTATTCTATATGTAATCTTAAGAAATTACGAATTTGAAGAAAAGGGATATTCAGGCGTTGAAACAATATTTGCTTGGTTACAAGTGATTACAGCCTGTTATGTGGCGTTTGCACACGGTGCTAATGATAGAAGTAATGCAATTGGGCCAATGGCTGCAGTTTGGCAAGTTTTCAAAGCAGGTTCTTTGGGTCCAGAAGCTGAGGTTCCACTTTGGTTGGTTCTTCTTGGTAGTTTGGGGATTGTGGTTGGAATTACAACATGGGGCTATCGCGTGATGAAGACTATTGGGGAGAAGATTACACATATTACACCTACGCGAGGTTTTGCAGCTCAGTTTGCAGCCGCAACTACAGTTTTAATTTTTTCAATGCCATTTTTAGCAATTCCAATTTCGACTACACATACACTTGTAGGATCTGTTGTGGGAGTGGGGCTTGCAGGTGGTGCTTCTTCAGTTGATTTCCGTGTATTTGGGAAAATAGCAGCCAGTTGGGTTGCCAGCATCCCTGCAGCAGGTTTTGGCGCCATGATTCTTTATGCAATTTTTGGAACTAATGAAACTCGTTTTATTATATCGGTTTTAATTATCATGTCAATTATGTCGTGGCTTCTTTATAATTCAATAAAATCAGGCCCAAAGGTTGAAATTGAAGTTGGGAATGGAGGATAATAATGAAACTCTTTGAAAGTAGAATTGGCCCAAGCGTCTTCAAATCGTATTACAAGCATGCAGAGAGTGTTTTTGAGACTGTTGAAAATATGAATAACTGTGTTAAGGCAGCATGCGAAGGCGCCAACATAATAGAACATATCAAGGCAACATCTGAGTCTGAGTTGAAAGCAGATAAAATTAAGAGTGAAATCCGTGAAGTATTGAGGGGCGGCGTGCGTTTAGCAGTCGACAAACCTGTATTTCTTGATCTGGTTTCTCGCCAAGATAGAATTGCAGATTACGCTGAAAATGTAACAGAAATTTTATCATTTAGAAAATTGTATGATAATAAAAAAGCCCAATTGCTAGTCCTAGAACTAGCTGATGCAGTTACAGCAACTGTGGAAGAGTATCGTAAAACAGTAGAGAGATTTGAGTATCTGTTGGAATCTGCATTTTCGAACAAAGAAAAAGACATAATGCACGAATACATTGGAAAAGTAAATGATTTAGAGCATGAAGCTGATTTGATAGAAGCTAAGGCAGCAGCATATGTATTCACTAATGGAGATGACCAACCTTTGGCAGCAGCTCATATGTATCGTTTGATTCAAAGACTTGATGATGTTGCGAATGCCGCAGAAACAGCAGCTAACAGCCTTCTTCCAATAATCTCAAAGTAGGAAATATTATTTGGCCACCCTTAAGTGGTTTCTGTGAATCTAGACGTTCCATTGTATACGCAGTCTATGGATTTTAGTTGCGGGCCAGCTTGCGTTGTCATGGCTCTAAAATATTTCAATTTTGTTAGTAATATGGATAGAGACCTTGAAGTAGAATTGTGGAGAGAAACGAATGCAGTTGAGATGAAAGGAGCTGGAAGGTATGGAATTTGTGCCCCTCTTGCAGTAAGAGGCCTTCATCCTCACATAATTACTGATAATGCAGGATTGGGCTTGATAGAACGAGCTAAAACATATGTCAAGGCCAATAATGGTAATGAACATTATTTGGAATTCTTTCACGATATGCAAAAGCGCGTGTGCGCCATGAATGGAACAACTGAAGAAGTTCGTAAGCCAACACTAGAGGATGTTCGCGAAGCTCTCCAAGCAGATAGAGTTTGTATTGCCCTAGTTTCAACAATTATTTTTGAAGAAGAAGATGAAGATATTCCGCACTGGATCGTTATTACAGGTGAAGACAATGGGATTCTTACAGTCAACAATCCAATTGATGATGACTCTTCAAAGTCTCATAGACCAATTTATTTTGATGATTTGTATACTAATGTTGAGATGTATAAAGAGACAGTAATGATTACGGTTGGAAAAAAATCCCTCGATAAAGATTTGGTTCCTGAACCTGAATTGTCAGATAAATATCTAGAATACGTTCGTTGAAAGATAATAATACATTAGATAGACACCTACGATTATCATAATGACTCCACCTGCCATTTCAATTTGGCGAGTTGAAGCTTTCATTTTATCTACAATAGTAGTTTCTGATGCAGCTACCATCATAGTGAAGGCAACCATTAATGTTCCAGCAGTAATCGAAAATATTAGAAATACCAATAACCCCGTTATAATTCCTTGACTAATACTTGCAGTTAGCAAACCGATCACAACAGGAGCAACACATCCTGCAGCAGCAGAACCATAGGCTACGCCATACCAGAACAACCCTATTCTTGTTCCATCTGAATCATCAGAAAAACTAAAATCCTTTCCAGTTGTCATTCTTATTCCTTTTTCTATTCCACCTTTTATTGCCATCATTGGAGATGAACTTCCAATTCGGAACATTAGCTCACGGAAAGGTCTAACTATCTTTTCTGAATCATATTCCATTACCATAACTATCCCTAATCCAGTAAGAACCAACCCAATTAACAATTCGAGATGACCTAAGAATCCACCAATAATACTGACAAAAGGAATCAGTAAAATTCCGATTAATAGTAGAACTCCTGCTAAACCGGCGGCTGCAGCTAAACCATCAGGTAATGTTTCCCTTGCTGCAGTTTCATCAAACTTTCCAGTTCGTTGTTTTTTGTTAGCTAAGTAGAAAGACATGTACCCTGGAAGCATAGGAAATGAACAAGGTGAAAAGAAAACCATTACACCAGCACCTACTGCAAATAGATAAATTGAAGATTCTTTGAGATTAACAACTCCTCCTTGACCACTAATGGCCTTTTCAACTTCACTGCTTAATTCATTTTCAGATATAGGTCCAATGTGAGAGTAGGTAATTTCACCTTTTTTGTCTATTATAAAAATTTTAGGAGTTCCAATTACATCGTAAGCAATTTCAATTTCACCGTCTTTATCACCTAAGGCATGTCTCCAATTATGTTGTTTAGCATAATCTTTTAGTTTTGCTTCATCATCATTACCAAAAACACTAATAGACAAAATGACAACATCTTCTTTGTCCATTTTTTCAGAGTAAGGCCCCAATGCTTCCTTTACAAATTTTTCACAAGGTTCACAAGTACTAAACATGAAATCAAGAATTACAATCTTTTCACCTTCGTAATCAGATAATGAGAAGGTCATTTCATCGGTATCTTTTAAAGTAAAATCTGGAGCATTGTTGTCTCCTCCAATCATCCCATAAAGAACAACTGTCAAAATAAGCATAACAACAGTTCCAACTGCAAATAGGACTTTGTTTTCTAGTATTAATTGATTAAACCAACTACCAAATTCTTTACTTTCCTCTACAACATTATCCCAATTGGTTTTTTGCTTAGCCACCTGGTTTCACCTAGTTTCTTCTTCGATTTAATACAATAAAGAGTGCACAAACGATTCCAATAATTCCAATTCCAGGAGAATCTTGTTCATTGTTACCCGTTCCAGTGCCTTCGAATTGCTTTGCATCACTAGCTGCAAAGCCTTGCTTTCCATCAACTAGTAAAATACGATACCACACAGGATCACCACTGCTAAATTCAATAGATGCAGTAGCTACATTATTTTCATCAATTTGCATAGGCATTACTCCCCAAGATTCATCATTATATGAGCCATTATGGAAATTGTAAATTACATAGGCTGAACCGATTCCATCTTCGTCTTCTAGGACAGCACTAACTTCGGCTATGTTTCCGTTTAGTTCCTCATCATAGCTAATAACTTTTGGAGGTTCATTTTGTTCATCATATGCTGTTGTTTCAGGTGTTGCTG
>DASCSW010000060.1:0-5168 GCA_034399455.1 Candidatus Poseidoniia archaeon
TTCCCTTTCATGAAAAATGATATCAAAGAAACACTAAGGACAATGCAAGGATTACCTGTAACAATAAGATTGATGGATCCTCCATTGCATGAATTTATTCCTCATGATTCAAAAAGACAAAAACAACTTGCAGATTCTTTAGGAATTGATGCTAATGAATTAGAAAGACGTTCTGAAGCTTTGAAAGAATCGAACCCTATGATGGGACATAGAGGAGTTAGATTAGGAATAACACATCCTGAAATAACTGAAATGCAAGCTAGGTCCATTTTAGAAGCTGCCGCTGAACTTACTTCTGAAAATGTAGAAACATTCCCCGAAATAATGATTCCATTAACTGGAATGGAAACCGAATACAAACATCAAGAAAAAATTGTAAGGGACGTAGCTGCAAAAATAGAAGGTTTAAACAATTATATGGTTGGAACAATGATGGAAATTCCAAGAGCAAGTTTTGTTGCTGATAGAATTGCTGAAACTGCTGAATTCTTTTCATTTGGTACTAATGATTTAACACAAATGGCCTTTGGATTTAGTCGCGATGATACTGGAGGATTTATGCCAGCATACCTAGAACAAGGATTGCTACCTGAAGATCCTTTTGCAAGTCTTGACGAAGGGGTTTGTGAATTAGTAAAAATGGGAATTAAAAAAGGACGAAAAACAAAATCTGACTTGAAAATTGGAATATGTGGTGAACATGGTGGAGAACCAAAATCAGTTCATTTCTGCCATGAAGTAGGCATGGATTATGTTTCTTGTTCACCATTTAGAGTTCCTATTGCTAGATTATCTGCAGCACAAGCGGTTTTGAATGAAAAATAGTGCAAAGAAATTACTTGAAGTTAGTGTTTTCTTAGGTTTAACTACACTAGTAATAACATATATTGTTTCAACAACTAGTGGAAGGGTTGCATCTTTTATTCCTATAATTTCTGAAATGCCGTTTAATGAACCTGAAGCATCAATTTTTGGAACAGGACTTGGAATTAGTATATTCAGTTTCCTAATTTTGGCTCAAGTTTTTCACCGAACGTTTGAACCATTAACAAAAGAAATAGGACAAAATTACGAAAATTGGAACGATATGATTCGAATATTAGCAACCTTAGGTGCTATTTGTGGAATCGTAACTGTAAACTTTAGTTGGAATAATTTTCCTATTTTGCATAGTGTCACTGCTTTTATTTTATTTACTTCATTTTTGATATGGGGTACTTTTGCATACCTTGTACTAGAAAAATCTGGGAAAAAAAATAATATCCGAAAATATGCAGTTTATGCAGGATGGATTTTTTACTTTTTTATGACTATTTTTAGTATACTAGATAATCAAGAATTGCGTATAGATGGTAAAGGATTTTTCTATAGGATGGATAATCCTCCTACTGTGGACACTGACAGATCAATGTATCTTAATCTTACTGCATTTTGTGAATGGGGAATGGTATTTTCATTCTATAGTGGTGCTCTAACATATAGAAAAGAATTAGAAGGAATTAAAATCTAAAATAAAAAGTTAAAAGTTTAATATTGGCCTCGTATTGATAGTATACTTGTCATCAGTCGATCAAGAATTGTTATACGCTATCCGTGCTATAGAAGTTTTACTAGAATCTGGTGTTGGCGTTGCTGAAGCAATGAAACATATTGCAGATGAAGACTATGGCGATTTAAGCGAAGTATTCAAAGAAATTTTTAGAGAGACCGATGGTGGAAGGGCGTTCGGTGACGCCATTCGTACTCAATCCAGAAAAACTGAATCTGCAGGGTTGAGAAGAGTCCTTACTACTTTAGTAATGTCTGTCGAAGAAGATACAAATGTAATAGACAGACTAAGATCTATAGCTGAAAAAGAAGCTAGAGATAGAAGAGTGGAGTTAGATGGATTCATAGAAAGCTTATCTGGCGCATCTGAACAATTTATGATTGTGTCTATGCTACTACCTATTATCGTTGTAATTGGT
Source organism: Candidatus Poseidoniia archaeon (assembly GCA_034399455.1). Taxonomy (GTDB): domain Archaea; phylum Thermoplasmatota; class Poseidoniia; order MGIII; family CG-Epi1; genus CG-Epi1. Next base: position 1,968 of record DASCSW010000060.1, read on the forward strand.
GCTGTAATTAGTGGAATTATGGATAATGATGCTGCCGCTGCTTTTGGTGGTGGAATGACTATGCCTGCATGGTGTGCTCCTGTTGCATTTGTTGTAACTGGAATCTTGTTAGCAGGACTAATTATGTCTACTAAATCAAAGGAGCCTGGTGTTTAGAATGATTGATATATTAGAAGACAGTCTTGGTGTTGATGGTATTGGAGGTACTGCCCTCCTGATATGGTTAGCCATGGGAGTTTTAGGACTTATAGGTGGAATGATTTATATTCCACAAAAAAGAAAACAAGAACGTATTACTGAATTAGAAAATTCGTGGCCAGACGTTCTAGCTGACTTGGCTGAAGAACTGAGAGCTGGAATGGGGGTTGAATCTGCTCTAGATGCTATAGCAAATGGTAGAAATGATAGAATGGGACTTATGCTTAGAGTGGCTGTGAATGATATGAGAGACAATGGTTTTGGAAATGCAATGAAAAATTTCGCAAAAAAGAGCGAATCACCAATGATTTCAAGAATTGTAAGTATCCTAAATGTAGCTCTAGCATCATCAGGAAGTATAGCTACAACTCTCGAAAAGATTTCAGATGAATTCTGGGAAATTTATATGCTCAAAAAGGAAAGATTAATGAAAACACAAAGTAATGCAAATTTCATACTTTGGTTTGGATCAATTGCTTGTCCAGTAATACTTGGAGCAATCGTAGCTATTTTTGGCGGAGATATTAGTGCCGGTTCAACTAAACTCAGCTTTGATATGAGCGGACTTAATAGTGCTTTATTCTTCTATATGGTTGTAATGGGTACCAGTAGTGTATGGATGGAATCTGTTATACTACAAAAAACTAAAACTGCAATCTGGAGAACTCCAATCTTTGTATTTTATTCATTAACTGCACTTATACTATCACTACAAATTCAACTAGGTTAAATATGGAACAAGGCCGAATTATCGAAAAGTATGCTACCGCCAACATCGTGGAAAGACCCGGTGCTGAGCGTCACCTCTATCAAGTGACAAAGGCAACAAAATCACCACAATATGGTTCACTAAAACCATTGTTGGATGACGACAATTTAGAAGAAATAATGTACAACCATCCTGACAAAGCAATTATGGTTGCTCACAGAAAACATGGAATGTGTGTTACGAATGTCAAAATGAGTAGTGAAGAAGCAACGTCTATTATTCAAAAAGTAGCAAAGTATGTTGGAAGAGAAATTGGTCCCGGTAATTTGTTGTTAGATGGTAGACTGCCTGATGGCAGTCGTGTAAATGCAACAATCCCTCCTGTTTCTCCAAATGGTCCTACCATGACTATCAGAAAACAAATGAGCGATCCATTGACTATCGTAGATTTAATGAAATTTGGAACTATACCGCCTAGATTGGCATCATTATTCTGGATGTTTGGTGATGGAATGGGTGCTGCTCCCTGTAATATTCTAGTTGCTGGAGGAACTGGATCTGGAAAAACAACAACTCTGAATGTTATTAGTTCATTTATTCCTTCAAAAGATCGACTTATCACTATTGAAGATGTAGCTGAAGTTCAACTTATACATGAACACCATGTTCAACTTGAAACTTTCAATTCAACAAAACCTGAAGAACCTGCTGTGGGTATGGATTCATTATTGAAAAACACCCTACGTATGAGGCCTGATAGAATAATTGTAGGTGAAGTAAGAGGACCTGAAGCAAAAACTTTGTTCACCGCTATGAATACAGGACACGATGGATGTTTTGGCACTGTTCACGCAAATACTGCGCAAGAAACTGTTTCAAGATTAATCAATCCTCCTATGGAAGTACCACCAATCATGATGAATGCATTACATCTAATTGTTATGCAAAGTCGTATCGCTGTTGGTGGAAAACAAGTTAGAACTATAACTGAAGTCTCTGAATTAGCTGGCCTAGAAGGAGATAAGCCTCGATTAAACACACTATTCAAGTGGAATGGCCAAACAAACAAATTAGAAGAAACTGGAGTCCCAAGTAAATTAAGAGAAAAAATATCAAAGGCTGCAGGCAAATCACCAAGGGAATTTGACGCTGAGGCTCAAAAGAGACAATCTCTTCTAGAGTCCATGGTGAAAAGAGGAATAACTGACATTAATCAGGTCAGTACAGTTATCCAAAACTACTACGCAAGATAGACTCTATGGTAAGCTCTTATTCTGAAGCGGGAGTAGATATTGATGCCAGCGAAAAAGCAACTGAAGCTCTGATTGCTCAAATCAAAGGTGTTAACAGAAAGGGTGATGGTGAATCAATAAAATTGGATAATGGATTTGCTGGATTAGTTAAACTTGGAGATGGGGCATTAGCAGTGTGTACTGATGGGGTAGGTAGCAAATTGTTGCTAGCTGAAGAAATGGATTCCGTTCATACAGTTGGAATAGACTGTGTAGCAATGAATACCAATGATCTTATCTGTGTTGGAGCTGAACCACTGAGTTTTGTTGATTATGTAGCAATTGACAAACCGGATGAAGAATTGATGGCAAAGATTGGAATGGGGTTAGCTGAAGGTTGCATACAATCAAATTGTACACTTTCAGGAGGTGAAACAGCAATTTTACCTGAATTAGTTCATGGTTTTGATATTGCAGGAACTTCTGTAGGATATGTAAAACAAAATGAAATTATTGATGGAACAAAAATAGCTGAAGGAGATATTTTGATTGGGTTGAAATCAAGTGGCCATCATTCAAATGGATATACATTGATTAGAAAATTATTCAATGGAGATAAAGAAATTGGGAAACAACTCGTTGAACCTACCCGAATTTATGTTAAGGAAGTGATGAATTTAATCAAACAAATAGATGTTCATGGAATCGCCCATATTACTGGAGGTGGTTTGGACAATATTAGTCGAATAAATGATAATTTCCAATATGTAATTGACAATCCTTTGCCTGTACCTTCAGTGTTTGATTGGTTACAGAAAAGAGGAGAGGTAGAAGATAAGGAAATGTATCGAACATTCAATATGGGAATGGGAATGATGATTATTGTTGACAAGAATGATGCAGAGAAATCAGTATCAATTCTTGGAGAATATGCACAAATTATTGGTTCAGTTAAGGATGGAAAAGGTGTTTTGCATACTGCAATAGAATAAAATTGAATTAATTAAAAAACTTTATATCAAACACACTTTCTTAGGGAATTAATGAACTTTTCAGAAAGTT
>DASCSW010000061.1:0-5122 GCA_034399455.1 Candidatus Poseidoniia archaeon
ATACCAGATTCTAAGCACATAAATCCAGCCTGCATCATGAAAACGAGTATAGCACAAATCAGCATCCATAGAAGATCAATATTTGCGGCGTTACTTTCAGTAGTATCGGCAGCCTTAACAGTATGTACCATATTTACCAAAATAACAAAAACGAATGTAAAAATCATTAATCGTTTGAGATTTTTAAGGTACTGAAACATTGTGAACCCATGAATTTATCTATTTAATAGATTAGCATATAATTTAATATATCGCATTTTTTGGGATGCGATGGATGGTTTTGATGATGAAGAGTGGGCCGAGATGCAGGAGATGTACATTAATTTCACTTCTAAGGAGTTAGAAAAGATACAGAAAGGTATGGATACAGCTACGATGGAGTCACTAAGGACATTTGGTCATAACATAAAGGGGAGCGGCGGGATGTATGGTTTTGATAGAGTAACTGAGCTGGGAGCCAAGATAGAGACTGCTGCAAATGAGAATAAATTAGAAGATATTAAATCTTTTTTTAAGGAGTTAAAAGATTTTCTAGATGAGGAAATGAAAAAATGATATATATGGGTGGAGATAGCTAAAAATGACTAATGACGGACTTCCAAACATTTTAGCAGTTGATGATGATTATGCGGTTCGAATGGCTATGGAATTCATGTTTAAAAAATGGCCAGAGTATAATCTAGTTTTGGCTGAAGAGCCTAATGAAGCTTTAGAGAAACTAGAAGAAAGAGAATACATGATGATGTTTAGTGATATCAATATGCCTGGTATGACTGGTCTTGAGTTATTGGAAATAGTTAAACAAAAGCAACCAGACTTACCAGTATTTATGTTAACTTCTGAAACGGATATTCAAAATTCAATAACTGCATTTCGTTTTGGTGCTATGGATTATATTCTGAAACCTATGACAACAGCGACTGTTAGAGGAGCTATAGACAAAGCAGCTCAATATGTAGAGGAATTGGAGAGCAAAAAATCAGGTGTTGTTGATTTAGATAATTTCAGAGATTTAGTAGAGAATTTTTCTCCCGAAAAAATGGGACTTAATGAGTCAGGATCTAAAAGTGCTGAATTCACTAAATTAGTGAATGTACTGCAAGATAAGTTAATACATCCAGGTAAGGTTGGTAGAATTCATAACTTGTTTTTGCTATCTAAGTCAGGTATTGTGATATCAAATTTCTCAGCTAAAGATGTAGAAAAGACCGATGTTGATATTTTAGGAGGTATGTTTACTGCAGTAAAAGATTTCATGGAAGATGCTGTGAGTGCCAGTACTACATCCTCGTTGAATGATATTCAATTCGGAAATTTTCATGTGAAATTTGCTTCGGGAGCTTATTGTGAATTAGCTATAGTTTATACAGGAGTGTTAAACGAAGAAGCAGAAGATGCGATTACTGATACATTAATAGCATTTGAGTTAGAGAATATGGAAACACTGGATAATTGGGATGGAGATATTTCTAGTTTTGGAGAATCTACAAAAATGTTGGAAAAGTTATTTGGTGATATAGATAAAGAGAAGAATTAAATTTTCTTTAATATAGAAATAATATGGCTTGTACTAGGGCCATAAAATTTCACTCTTTCAAACTTTTCAACATAGAATCCCTTACTTCCCATTAATTCGGAGAATTTCTGAGGAATACTCCCCCAATCGCTTCTGCTTTTGAATCCTAACCAATTATTGCGATATGCTTCGTGGAATATGATTATGCCTTTTTCATTTAAACATTTATGAGCATGATTTAGGAAATCTATAGTATTGCCAATATATCCTAGATGTATAACATCTGCTTTTGTTTCTATATTTCTGCAGTCGTCATTAATTATTTCCATATTTCCCACATTATTGTTTTTAGCATTCAGATAGAGATATTCAATTGATTTAGGATTTTTATCAACAGCCATCACCTTTGCGTTTGGGTATCCTTTTGCCATTTGTATTGCAAAATAGCCTATACCTGCAAAGTAATCTATAATCACTTTTGGGTTATTAAATGTATAAAATTCAGATACTTTACCTGGCCCTGACAGAGCTGATCTCCACCCTGTATTTCCTGGAGACCACATAATTTCAGCTAAATCCAATTTGTATTTTACGCCATATTCAGATATCTCAGTAATAGTTTCATTTCCATATAATAATTCTATATCTTCAGGTTTTCTGAGTTCTCCTGTTATTTTCTTTTTTTGAAGTATTGATTTTACATTCAAGACTTCAGCATAAATTCTAGCCACTTTTTTTCTTTTTTTAGATTCTAGTTCAGACAAATCTAGGATCACTATATCTCCTATTTTTTTCCATTTGTTTGGTAATTTAGAATGGATTTTAGGATTAACTTTGCTGATTATTTTTTCAAAGGGATTCATTCTTCAGTTAGCTTCCGGAGAATGGCAAGTTCTGATTTCCACATTTCAGGTCCTCCCGGTGTTTCTAAATATCCTGCCAAGTGTTGTAGCTTTTTTTCTTGCATGAAACTTTTGAATGTCTTTTTACCCAATTTCCCCATTCCAATATTGTCGTGTCTGTCTACTCTTGATCCCAATTCACTTTTTGAATCATTAAGATGAAGAGCTACTAAATATTTCATACCAACTATATTATCAAAATCATCCCATATGTTATCAAATTTATTCCTCCAGTCATAACCAGAGGCCCATGCATGCTGAGTATCAATACAGACTCCAACTCTTTTTTTTTCATCTACGTTATCTATTATATGGCGTATTTCTTCGAATTTTATACCTACATTAGTTCCTTGACCTGCTGCATTTTCTATAACTAATTTAGATTCATATCCTTTTGTTTCTTCCAAAGTTTTGTTCATATGGTGGGCTATCCTTTCCAGGGCATCATATCTCGTCTGTTTGTCATCCCTCATGTTTTTTTTTGGATGTGTATGAGAACCAGGGTGGAAATTAAGATATGCAACACCTAAAGCTTCACAACGATGATATTCTTCTAAGAATGCTACTTGCGCTCGTTTTCCTTTTGTTTCATCTGGGCTTCCCATATTAATTAGATAAGAGTCATGAATCATTAGAGGACCTAAGTCCGTTTTTGACAGTGGTTCTTTAAACGCAGTAATTTCTTCATCAGTTAGCGGTTTTGCAATCCATTGCCTCTGATTCTTACTGAACATTTGGAATGTGTCAGCTTCTATTTCTAAAGCCCAGGGGATTGCATTTTGAAGTCCTCCTGCAACGCTTACGTGAGCTCCTAATCTCATTGTTCACTAATTCAAGCCTACCTTAATAATAACTATTCGATAAGAGCCTGTGAAATTTTCCATTGTAGCAAACCCCAAGCAACCAAAGATTAAGAAAATCTTTACCAAGGTTATTGGTTTCTTAGAGGACTTTGATCTAGAGGAGGAATCTGCAAAAATAGTAGGTTTGAAAGGCGTTCCGTTTGGTAAATTAGAAGGAGAGATGATTATTTCTTTAGGAGGAGACGGCACCTTACTCTATATTCTAGATAATTTGAATAAACCTGTTTTCGGAATTAATTGTGGCGGTGTAGGTTTTCTTACAGAAATAGAACACTCAGATAATCTTTTTGAGGCTTTTAAGAGATTAGAAAAGAAAAGTTATACCCTCCAAAAATTAAATAGAATTGATGCTTTCATAAATGACTTGCGCGTTGGGACGGCTCTGAATGAGGTAGTGTTACATTCTTCAAGAGTTGCTAAAATTCAAGGATTTGAAATTGAGATCGATGGTTCTATTGCAGATAGTTTTAGAGGTGATGGATTGATTATTGCAACACCTACTGGTTCAACAAGTTATGCAATGTCAGTAGGATCTCCTATTCTTTATCCTACAATGGAAGCCCATATTGTTGTTCCAATGGCTGCATATCGTATTGGAGCTAGACCTTTAGTTGTTCCATCAAGATATAGTATAAATGCAAGAATAACAGGTCACCCTGAAGCAGTAATGGTTATTGATGGAAAAGATGAGATTATGATTACGAAAGAAGATAAACTGGAATTTAAGACGTCTAAAGAACCTGTGGAATTGGTAAGATTCCGCGATAATTTCTTTGATAAGGTTAGAAATAAGTTGAGGCTATAATGAAAAAACAAAGAGCAAGATTGAGAGGTACTAAGACTGCGGCTAAATCCGAGCAAAAGAAGTTACTTTCAAGAATCAAGGAATTAAGAGACAATCCAAAATTGTTAATTCCAAAAACGCCTTCAGGTAGTCAAGCTGAAGCAGTATATTCGAAAGTTTTGAAAGAAATGGAGCTTGCTAAAGAGCAACATGAAAACCCTCCCAGTTTTTTTTCAAAGTTAATGGGGACAAAAGTAAAAGATCCATTAGCAAAGGCATATGGCGCTTCACTCACTATTTTAGAATCGGGAGCTCCAGTTATGGCCATTGCTCGTTTTCCTCATGGTGAAGTAAATTTTGTCCAAAGAGGTTCAGGAGTATCTAAAGACAAACTAATAGGCGTTCAAAATCATCATCATAGGTTATGGTCTCGTTTTGCTCATTTGGATTATGTTAAAAAATACAAATTTTTCATGTATGTATTGGATAAAGGTTTAGTATGTTCAGGTAAATCTCCAAAATATCCTAAACCCTTATGGGAAGAAGCATGCAGGTCTCTCAAAATTAAGAAGGGAGGTGATGATTTGGAGGGCATAAAGATTCATTGTAAGTCTTTGGGAGAACAGGCAACTCTCCCAACTAAGAAAGTATCTAAATCAAAGGAAAATAGTTATAGTCATTTTTTGAAGAATCAAGTTGCTTTTGAGCAAGACATTGATTTTGAAGTCTCCGTTTTAACTTTCCTTTCAGATATAATTCCAGAAATACCTTCTGATTTATTTTCAGATTATAAAAAAGGAATTGTTTCAGATTCTGATTTGTGGAATGCAGTAATAGAATTTCAAAAGGAAAAAATTAAATCTCTAGATGAACAGTATCTTATAATTTCTAATAAAGTAATATCTAAAGAGGAATTAACAGGAAAAATAAGTAATAATAAAATTGATCAGGCAATTGTTGAGGATATTTTAAAGGATTGTGAAGATACAATTATTATGGATAATTTCACACTTTCAGCTTTTACAGAGTATACTTGGGAATCCGCAGGGAAGGATAT
>DASCSW010000062.1:0-5117 GCA_034399455.1 Candidatus Poseidoniia archaeon
TCAAAATGGATTTAAAATTAAAGACGCAAAAGATCTCTACCAAAATAGAAAGCCAGAAAAAGGAGTAGGGTTCATTCATGAGCCATTTGATATACCCAGTGAACATTCTGACTCATCTTTTTTAACAAATAAATTAATTGAAGATTTAGAAATAGTTACACATTTTCAGCGTGAAGATTTTAAAATAAGACCCGAAGAAGATGGTGCAAAGATTCTGGGAGATGTTACATTAACTGAAGTTAATCGTAAAGGAAAGCCAATGAGAATAAATTGCCGTAATGATGTGGGCGATACTGGTTACAATATACCTTATAATGTAGAGAATAATAAAATAACTTTTAATGATTTTGGCAATTCAAAATGTATAATTGCAATAGAAACCGGAGGAATGTTTGATAGGTTAGTAGAAAATGGATTTGATGAAACTCATGATGCAATATTAGTTCATATCAAAGGCCAACCAGCACGATCAACACGACGTTTCTTACAAAGATTACACAAAGCTTCAGATTTGCCGTTACTTCTCTTTACAGACGCAGATCCGTGGTCTTATAGAATTTACAGTTCAGTGGCTTATGGTGCAATTAAGACAGCTCACATTTCACATATTTTAGCAACACCAAGCGCAAGATATCTGGGAGTCACGCCTTCAGATATCATAAATTATGAACTTCCTTCAGACGATTTAAATGATAGAGACATAAGTGCTCTCAAATCCATACAAAGCGATCCAAGATTCAAAAGTAAATATTGGAAAGGAGAAATAGAATTACAATTGGAACTTGGTAAAAAATCAGAACAGCAGGCCTTAGCCAAATATGGCCTTGATTTCGTTACGGACACGTACCTTCCTGAAAAGCTGAAAGAGATGAATATAACTTAGAGCACACGAGCGTCAAAACACTCTCCTGACGTTCTTTCAGACATTATGATTACAATAGGGCCTTAGCCATAAGGCCTTTGACATCTTCAATATGTTCTTCAATTGTTTCCTTAGTCCAATTATCAGTTTTAATCGGATCTAAAACTTCTATTTTCACATCTCCAGGATAGAATTGCATAGTTTTTGCAGGCCATATTTTGTCTGCACCACAAACCATAACCGGAACAATAGGTAACCCAGTAGCTAAGGCAAGATGAACAAACCCTTTCTTGAATGGAATTAGTTTTCCATCTAAACTTCTAGTTCCTTCAGGCCAAATCCATATGCTCAAATTTTTTGCTTTGACAAAATTAGATAGTTTAGCCATTGAAGCAACAGCTTTGGCATTATTTCCCCTATCAATTAACAAGTGCCCAGCAAGCCAATAAGCTAGTCCAAAAAATGGAATTCTCAAAATTTCCTTCTTACCAACACCACATCCGCCATAAGGACAAAGTGCCATTCCAATAAAAACATCTAAAGCAGAAGTATGATTACTAACAAAAATAGCTGGTTTCAAAGCATTTAATTTTTCAGAATCAGGATTAATAATTTTAGCTCCAACTAGTCTACTTACAACAGGCCCTATCATTTTCCCACAAAAATTACCAATTCTAACTCTAAGAGAACGAAAAGGAAGAGCTAATAACATCAAGCTCATAGTCGTTAAAGACCAAAAAGTTAACCAAAGAAATCCGATTGTAAATCGAAGTGTAAGAGAGATAGGACCGATCTTTTTTCTTTCGGCCATTTTTGTAATTTTAGTCGTAACTTTCCAAAATTTCTTCAAAACCTTGGGCTAATCGAATATCATTATCAGTAACTCCACCAGCATCATGAGTGGTAGTCGTTATGATTACACGATTATATTCACAAAGAGTCATATCGGGATGATGATTGAGTTTCTCAGCAGCTTCAGCTAGTTTGTTTAGAAAACCCATAGCTTCCATAAAATCTTTGAACATAGTTTCCCTAATCAACATTTTTTCATCAGAATCATATTCCCAAGGCCCCACCATTCTTACTCGACTTGCTATTTCATCATCTGCCAATAAGTCCATATTACGGCTGACAAATTAGCTCTATTTAGGGATAACTCGGCAAACAATAAATAAAACTACTTGAAGGCAGCACTTATTTAGCAAGAGATATTACATTTGATATGGACTTTGCCTTCTATAAACTCTTACATCTTTTCGGCGCATTTTTGGTTTTAGGTGTTTACGCAGCACTAGGCGTATGGGCTATGAATGAACGACCAGGCAGTGAAAATAAATATGAGAAAATGAGCGTGATTGTACACGGAATAGGTCAATTAGTGATACTCATAGGAGGTTTTGCTATGATTTCTAAAATATCACCAGACGGTATAATGAGTTTAGGCTGGGTACATATCAAATTAGCATTATGGATAGCCTTAGGGGGTGGGATAACGATACTCAGAAAGAAACCAGAATATGCTTCATGGATCATAGTTGGAGCGTTAGCAGCAGTAATCATTGCCTCAAGTATAGGAATAAATCATTACACTTGGTTCCAGGAGTAAAGGAAATCCGATGGAAAGAATATCTAAAAATCCAAACATTCTCTGGGCTGTCATTGTTATTATTTTAGCGATACAATTTATTCCACAAATAGGTGATTTTTGGTCACAATATTTTGTAGACCCTATAATGGCAGATTCTAAAGGAGAAGTTGGGGCAAAATACAATATTTACAATACAGTAGCATACGGAATTTGCTTTTTTATTTTATTTATGTTTATACATGAAGTTTTAACCGATTGGAAAATAAAATTAGATGACAGGTTTGTTTTTGCATCAGTTCCGTTGTTAATTCTTGGAGGTGTTGTAAGGGTACTCGAAGATGCAGATTCATTCGAACCCCCAATTCAATTTTTCTTTATCTCGCCTTTGGTTTATGGCGCTCTTGTAATTTACGGTTTATTCGTTCTTGCATTAGGAGTTTGGTTATCCAGAAGTTCTTTACCTTCATTAACTAAAGGATTAGGTTTGATTTCATTTGCAATAGCAGGTTATGGAATGTGGTGGTATTTTGCACCCGGGAATTGGTTGCATCCGTCTACATGGGCTTTATTGGTCTTCTGTGCAAGTGCACTTACTGCAGAATTTTACAGATCTAAACCGCTTCGTGATCCAGTATTGTTTTTTGGAATTACAAGCGCACTAATGGTTCTCTTGACTTATCTAAATCTTGCACAAAACGAAATTGTAAATTCTGAAATGTTTTGGAATACATTAGCTATAGCAAGTTTGATGACACTCATTGTTTGGTTTGTTTGTCAAGTAGTTATAGAAAAACCTTTGAATCCACTATACATTTTACTTTATTTCGGTCACTTTATAGACGGGAGTGCCACATATCTAGGTATAGATCAATATGGATATACAGAGAAGCACGTTCTACCTGATTTCTTTATAGAATATTTTGGAACTTCATTTGTTATGCTACCTTTAAAATTTCTAGTAGTAACTGGTGTAATTTACGCACTTGAATCTGAAAAGAGTAAAGAGGAAGAACCCCAATTAGTAGCTCTTCTTTTGATGTTTCTTTTAGCTTTAGGATTAGGTCCAGGAACTAGGGATGTTCTTAGAATAATGTTTGGAACCTAGTGTTTTTCCTGCACAATTTCTAATAAAACTCCGCCAGTATCTTTAGGATGGAAAAAAGCAACTAGTGTATTATCAGCACCAGATCGTGGTGCTTCTCCAATAGGCTCTAAACCGTTCTTTTTTGCTTTTGCTAAGGATTCTTCAATATCATCAACTTCCAAAGCTAAGTGATGAATTCCAGGCCCTTTTTTGTCGATAAATTTGCCAACAGGAGTATCTTTTCCCATTGGTTCAAGCAATTCGATTTCATATCCTCCAACTTTCAAGTGCGCAGTAGTCACACCTTCAGAATCTACTTCTTCAGTATGGTGCAGTTTAAGTCCAAATGATTCCCATATTGGTAATCTCTCTTCGATAGAATCTACAGCTATGCCAAGATGTCTAATTTTCATCTTCTTCTTAATGCTATAATTAAGCAGCAGATTCCGGCAATCAAGAATCCAACACTTGAAGAATCTTCAGCATCATACTGACAACTTCCATCATCATCGGTTGCATCGGAATTATAATTGTTAGCAGTTTCATAAATACATCCTTCAATAAAAGTTTCATTATTTCCTTCTAGATTTGCAAGGCAACCATCTTCAGGATCAAAGGGGCAGACATCAACATCATTCTTTACACCATCATTGTCACTATCATCAATACATCCGTCTGCATCTGCATCATGGCCAGTAGCATCTTCTTCAGGGCAAGCATCATCATCGTCTGAAATCCCATCATTGTCACTGTCGGGAGATTCTTCAGTGTCATTAGACCCATCACCATCGTCAGAGTCATCGGACCCATCACCATCGTCAGTGTCATTAGACCCATCACCATCGTCAGATTCCACAACAGTAATTGAGGCAGTCATTGAACTGTGATAGTCACATTTGTAATTGTATGTTCCAGCTTCAGTAAAAGTAAAAGACCATGTGGCCCCAGCAGCTATATTTCCAGAATCAAAGGAAGCAGGTCCGTCAGTACTAGTTGCAGTATGCCCCATCCCATCATTATTTGTCCAAGTAACAGTATCACCTACACTGACAATTAAATCTTCAGGATTAAATTTCATATCATCTGTAATAGAAACATCATAATCCTCAGCTGAGGTGGAGGGAGCCATGACTAAGATTACAGACATCACAAGAAAAATTGCTAAAGCAAAAAATTGCATTTTGTTCCTATACATCACTTCTAACATATTTACACTTGTAAAAAAACAGTATTTAATGGGTTGCCAAAAAATTTTGGTGCTCCCGCCGGGATTTGAACCCGGGTATTCGGCTCGAGAGGCCGAGATGATGGGCCGGACTACACCACGGGAGCTAAGCGCCCCTTCAATAGTAGAACTTAAGAATTTTCGTCAAGCCATTTCGCCGTATCACCAATGGCTTTTCTACTAGTATATTGAGGATTCCAACCATGAGATTTCATTCTCTTGATGTCTAGTCTCATTTTTTTGACATCACCTTTCCAACCCCTTCCTCCATCAACACCACCTGTGAATTTGTAGTCCACGTCTTTTAATTTCATTGTTTTACAAACTTCATTCGCTAGTGTTTTAACATCAATTGCGT
>DASCSW010000063.1:0-4813 GCA_034399455.1 Candidatus Poseidoniia archaeon
GTTATTCTTTCCATAATTGCAGCCCATACAGCATCTTCATCTTCTGAATACGGCGCATGAGGGATTTTTGTTGTTTTTCTTTCTTCCATGGACATTTCATTCCATTCCATTGCGATTTTTGCAATTTCATTTCTTCTGGCTCTGTAGCCCTCATCTTTGAATCCAGGATGATCGGGATCAAGTTCTACGAAAACATTTCCTCCGACTATCTTTACAGCTGAGTTTGCTTCATCAGTTTCTTCACTAACGCCTTCATTAGGTCCATGCATGGAGTATCACAGAGTGTCTATTAAGACCTCCAATAAAGCAATTATGTTAATCGTACTTAATTCGATGTTTGTTTGCTAACCATTAAATAGTAAAGTAAAACATTATTGAATATGGATACAGAGCAGGAAGATAGAACCTTGATAATAATCATGATTTTATCAATTATTGGTTTAATAGATTCTATTTACCTTTCTTATTTACATCATCTTGTTGCCGGTGGAGGCGGATGTCCAACTCAGAATCTTCCAGGATTGGATTGCAGCGTCGTATTGGCAAGTGAACAAGCTAAATTTTTAGGTATACCTGTAGCTTGGTTAGGAGTTCTTGGTTTTGTTGGATTTTTTGTTCTATCTTTGGATAGGTATCTCAATATGGATTTGGAAAGAACATATTACAATACAATTCTATTACCTCTAACTGGATTGGTAGGAACAGCTTTTGGTATTTATTTAACATACGCAGAGGCATTTATAATTGAACAATGGTGTCCATTTTGTTTGATAGCTTTTGGTTTAACTTTGGGAGCAACCTTTTTTTCCCTTAGGACTTATGGAAGTTCGCTCAAGGAGTTCATAGGAGGAAGTAATGGCATCTAAACGGAAACGTAAGTTGGAAGCGAAAGCAGCTCAAGCCACCGATTCCAAGATGACTGCTCGGCGTGAAGCATTTAGCGATAATTTAAGGAGAATAGGCGCTCCCGTTGCAGTAGCTGCAATTCTAATCACAGTAGTTTATTTTGGATTTTTCTATGAATTAGGAACTCCAAATGCAGACGAGTGGAAATTGGAAGAAGCCGAGACTGGAGAAACTTACAAATCAGGCGATTACTACAATAATGGAAAATTAACTTTTGTTGAATTTTTCCATACAGAATGCCCACATTGTCAGGAGCAAACTGGCGCTTTAAAAGACATATATTCTAATTATTCAACTGAAATAGATATGTTTTCTATTGGTGGTTACAAATTAGGAAGCAACAAAGTTGATAGTAAAAATGATATTGCAAGTTTTAAATTCAAATATACTTTATCATGGCCTCATTTATACGATAATAATGGAGAATTGATGAGAGATTATGGTTTTTCTTCATATCCCTCTATGGTACTGATTAAAGATGGTGAAATTGTATTCAGCCATAGTGGTCAAATTTCATATGAGGACTTATCTAAGGAAATTGAGAAATACAAACATGCGTCTACTAATTAGGAATTAACAAATGAAATTTCAGAGACATTTAGCATTAATAGTAACCATTCTTTTTCTGTCATCTGGTTGTCTTGATTCTTTGGATGACTCAAAGTCTGGTGGATTTTGGGGGGGTGACTGTAGCGAGGAATCATCTGATTGTCCAGATAATCCTGCGCCAGCATTTGTTTTGATAGACCAACATGGTGAAACAGTTAATTTATCTCAATTTGAAGATAAAATAATAGTGATTACATTCGTTTACACTAATTGCCCAGATATTTGTCCTGCTATTACTTATCAAATGAAGAAATTAGCTGAAGAGCTTGGTGATGATTATGGCGAATCCGTTGTCTTTCTTAGTGTAACAGTAGATCCTGCAAGAGACACTCCTGAAAGATTGGATAGTTTCTCCAGAGCATATAATGCGTCTTGGCAATTTCTAACTGTTAATTCAACATTTCCAGATAATCACATGCAAGCTATGTGGAATTCTTATAAGTTAGACGTGTTAAATGAGGAGGCAGCCTGTTCAGGTCAGGGACATTATATGGAGGGTTACGAAGGATGTCATTGTAATCCCGGTTATATGCAGGATCCATGGAATGTAGATACTTGTATTGTAAATCCAGATTATGTTCAAGGAAATCTAACATTTGAGGATGGAACTCTTGAAAGTGAGATACTCATTGCCCTTGATATGTGGGCAAGCGGAAACGTTGATGCAAGTGAGTTGATGAAGGGTACAACTTTATTTGGTCAAGAAGTACCAGGAATTAGACAGCTTGTCTCTCAAAAAATTTCACAAGATTGGAAGTTAGATGATATGAATGATACAGAGCATTCTTCATCTACATATTATGCACATAATCTTACTTTACTTGAGTTCTTCCATACAGCCTGTCCACATTGTCATGCTCAGATACCTGCATTGCAGGAATTTCAGGCTAACTATTCTTCAAACGTCAGTTTAATTTCTATTGGAGGTAATCGCATGTCTGGTAATTTAGATAGCGTAGGTAATATTGAAAATTTTACGGTTGAGTACAATCCATCCGGAAATGTAACATGGACATATTTGTATGATGATTCCCATAGTTTATTCGAAGCATTTGGATTAAACCAATATCCTAGTTGGATATTGCTTGATGGTGACCAGGTAGTTGGTAAACATGGAGGCATGATGGATTATGAAGAGTTAGAATCCTTTTTTGCCGAACGTTCAGAGAGAGTGAATCTTAGTGAACAAATGACAGAGATATTAGATTATCTTGGACACTGGGATCAAGGTCACATATCAGATGAGGACATGGTCGAGATAATTGCTAATTCCCTAAACTATGAATATGAAGAAGATGTAGAGAATTATGGTGTAAGCCACTCATCTAGATTGTATATAATAGACCAAAATGGTGATATCCGTGTGCTTTGGAGAGGCCTCGATTGGACCTATGCCTCTATTTACCATGACGTTCAAATTCTTCTTTAGTAACAGCCAAATACCCGTTTATTCAGTAAGTGATATGACTTTACTAGGATTTGGTGATGACAATTTAGTTTTTTTCGACTATGAATTTAGTTACATACATATTATCGCATCGTTTATTTCGGTCTTTATTGGAATAGTAATGACACAATCTGGTTTTGATAAAATATTCAATTGGGAAGGAGAGTTAGATTTCATAACAGAAAAGTTTGCTAAAACACCTTTAGCTAATTTTTCAGCTTTTGGTTTAATTCAAGTCACTATATTTGAAGTTCTTTCAGGTTTAGCATCATTACTTGGAGCAATAAGGGTTTTATTTTATGATGATGAATCCTATGGAATAATTGGACTTATTTTAGCAGCAATATCATTGTCAATATTGATGTTAGGTCAAAGAATATCTAAAGATTATGAAGGAGCAGCAGTGTTAGTCCCCTATTTCCTTTTGACTATGTTTGGTTTATTTATTTATAGCTCTTAGAAACCACAAAGCGATTTCCAGTCATCCACAGCACCTGGTGTTGTGAATCCGACAGCTAAGAATAATACAATTAAGAAAAAGACAGGAACTGCAGCAGTTCTATTGACCAATGGTGGATCCCAAGTCATGTGCATGAAGAAAGAACCAATGAACCAGCATTTGATAGCAGCAATACCAAAAAGAATAACCATAGTGGTTCCAAAAGAAAATTCTTGTAAAATTGCGCCTACTTCTAGAAGGGTCCAAAGAACTAACCATGCAAAAATTTTGATAAATGCATTAACTGGATCATCCGTGTGTCCAAATGTCACCCAATTTGGGAATGAATGGTCATGGTGTTCGTCATGTGCTTGTTCTGAATTAGTTTCTTCACTCATTTTTTTTACCTCAATACAAATAAAAGAATGGAAATACGAAAACCCATACTATGTCTACGTAGTGCCAATACAAACCGAATAATTCGATTGTATCATGATATTCTTCATTGTAACCATCTTTATTTGATTTAGCAATCAAATAAACTAGTGCAATCAATCCTATAAATACGTGAGCTCCATGTGTTCCAGTAGTTATGTAGAAAGTACTTCCTTCTAAACTAGTATCTAACCAGAACCCATGTTCGTATTTTGGAGCAATACAGTGATGAGCTAAATCTTGTCCAGCAGTAACACTACAGTGTTCAGCATCCCAGAAATGTCCATTTTTCATTTCACCCCATTCCCATATTTTTAGAATTAAGAAAAGAGCACCTAGTGCGAAAGTAACCATTAGATATCTAGTAGTAGCTTTTGGATTGTTATTTTTAGCAGCGTAAAGTGCTAGTACAACAGTTAGACTGCTTAGAAGCAAAGCAAAAGTATTGATAACTCCAAAAATCAAGTGGCTTCTAATTACATCTGCAGCTGGAACCCAGCACAGTTCAAATTCTAGCCCACAGTCAATTCCAGAATCATAATCAGGAACTGCAGCACGATATCTGAGGTAAGCACTCAAAAGAGTACTAAAAACCATAACTTCAGTTAATAAGAAAATCCACATACCAAATTTCCGAGTACTGATACTTCCCCAGAAGTCATGATAAGATTCAATATCTTCACCTTCTTCCGAATCTTGATCCCAGTAATCTTGTACCCATAAAAAGAATCCAGTCAATAACCCTGCAAGACCTAAGAAGAAAACAAACCAATATCCTGTGTCTCCAGTATTATCTCCATTTCCAGCAGTGGCCATTACAAGGCCAATAAACATTAGAGCAGCACCAATACAGAAAATAAATGGAGCTATAGTTCCATGATGTCCATGATCGTCATGACTACCACTCATTATTTTTCCTCCTCTGCAACTTTTAGTGTTGGTATTTCAATAAAACTATTGTGCGGAGGTGGCGAGGA
>DASCSW010000064.1:0-4783 GCA_034399455.1 Candidatus Poseidoniia archaeon
CATTACTCCAGTTCCAGGATCGGTAGTTAGTACTCTTTGTAGTCGTTTGTCGGCTTCTTTTGTGCCATCTGCAACGATGACCATGCCTGCATGAAGTGAGTATCCTATGCCAACTCCACCACCATGATGGAAACTAACCCATGTAGCTCCAGCAGCCGTATTCAATAGTGCATTAAGTATTGGCCAATCAGCAACTGCATCAGTTCCGTCTTTCATTCCTTCAGTTTCTCTATTTGGTGAAGCCACAGAGCCAGCGTCTAAGTGATCTCTTCCGATAACAATTGGTGCACTTACTTTCCCACTTCTTACTAATTCATTAAATGCTAATCCAGCTTTTGCTCTTTCTCCGTAACCAAGCCAGCATATCCTTGCAGGCAATCCTTGGAATTCTACCCTTTTTTGAGCCATTTTAATCCATTTGTGGAGTGCTTTATCTTCAGGAAATAAATCTAGAATAATTTTATCAGTTTCGTATATATCATTTGGATCTCCAGATAAGGCAGCCCATCTAAAGGGTCCTTTTCCTTCACAAAATAAGGGTCTAACATAAGCTGGTACAAATCCGGGAAAATCAAATGCATTTTCAACTCCTGCTTCTTTGGCCATAGCTCTTAAGTTATTTCCATAATCAAAAGTAACAGCCCCCATTTCCATTAATTTGAGCATGTAACGAACGTGAGTTGCCATACTGCTGTAACTACGTTCAAGATATCCTTTCTTATCATGATTTCTCATTTCTTCAGCTTCATCTAATGTTAGCCCATGAGGAATATATCCGATTAGTGGATCATGTGCTGAAGTTTGGTCTGTTAATAAATCAGGAACAATATTTCGTTCTATTAATCGTTCAAGTAAATCTCCAATATTTGCTACTACGGCAATTGATTTTGCTACTTTATCCTTTTTCCATTTGAGAGCTATATCTATTGCTTCATCTATGTTCTCAGAAACTTCATCACAGTATCTAGTCTCTAATCTTTTTTGGACTCTTTCAGGATCAATTTCAGCAGCTAAGAATGTTCCACCATTCATCGTTGCTGCTAATGGTTGAGCCCCTCCCATTCCACCTAGGCCCCCGGTTACAACTAGTCGGCCATCAAGACCACCATCAAAGTGCTGTCTTGCAGCTTCAGCAAATGTTTCAAAGGTACCTTGTAATATTCCCTGTGATCCAATATATATCCAGGACCCAGCAGTCATTTGGCCATACATCATTAGACCTTTCTTTTCTAGTTCATCAAAATGTTCCCAATTTGCCCAATTCCCTACTAGATTTGAATTTGCGATAATTACTCTTGGTGCATCTTCATTTGTTTTGAAAACTCCGACAGGTTTTCCGCTCTGAATGAGTAACGTTTCATCATCTTCTAATTCTTTTAATGTTTTAATTATTGCATCATAACATTCTTGATTTCTTGCAGCTTTCCCTCTTCCACCATATACGATTAATTCCTCAGGTATTTCAGCTACATTTGGGTCTAAATTATTCATTAGCATTCTGAGTGCAGCTTCTTGCAACCAGCCTTTGCAACTTATTTGATTTCCATGTGGGGCTTTCACCATATTATATGACAATTCAAGAGCTCTGATTTAAACATATTTCCATTAATCTTTTAAAAGAGGCCATTACTAACTAGTAAGCTGCTCCCGGCGGGCCCCCTCCCACCTCCCAACCTGTCGGTAGAGCGGCAACATATTTTTAGGGAAAGCAGTTATATATCTAAACAATAACAATCTGTGGAAAAAACAAAATTAGAACCTAGAAATTACACAGATTTTATTCAGTGTATATGTGGTTATCAAGGTCTTTCAATTGAAACAAGACAGCATAGGGAATGCCCAAAATGCCATACAGTGGTAGAAGCCTGTTGTGAAGGTAATAGTTGTAATTAATTACTCTTACCAGTTAAACTATTCCATATCCATTTCAGTGGATCATAATATTCATCCACAACCCGTTCTTTCATCGGTATTATTGCATTATCAGTTATTTCAATATGTTCGGGGCAAGCGTAAGTACAACATTTTGTTATATTACAAAGGCCAATACCATGTTCACTACGTATATTATCTAAACGATCTCCTTGATCAAGTGGGTGCATTTCTAATCCGGCATTTCTAATCATAAATCTAGGTCCTGCAAATTCTGGTTTCATATCATGCGATCTTAAAACATGGCAAACGTCCTGACAAAGAAAACATTCTATGCATTTTCTGAATTCTTGAACTCTATCTACTTCTTTTTGGAACATTATAGGATCACCATCTGTTTCAGTGTGTTGGTAGGGTTGAATTCGTTTGTTTACTTCATAATTCCATGATACATCAGTTACTAAATCCTTAATCAAAGGGAATGTCTTCATGGGTTGAACAGTTAGTGTTTCACCTTCAGGGTAATCCGATAATCGAGTCATACAAGTTAATCCTGGTTCTCCATTAATTTCAGCTGAACAAGACCCACATTTTCCAGCTTTACAATTCCATCTAATAGCTAAGTCAGGAGCATCTGTAGCCTGAATTCTATGTATTGCATCCAAAACCACCATACCAGTTTCTACCTCTACCTCAAATTCTTCTAATTTTAGGTTATTAGGTGTTCCTCTTTGCAATCTAATTTTTCTTTTCATACAGCCTCCTGCAAAACATAATCCTTCAAATCTGAAGGCATTTTTGTTAGAGGTGCTCTTATTACAGACATACCTTCTGGACTAGGTCTTATAATCATATTTATTTTCCCTAGTTCTTTATCATATTCAGGATAATCTAATCGGGTGTGCGCCCCTCTACTTTCCGTTCTTTCTAAGGCCGCCTTTGCCAATGCTAAAGAAGTAATTATCATATTTTTTAAATCAAGACAGAGATGCCATCCTGGGTTGTAATTTCGATCTCCTTTTGCATGCAAATGGGGTAATTTTTTCTTCAAATTTTCTAATTTCTTTATTCCCTTTTCCAGATCATTTCCAGTTCTAACAATTCCGGCATATGTTTCCATGATTTCTTGAAGTTTTTCATGCATTTGGTATGGATTCTCAGTCCCTTGCTTAAATGGCTCTAGTGCATCTTCTATACTTTTGTTTATTTCCTCCCCATGAGGAGATACGTGAGTATTAGTTTGTGCAAAATTCGAGGCACTCTGTCCTGCAATTTTTCCAAATACCAATAAATCAGATAAAGAATTTCCACCTAACCTATTTGCCCCATGCATTCCTGCTGCAGCCTCACCAGCAGCATAAAGTCCAGGTACTGTTGAAGAAGCTGTATTTGCCTCTACTTTTATTCCGCCCATCATGTAATGTGTTGTTGGTCCAACTTCCATGCGTTCTTTAGTTATGTCTAAAGTAGCTAGTTCTTTGAATTGATGATACATAGAGGGCAGTTTACGTTTAATGTAATCAGCTTCTCTTCTAGATGCAATATCTAGGAATGCTCCACCATGTGGTGACCCTCGTCCTTCCTTGACTTCAGTCATTATTGCCCTTGCAACTACATCTCTAGTTAGTAATTCAGGGGGCCTCATTGCACCTTCTTCCCCCCTCAACCACGATTCAGCCTCTTCTTCCGATTTAGCAGTTTCAGCCGCGAACACTTCAGGAATATAATCAAACATGAATCTTTTTCCTTCACTGTTGACCAAAATTCCTCCTTCACCTCTAACCCCCTCGGTCACTAATGTTCCTTTGACACTAGGTGGCCAGACCATTCCAGTTGGGTGAAATTGAACAAATTCCATATCAATCAAATCAGCTCCAGCTAAATGTGCTAAAGCATGCCCATCACCAGTGTATTCCCATGAATTTGATGTTACACGGTATGCCTTGCCTATACCTCCAGTGGCAAGAATTACAGCCCCAGCCTCGAACACTTTTAAATTTCCAGATGAACGGTTATATGCTAAAACACCAGACATTGTGTTTTTAGATTTTAGTAGAGTAGTAACGGTAAATTCCATAAAAACATCAATATTTTCTTTATGAACTGTATGGTCTTGCAATGCCCTAATAATTTCTAGTCCCGTTCGATCACCAACATGTGCTAATCTAGGATATCGATGCCCTCCAAAATTTCGTTGGTTAATTTTTCCTTCTTCCGTTCTATCAAAAACGGCTCCCCAACGCTCTAATTCTCTAACTCTTTCTGGTGCTTTTTCAGCATGTATTTTTGCCATTTCCCAATTTGCCAGATTTTTACTACCTCTAATAGTGTCACGAAAATGAACTTTCCAATTATCTCTTTTATCAACGTTGCCGAGTGCTGCTGCGACACCACCCTCAGCCATAACAGTGTGAGCTTTTCCTAATAGTGATTTTGTTACGAGAGCTACTTTTGAACCATAATCTGCTGCAGCAATTGCAGCCCGTAGTCCAGCTCCACCAGCACCTACTATTACTACATCAAATTTCTCTGTTTTAACTTTATCCGTCAAAACATCCACACCCTGTCTAATCCCCATTCAATGCAGAAGAATCTAATATAAAAATCAGTGAAACAAACCCAAAAGAGTGAAAACCATGCCCACTTCATATGTTGTTTGTTAAGACAACTTACACAATCAAAAGCTTTTTGCTGAACTTTTGGTTTTTTTACTATTCTATCCGCATATCCTCCGATTAAATGTCGCAAAGAATGGCAACCAAATGTATAACCACCAAGTAAAATCACGTTTAGTACCATGACAAAGGTACCTATTCCTATTCCAAAATCACCCTCGAATGGTTTTCCATTATACCACATAGAAAGCCAGGCATCGTATCCTAATATGAAGATAAAAATTATTGCAAGATAT
>DASCSW010000065.1:0-4761 GCA_034399455.1 Candidatus Poseidoniia archaeon
CAAAAAATGAACCTTGAAGATTTATTCCACGAAATAGTACTATGAACGGATTAATCATTTGGAGAATGCTTCAAGAAGAAATACGGCTCAACACAAGTTTTGCAAGCGGAAAAGGATTCTATTCATTTCCCATACTAGTAGCAATCAGTGGAATCTTGGCTGTTACTTTTAGTGATGAATTAATAGTAGATATGGGCTATTATGAGTACCTAGATATTTTACATTTTGGACTAATTTTCTATGGTGTTTTTGCAGGATCTTTAGCTTTTTTTGGAAATGAATTCTTAGAAAGAATATTTGGTTATCTTGGTCTTATAATTGGATTGCCGACAACCCAACCAATTAGTCAAAGAAAAATAACTTTGCTATATTTCGTTAAAGAATTTATTTTTTATTCTTGTTTCACCCTATTTCCTGCATTCTTAGGAGGGCTGATTGGTGCATACCTTAACGATATTTCCGTAATGAATTTAACGAAATTTGGAATTTCTCTATCCATTTCATTCTTAATGGGCTTATCTTTTGCTTACCTAATATCAAGCCTCTACAGAATTTCATGGAAAACCAGTTTATTAGGGGGACTAACTGTTGTAATTATTTATGCAATGTCTATTCAGAATATGGCAATCTCCTATTCGCTAGAATGGTATATTACTGGTGATATAGAAAATTTATCTTATTCGATAATTATAATCATTCTAATTTCTACTTTAGCTACATTACTTGTAACTGACTATTATGAACAGGGACCAATACGAACAATTGGATATAATGATAGATTGAAAGAATACATCCATACATTTTCATGGGCTAAATTCTATTCAAATCCGATAATAATAGCTAAAGAAAGAATTGATCTTCAAAGAAGTAAAACCGGTACAAAAATGTTTTTTTCATTTGCATTTCCACTTGGGATATTAACATTCATGAATTGGTTTATAGACAAAGGATTACCAATCCAGATAGATTTCAATACTATTTTTTATGGAGTTATGATTGGATTTTTCGGAACCATGATTTACTCATGGCTAAACACAATAGATAGCCCTACATTTTATTCAACATTACCTGTGAGCGTTTCAGATGTTATCAGGGCTAGACTATTTTTATTTTTTACCATAACATGGTGGATTCCTCTCTTATTTCTAACTCTGATTGCATACATGAGTTCAGAAATTAATCTATTGCCACTCGGAATTGTAGTTATGATTACAGTAGGAATGTATATTGTAAACTACACTGCATGGTCAACAGGTCTTAGGACAAATTCAGCTTTATTTGATGCGATAGTATTCCTAAAATTCTTTGTAGTCTCTGTACCTCCAATGATTGCTATGACCCTCATAAGTTTAGCTATACATTATAGTCTATCTGCTGTGTTGATTGCTCTATCCCTAATATGTGGCATTCTTGCTTTATTTAGTATGTTTTTCTATAATAGAATAGAAACAAAATGGAAAAACGAAACATTCGATTAAAAATAAATAGAACGTCTGAATATAAAAAACAATGACTAAAAAAAAAGAAAAGAAAGAAAAACCTACACCGAAGAAAAATAAAAAACAATACAAAAGAAGATTTATAGTAAACAAAAAATTAGAAGGCGACACTGGAACTATATTCATAGGATCTGAAGATCCTTTCATGTATTTTCCAGACATGATGTCTTACTTAGAAAGAGAAGAAATTATTGAAGTGAAATTGAAAGCTAGGGGGAAGTCAATTTCCAATGCAGTCAACATAGCAGAACAATTTAAAAATAGGTTCAAAGAACTTCATGCTGAAGTTAAAGATGTTAAAATAGGAACAGAAGATGTACCTAAAAAAGATAAAAAAGGGACGTTTCGTATGTCTTTCATTGAGATAACTGTTATTTCGAATAAAGATAATGAAGAAGACTAAGACTCTTCTTTGGTTTCAACCATATTTCGCCTTTCGTCCGAAGGTATAACTTGAAGTTGGCCTCCTTCAAAAGTCTGATTATAGGATTTGTCACTTATTTTTGAGAGTGCAATAGATAGTGCAGCCACTTCTGAATGTGGTTGATTGCCTATTGCAATATTATAATCAGAAAACTCAAAAACCCATGGAGGAACCTTTTCAGCACCGACTATGAATAATAAAGGCCCTTCACTATTTTTGATATTAGTAAGTTCAGCATCTATAGATATACCAAACATTGTCAAATGCACTATTGTGCCTTCCCATTTCTTTACAAAATTTTTTGGATTAGATAAAGCCTTTATTTCAAAATCACCCCCAAATTTTTTCCCTACATCTGAAACAGTATCTACAATCCTACTGTCAACTCTATGAAACGAAATTCTTGTAGCACCAAAGGCTCTTGCAGTCAAAGCCACATGTGTTGTTATTCTTTTATCCCTTTCAGGTCGATGACCTATGCGTAATACTTCGCAAATAACCATAACTGTTTACTCTGTTATACCTTCTTTGAAATTTCAGGAAAATCATCCTTAGATGTTCCTTCTTCGACCCTTTCATTTATTATTTCAAAGACTATACGCCCAATAAATCCTATCAAAAGACCTATTCCAATATACCAAAAACCCTGTGTATAATCTATCTCTTCGGATTCTGCCAATGCAGTTCTGACAACTACGCTAGACATTATCTCTATCATACCTGCAGTTATAGCTCCGAGACTTCCTACTGTAAAAATAAACCGTACAATATTTATATTAAAAACGCCATCTCTAACATATGCATCAATAGTTCTAGAAACTTCAATACTTGCAATTGCAAGCAAAAGATAAGGTAAAACTCCATTCCAACTAAGAAAAGCTAAAACCATTGCTGCAACAGATATCTCTTTAGTAAGATCCATTTGTTCCATACCCTGAGCTACCCCCACAACAAAAAGCAAAATAGCAAGTAACCAAACATACGAGTAAAGAGAAACCCTTTCTCCAGTTGTCAATAGCTCATTATAGAAATTTCTAAATTCATCCTCCCAACCTGCTACCTTAACTAAAAGATAACCACTAAGACTTACCCAAATAAGACCCGATGCAATATCAGATAAATCTAATATTTTTGCTAAACCCCAAACAAAAACGATAAGTGCAATAGGCAAAATAAATTGCCTCTGGACTTTAGGATCTTCCATTTTATGTATAATTGTGTATAATGTATCTTCTATAGGCCTAGATTGCTGAACAACAACCATCCTAGTTGAATCAATACGAAGCCTTGAACGGATTATAGGTTCCAACTCTCTATCTTCAGCACCGTCACTAACCAAAACTGCCTTAGTTGCTTTAGTTTTTGTAATAACCTGATCCAACGTATTTGCAATTTTCATGTCTGATTTAGTACCGACGCGGACATCACCACAGATTGTAACAACTTCCACTGATTCGCCATCATCTAGTAATTGATCATATGTTCTAATAGCTTCCAACATAGTGTTTGTATCGCTCTCTTCAGGATCAGCTAATCCTAACTCTAAAGCAGCCTTAACATTTGCCTCCCTTCCAATTACTGGGCTACGAATACCGGTCTTTCGACCCAAATCATTGTCCCTATCAATTGCAATTACTAGCAACCCCATCTGTTGTCTACCCGTATATCTACTATATAATTGTTACTTTCGCAATATTCTTTAAATATTAGCTTTTATCACGCAGATTTCACACAAGGTGAGATATGGCTGAGTTCAAAACCGTAATAGCAGATCCAAAAAACAAAACTACGCACCAAAAAATCCTGTCCGAAGACAAGTCCAATGCTCTTGTTGGAAAATTTGTTGGAGAAGAAATAGATGGTATATTTGTAGAACTACCTGGTTACAGATTAAAAATCACAGGAGGATCAGACAAGTCAGGAGTTCCTATGAGAGGTGACATCAACGGAAACCAAAGAAGAAAGATCCTAATGAAAGACTCTGTAGGGTTCAATCCTACAAAGGATGGCCAACGTAAGAGGAAACTAATTAGGGGAAGGACACTAAGCAGCGATATTTCACAAGTAAATCTAAAAGTCGTTGATTACGGACCTAAACCTATAGAGGAGCTACTGAAACCAGAGGAGGCTTAAGTTGACTGCTTCCCCTCAACCCGAAATAAATATCGGAATGGTGGGACATGTTGACCATGGTAAAACAACACTTACTCAAGCCTTAACTGGGAAATGGACTGATCAACACAGTGAAGAAATGAAAAGAGGTATATCCATAAAATTAGGATATGCAGATGCTGATTTTTATCATGTTAAAATGAAAGATGGTACTGAACATTATACCTCAGAACCAGATAAAAAAGAATTCAAAGGTGGAAAATTAGAACATCTAAGAACTGTAAGTTTTGTAGATGCTCCAGGACACGAAACACTAATGGCCGTAATGCTAAGCGGAGCTGCAATAATGGATGCAGCTATTTTGATAATTGCGGCAAATGAAAAGTGTCCACAACCTCAAACTCGCGAACATTTATCTGCCCTTGAAATTATGGGATTTGATAAATTTATTGTTGTCCAAAGTAAAATAGATGTCTGTTCTAAAGAAAGAGCCCTAGAATCGTATAATGAGATTAAAAATTTCTTAAAAGGATCACTTTTAGAAGATTCACCGATAATTCCTGTTTCAGCCCACCATAATAGAAATATTGATCTATTGATACAAGCAATCGAATTACTTTTCCCAACACCAAATAAAGACTTAAAAAGTGATTTTGAAATGAATATAGCTCGGTCTTTTGACATCAATAAACCAGGAACTCTTCCAAAGAACCTCAAGGGTGGGGT
>DASCSW010000066.1:0-4731 GCA_034399455.1 Candidatus Poseidoniia archaeon
AAGGATACCGATGAACCTATTACAGAATTAGGACCTATATCACAACTTTCACCAATTGATATTGGTCCTGAAAGGTAAGTACCTGAACGAATTATAGTACCTTTTCCGATTGAAACTTCACCCTTTATAATTACATTCTTTTCAATTTTCCCACACCTATAAAGCAAATTATCACTTAATGAAATTCTATTACCTGATATTAAATCCCAAGGATAAACAATATTATGCCAATAATGTGACTCAATAATATCGAAATCATTGTTTTCAAGTATTGCTTGTAAAGACTCCCCAATATGTTTACCTGAATGTTCAACTAATTTTTGGGCTAAACTAAGACTAAGTTTCGCAATTCCTGTAAAATGTATACGGCCATAAGCTTCAGGACTATCAAATGTAATTCGGGGTTTACCATTCAAAAGTTCGATTTCCCCCCACTTCGACCACCTATCTGCTTTTCCAGAAAGTAGAACTGGACCTTCACAATTTCTCAATCTACTAAATGATTCACCTGAAACATAATTATCTCCTGGAATTAGGATGAATTCATTATCTATATTTTCCATTCCAATTCTCATTGCCTCTAATGTTCCTGTTCTCTCCTCTTGGAAATAGTAGCTAATTTCTGCACCAAATTCTGAACCATTCCCAAAATAGGACATTACACTATTCTTTCCATAGCCAACAACCATATGGATATCCTTAATGCCTGAAGCGACAACTCCCCTTACCAAGTATTCCAAAATAGGACGATTACCAATAGGCACCATGCCCTTTGGCCGATTGGATGTCCAACTACTCAACCGGGCTCCTTCACCTGCTGTCAAGATGATTGCTTGCACAAGTTGTTTCAGAGAGAGGAGTTTATGATACTTATTATTGCAACAAAACCCTATTTTAGCAGAGCTTTTGCCGAATATGGAATATGATTGGGATGCAATAATTATAGGTGGAGGACCTGCAGGTAGTACTGTTGCTAGATATGCTGCTGAAGGTGGTGCAAAAGTACTAGTTATCGATAGGCGAAAAGAAATTGGTACTCCCTTACAATGTGGTGAATTGGTTCCAACGAATAATGAACTGAAGAAATTATGTCCTGATGTACCACAAATAGATGATCTTTTCCAAACACCTGAAAATGCTGTTTCTAAAAGAACGGGGCAAATGGGCCTAGTAACGCCATCTGGTAAAAGATTAAAATATTCTTTTGAAGGTAAAATTCTTAACCGCCCAATACATGATCAAGCTCTTGTAGAGTTAGCGAAAAAAAACGGAGCACATTATCTTACTGAAGCCAGA
This sequence comes from Candidatus Poseidoniia archaeon, assembly GCA_034399455.1. GTDB lineage: Archaea > Thermoplasmatota > Poseidoniia > MGIII > CG-Epi1 > CG-Epi1. The sequence continues at coordinate 1,297 of DASCSW010000066.1, forward strand.
GTAAATGACATTATAGGAGAAAAAATCATACTTAAAAATGGAGAAGAAATCACAGCGAAGATAATAGTTGGTTGCGGAGGTCCACATGATCCATTACGCAAAAAATTTTGGAATGAAACATCTTTGAACATTGCTGTTAATTTTGTGTTGATGGATGGTGATTTTGATAATGTAGTAGAACTGTATTTTGGATCTATGGCACCAGGAGGATATGCTTGGATGATTCCAAAGAAAGGAGGGGCAAATATTGGAGTTGGGATACAAACACGATACTCAAAAGGAAAAAATTTGAACTCCATGGCTGAAGAATTCTTCTCAAAATTTGATGGTGAAATAAGATACAAAGGAGGGGGAGTACTACCTATGTCGGGAACAATTAAAAAATTAACAAAAGAAAATTATATGTTAGTTGGTGATTCAGCAGGAATGGTATTGCCTTCTAATGGAGCTGGCATAACTACTGCAATGATTGGAGGGAGGATTGCAGGTCAAGTAATAGCTGAAAATATTAATAAAGATGTATCATTAAATGAATATCAAAAACGCTGGAATAAACAAATGGGAAAAGTAATGAAATATTCTAAAAGGGGGATACAATGGGGAGGATTAATGTTTAGATCACCTGACATATTGGTTAATGCAGCCTTTAACCCAATAACAAAACCTATTATCTGGAGAGCAATCACGTGCAAGCCGATGTTTGGAATATATTAGATAGCTGTGCTTTTTTCAGCCAGATACACCCTGATGGAAAGATTGCAACTGTAAGTAATATTGAAAATGAAATGATAAATCGTCAAAGTAAGCAATATTTCTCAAATTTAAAACATAAAGGATTAGAAATAATAGATCCATCTCCTAAATCTGAGATATATGTCAGAAAAAAAGCCCAAGAAACTGGTGATTTAGACGTATTATCTGAGATTGACATCAAGATTTTATCATTAGGATATGAGCTAAAAGGCACCATAATTTCAGATGATTTTGCTATACAAAATGTATCTTTGTATATGAAATTAAATGCTATTTCTTGTAATGGAAAAGAAATTAAAGAATTAAGAAAATGGAAATTCAAGTGCTCAGCATGCAACCTTGTAAGTAATAATAAAGAAAAATCTTGTAACGTTTGTGGATCTGAGGATATATTTAGAGTTAAGGCAAAATAAAACCGTCGCCATCTAAAACTGGAACTAATTCATGAGAATCTATTTTCATGCAATATTCAAAATCTTTTTCAAGACCTGCAGATGCAAGCATCTCATAGCTTGGTGATTTTTTACATTCGGAACTTATTTCTGTAGGAGTCAAACGAAATTGATTTGATGTATCTGTAAATTTATATTTAAGATATTCAGCACACAATGTATCTTCGACTACTTTTTCACCTAATCTTCCCGAACAAATAATAGAAACATTTCCACTCTGCCTCTTTACAAATTTAACTACGGCACTTGAATTACAGAAACTACCCATTACGACTAATGGAGATTTTGAAGAGGCCACGACCATTCTTGAACCATTTGTGGTACTGGAAAGAATAGTTTTACCCTTCAAATCGGTTTTAGACATTTCTTCAGGTGAAGAACCTAAATCATATCCTTCAATCTTTTTGCATAACCTTTCTCCTGATTTCAATGCATCAGGATAATTGACTAGCTTTTCATCCAGGTGCTCTTGACTTGAACAAGGAACTATTCTAACTGCGCCACTTGAAAATGCATTAACATATGTTGTTGAAGCTCTAATGGTATCAACAATTATAATTGAATCTTTACGAGAAACGGCCGTTTCCGCTCCCTTTATTCCATGTTCTATTTTAACTTGCATTGAATTTACTTACGACCCTGCTTTTTCAAATGTCTATCAACAATAACTGAATTGAAATCATCTATTGTATCACCCCTCAAACCTCTTCTCAGCGTTTCAACTGAAATAACATCTGTTGGATGTATATTACCTAAATTTGTTTCAGGTCCAAATTTCTTTAAGAAAAAAACCTGTTGTGACTTCCTAGGTGATTCAAATATTACATCTGAAGGATTAATTCCATCAAGGATTTCTTGCATTTTTAGTTCCTTTGGCTTGCCTTCATCATCCATTATACCTACACTAGCTCCAGATTCCCGTGCTTCAAGAATGACCTTCTCCGCTCCAGCGGCCAAATATTTTTTCATAAGACGATTATATTCGTCTGCTCCATAATCTTTCTCGGGCATTTTTTTGCCGACTTCACAGAAAACTCTAAGATTTCTACTTTTTGCACTATTAATTAATTCTACAACTCTATCTGAATCTATATCCAAACTTCCACTAGATATTTCTGTTGAATCACAGCCCAAATTAATTAATTCATCAAATAAAATTTCAGCCTTGCCTTGTTGCTCTGATAATTCTAGTAATGTACCTCCATTACAAACTGAAATATTATATGATCTCAATAATTTTATTTTTTTCTCAACTAATTTTAAAGATTGTAGTTGACTAGTTGCCCAACCCAATTTCCAAAGATCTACATATTCTGAACACAAAGTTAACAAATCTTCTGTATAACTTAGGCCCATACCCTGATCCAAACACATAGTCATTCCATTCGTTCTAGGTTTTCTAGATCTATGTGGCATTTCTAAGAAAGAAAACGCTTTTTCGCTCATTATATCTCTAAATCTGGTGCATCGACTAACATTGCACTCAAACCTCCAATAATATCTGTAGTATTAACTCCTTTGGATTTTAAAAAAGAAACTGCGGCCATCGACTTATGCCCATTGCCACAATAAAAAACATCACCCTCTTTGGCAAGAGTATAGTTTTCAATAATATCAATGAGTGGTACACATGGTACTTCTTTAACATGCAAAATCTCCCAATCTTCGCAATTACTTACATCCTTCATAACTTTGATATGTTTGTGTGCTTCTGCTGCACGACATCTAATTATGTTATCTGTATTTCTTCCTTCATCCGACCATTTTGAAAAGTCAAAAATACGTAAATCTTCAAAACCTTCTGCTTCAAGTCTGAGAAAGGCTTCACTACCTCTGTGATCCTTACAAATAATAACTAAAGGTTCTTTCTTAGAAAAAAGACAAGTAGCCATATACTCGAATGAACCATTAATGCTAGCATTAACTGAATTAGATATAAATGATGAGGCAAAATCATTTGTCGGTCGACAATCAATTAAAGAAACTCCAGCTTCTTGAAATGATTCAAATTCAGCAAGGGTAATACTTGTCATCAATTATAGCTGGAGTTTGTATATTTAAAATATACTAAAAGTCGCCTAATGTAAATTGTCTCGCCCTAGGTTTAGCTTCTACAAATTTTTCTAAAGCCTTCTCCACTCTACCCTTGTTGAAAGAATAATCATTACAAAGATATGAAAATGTTGATTCTACATTAGGTGTTTTCCATTCTGGTGTAAATTCTACAAAA
>DASCSW010000067.1:0-4677 GCA_034399455.1 Candidatus Poseidoniia archaeon
TTATCGTCACCTTTCAATGGAATTGATAGCCATTGTCCTTTTCCAAGCTTTTTTACTGTTGGCCAAGAATTTATGAATGCAGTACCCACACTATAAAATATTCCACTAAAAATAATATACTCCCATGTTTCCATAGAACCATCACCTAAACTGGTAGGATGATCAATACCTACATTCTTATTTCCATCTAAGGAACCACCTGATACACTGACACTAAATCGAGTTTCGCGGATGGTCACAAAAAATGTTTCAATGTCTGCATCTGTAACGCCAGTTAAATTCTTAGTAAAAGTTACCCATTCGTCGTTACGATCATAATCTCCTTTATTCCAAGATTGGGTCTTAGTTTTATTATGATATTCTAAGGGAAGAAAATCCTTCCACTCTCCGGCCCAAGCTTGCTCATCAAATTCATTCTCTTCATAATCAAGTTTTTGGGCAACCTCAGGAATATCATAGTTAACATGAACTACATAAATTTCTCCTGATTCATCCCATTCGTAAAGAATAAAGAATTCGTCATGTTCCTCTAATTCAAGAGGGGCAAAAGCAAGTGCAGCAAAACATAGTAATACCCAACCAAAAATAGAAACAGTTAGAGCTTTCTTAGTTCCAACCTTATCTGCAAATTTAGTAAAAGCTACGGCTGAAGGTGCTGCAATAAATTGTATTGCTAAAATTGTATATATTAATTCAGTAGTAGTAACGCCAAGGACTGTTGTCCCAAAAACACCACCTAATGCGGTAACTGTATTTATGCCATCTATGAAAAAGAAAAATGCCAACATATATAAAAATAAATTCGGGAATTTTCTTACATCTCTTAATGTCTGGGCTACTTCACTTACTGCAAATTTGGCTGCTTTTCTAAATTTTAACTCTTCCATTTCATTATCTATTGGCGGTTCAGGAACCCACATGAAAGTCAATAATGCAAAACCATACCACCAAATTCCGGCAGTAGCCATACAGAATGGTATTACTGACAAACCAAAAGCCGTATACAAACCCATATGAATTAAAAGAAGAATACCGCCGCCAAGATATCCATAGGCAAACGCTCTATTGGATATGTCATCCATCTCATCTTCTTTGCCTAAGTGTGGCAAAAGCGAATTGTAAAAGACACCTGCACCATTTAGTCCAATATTAGCCAAAAGAAACATTACCATCAACCAAATCCAAGAAGCATTACCAAAAAATGGTGCAAAAGCTAGAAGGAAAGTAGCTCCAGCTCCAACATAAGTCAAAATTTTCAACCATTTAATTTTTATCAAACGTCTATCTGCTATAACTCCAAATGGAGGGCTAACTACAGCAACAATTAACGTAGCAATAGCTATTGATAGAGACCACACCGCATCACCAGTCATAGTTATTGATCCTAGAGATGTAGTTAGACCCTGAGACTCAAGAAACAAATACGCATACCAGCCAGGAAGTAATGCTACTGTAACACTGGTCTCAAAAGCAGATTTACCCCAATCATAAAACCCATATCCGCTGATTGCTTTCTCTTTTTCCTCTGGAAGATCTTGTAATTTGGAACCTAAACTAAACAATCTAGCAATTATATCTGCCATAAATAACTAAAGAACACCAGTTAAAAGCAACTAACCTATGTGTTTCAATAAAAAAAACAGTCTATTCTTTATTCCATTCTAAGGCTTTGTTTAGAAAATTCTGGAAAAGTTCAGAACCATATTCACTATGCTCAACCTCAGGGTGATATTGAACACCAGCATAAGGCAAATTCTCATGCTGAATTACTTGAACTTGGCAAGCATCTGAAGATGCCATTAATCTAAATCCATTCGGCATTTCATGGACTTCATCATTATGAGATTCCCATACATTGAATTCCTTTGGAAATCCTGCTAAAATCCATCCTTCATCTATTAATGTCAATAAAGATGAACCAAACTCAGGAATTTCAGCAGGTCCTGCCTTACCACCAAAATGGTTAGCCATATATTGGTGACCTACACAAATACCCAATATTGGCCATTTTCCTGAATCAATATATTCAGAAGTCAAGCCAAGAGCTTCGGATTCCGTCTCAATTCTTGGCGCCCCGCCTGAAAGTACAAGTGCCTTGAATCTCTCCAATTCTTTAATTGGTGTAACATTAGAAACAATTTCAGCTCTACATCCCAAATAATTTAGAACTCTATATTCTCTATGAGTCCATTGACCGCCGTTATCAATGACAGCTATCGGGAAATTTTCGTAAGACATTAATCTAAGGTTGGAACTTGGTTGTTAAGTCTTTCTAATCTATTCTTTCTTTCAGAAACAAATTTTTCTATTGCTTGTAAAACCCATCTAGGACTTAGATGAGCTTCATCAATAATCTCATCAATACTTCCACCAGTTCTCCAATTATTATCCCAATCAGGTGAAACCGAATATTCTGCAACTATGCGATTTGAAATCCAATTCTGCATAATTCTAAGGCCTGTATTAGTGACAATCATAGAATCAGACCACTCTTGATCTGAAATAATTGAATTTTTGTATGATTGACTTTGTCTCTGAAATAATTCCCATGAAATCGCTGATACAATCTTTACATTATGCTTTGAACCTAAATCCTCAAGAATTGAAATAATCGTATTTGTTGAACTAGTTCCTCTTACAATAATTACACCTTCTTTAGGTCTAGAATCATAATCTCTAATCAAATAGGCTCCTTTTGAAGCATCCAAATAACTTGCAATACCTAACTTCTTTCTATCTGGAACCTCTATAGGAGGTCTTGTTAAATGTAAAGCAACAATTGGGACGTCTGTAGCAAAGGCTGCTGCAAGGGCTGGAGCTACATCATTGTGTTCCCAGGGGTGTAAATTGATTACATGGCCTTCAGGAAATAATTGGGTGACACCCGGTGCAAAAATGCCAAAATGTGTGCGACTATCTTCTGCTGTTTCGGGACCTGAGTGACCTGCAATCCATAATAATTTTCCAACCTTAATTTGTGAATCTTGAGCAACCTGACTGAATAACCTAATGGGGCCATATTTCAGATAACTAAAAGAACCATATGTACTGAATGAACCAATAAAACCATTATATTGTTCTAGCGTGTCATTATTGAAATTTACAGTTGATAAACCAGCCATCATACCTGAATTCGCAAATTCGGTTATTCCTTGTGGCATTAATGGGGAATTTGTATTCGTAATTTTATCATACATTCCTAAATCTTCCATATCACCCCAGCCTTCAGCAAATCCTGAAATATTTGTTGAACCTGCAAGATCTGCAGACATTGCAACAAACAATGGTCTACCATAATTTTTACGACTATGTGAATTAATCCAGGAAGCAATTTTAGAAAATCCAACGCGATTGGGAATCTTAGTCCCAGGCTCAGCAAATAGCTCATCAGGATAATTTTCAAAATCAAATATCTCGCTATCATTTAGAGGATTAGATTCAGAGACAGTACATCCTCCTATTTGCTCAGGTACAGAATCTCCAAGCTCAACCAATCTATCTGCTAAATAATCAACTAAATCCTGATTATCACGCAACACTGAAATTACTGTTTCAAAGTAACTTCTTGCCTGCTCAACATGTTCATTACGAGTTTCTGCTGCAACCTCACCTGAATTATCAAATGAGATATCATATTTTTCTGAGAAATCAGACTTGGTTTTCCAAAACAAATCTGAATTACGCTTGTGAGGTGCTCCGTGTGACTTTTCATCAAACACATGATAGCCTCTTCCCTTACGAGATTTTGCATAAACCATCTTTGGGATATTATCCTTAGCATTACCTACTAACAAATCATAATAGGCCTCTGTAAAGGATGACCAATCTTCATTGTCATCTGTTCCTTCAACATGCCAACCACTAGTTTCAAACAATTCTTTAGGAGTAGATTTAACTATAGAACTAAATGGTCGACTATCTATTCCATAATCATTCCAATCTATGTAATAAACTATATTTCCTAGACCAAGGCCCCAAGCTGAATTTAATGTTTCATGAGTAGCTCCAGTACTCAAACCACCTTCTCCTTCAAAGGCAAAGACTTTGACTTGATCTGTGCCTGCCAATTTATGAGCTAAGGCTTCACCTGCTGCTGCTGGAGAACCATGACCACTTGGACCTGTGTTAAATTTGAAAAAAAGAGTCTTACCCTCCATTTCGGCATGGCCTGGTAATCCCTTATTCTTACGAAGAGTAAGTAAATCTTCCCAAACTAATTGGAATTCTTCCCCGTTTCTAACTTGATACTTAGAATCTCCTGTTTGTTCATATTTTATTCGGAGAGTTTCATTAAGAATTGCCAATGTTGCATAAACCATAGGATTGTCATGACCTGCAACAAGAACAAATCTGTCTGCAAAACGTTTAGTTGGATCTCTAATATCCCATCTCATTGCTCCTGAAAGAAGCGTAATCAACATTCCGTGGACTTTAGAACGTGAACCTCCTGGATGTCCACTCTGACTCAAATTAAGAGTGATATCAATACACTGATCTATCAAATCTTTTGTTATTTCCCAATATTTGTAGTTATTTTTCAAATTGGAAGGACTATCCATACAGCAGATTACGGATGGGTGTGTTTTTGAAGTTTCTGTTAATCTTCAACCTGACGAGCCAGATATCCCCTTGAAAAGAGGGTCTGGACTATAGCCCACATCATAAAAAAGACCAAAA
>DASCSW010000068.1:0-4661 GCA_034399455.1 Candidatus Poseidoniia archaeon
TCAACAGTCCCGAACGGCCCGACATCTTCCCAAGTCAGTCCCTGATCTCGTGAGCGGATGATATGAGTACCATCTCCCAGCCCATTCCAGCTTGTGAAGAAAATTGCTCCTGAAGCCGTAATCCCTATGGTCGGTTCAAAGGTGTCAAAACCAGTTCCATAATATGTTGCATTTGTAAAATAAGGAATATTATTACCTGTCAAATTAAACGTAATATTTGCGTCTAAAAGAGCTGAAGAATTAGTTGCATCTACTGCGTAAGGTCGTGCCAAATTACCGGCATAATGGTACCAAGTATTTGTTGGATCCGGCCGTCCAAAATCAAAGATGGAAGGTTCTTCAATAACTGTCCTCTTATCTTCAGGTTGAAGACAACCACTTAACGAGGGAGTAATCATAAATGCTATTATCAGAACCCAGATTTTCTGCATTTTAATTTAGAAGATAGGCTCCTTTATTTAGGTTTGTGAAAAAGAACAATCCGGTTTGTATTTGTTCCTGTTTTCATATTGCTAACTCCCCAAATGTTAGAAGTTTTTGTAAAATCTTGTGAATTAACCATTATTCCTGCGCAAATAAATCCTGATTCAAGGCCTAATGGAACTACATTTTCATCTAATTTTATTTTACCGTTGTTAACTTCTCCAACCTCAAATGCAACCCAACCACCTGGAACTGTAACTCTATAGAGTTCATCAAACACAGAAGTCATAAGTCTCGACCAAGATTTAACGGTCCGACACAAAGATATTTTAGATTCAACCTCTGAAACATCTATGTCATTGAACCAACATCTTAACCAATTATCATCAGCATACCTTACTATGTTCAAAAAGGGAGGTGACGTTACTGTAAGATTAATTGAACTATCTGAAATATGTGAGGTTCTTCGAGAATCTAAATTTGAAAAAATTGCTGATGAACTAATCTTTCTTAAATTATTTCTTAATTGAGAATTCATATTACGTAAAAGATTTTTTGATTTCTTCAGAATTATCTCTTTAGTATTTTTATATGGTGGAACTATCCCTAATCTATCATTAATAGCGATTTGACCTCTCTGACTAGTAGCTTGATTCGGTGGCAATGTATATCCTGAAAAGAAACCAGCTGAATGCCCTGTTAGACGATTAGTAGAAACCATTCTAATCCAATTATCTACCTTAGAATTTACTAGTTTATTTTTCAGAGATACAATTTCATGTTCTGTTTTTTTGTCAAAAAACATAGATAAGTCAATGTCGGCTTCAAGTGATTCAAAACCTATCTCATCTAAACGATTGCTAATTTCATCTATTGAAGGTATGTTTAATCGAGGTTTAGTCAGAATAGTGCTTAATGGATTTACATCATTACTAACTACATTTCTACCCATAAGTGCAGCTTCAACAAGAGTTGTACCTCTTCCTGCAAAAGGATCATAAATCACATCACCTTTTTTTGAGAAAATATCAATGAAGAAACGTGGTAATTGAGGTTTGTAACATGCTCGGTATGAAATTTCATGGATTGAATTAGCTTGCCGTTGCTTAGCTGTCCAGAATTCATTCACAAATTTAGTGTAATTTTCAGATCCTAAAACAATTCTATCAACATTGGTTTCTTTGTCAACTAATACAAAATCAGATATAACTGCTTTCGCTTTTTCTATCGTCACCGGCATAATATCAAGTTGCCCCGGGGTGGAATATGAGGGAAAATGAAATAGACTCTCTCCGACAGCCGGGGCTTACTAAAAGTAAGATGTGTACATATAATGATTACGTTTATGAATTAAAGTTTCTTGAGACTGATTCTAACCTTTTCATCCTGCTCCATATATTCAGAAATTTTCTTCTTTTGATCAAGGGTAATTTTATCTGATTTTAACATTGATTTTAATTTGTAAGAAGACATCTCTTGCAAATTGTCCCACAATTCAAGCTCCTTCAATGTTGACTCGAGTTCGTATCTTCTCAAATCCTTTTTGCCAGGTATACGTAATGACTCTGAAGAATTGAAACTCGCTTTGTAATCCTTTCCAAACACTGAACTATGTCCTGATTCCTTAGAATATGTAAGCAACTTTGATTCTAGCGTTTCAATCAAAGAATCCATATCTAAGGTTAGTGTCTTCTTCTTTTCTTTTAATCCAACTAACTTATCAACAGTTTCGGCAGCTTGGGAAGCTGTCATTGTGGTAGTATCTAGAACTGGAACATTACTCTGAGAAGCATACTGATGAGAATATTCAGGGCATTGTGCCTTGAATTCACACCAATTACACAAAATACTTGTCTTTATTGGGAAATTTTTGAGCTCAGTTGCAGTTTCTACATCTTTAATTAAATTAACAGTATTTTCTACCATAATATCCAACTGTTCTTCAGTGCGACTTGATCTTACTTCTTCATCAAATCTAACATAGTGCCAAACTAAATCAATTTTTTTAATCTCAGGATACTTTTGATGAACTGCTAATGCATAAAGTCCTAATTGTCTATCTTGATCTGCTTTTGCTTGAGGAGGGACTCTGTTAGAAGTTTTGTAGTCGTGAACTGAAAAATGACCGTCTCCTACCTTGTCTAAACGATCGATGTATCCTTGCATTTTCTTATCTTCAGGAAGTTGAATCATCATTCTTTCTTCCAAACCTATAGTTATTGCCTGATTGAAAGGGTGATATCTATCATAATACATTTCTAAGCAGGTTTGACCCGTTTCTTTGAAATTATCTGCCGTTAACTCTTTTTTGACAACGCGAATGTCTTCTTTCCACTTTTCAGACCATAATTCATCATACTTGTTAATCAAAGCCTCTTTCGAAACAATATTTGAATCTCGAGCTAATTTGTAAAGCCATTCAAGACTATCATGAACCATACTACCCATAAAAGATTCAATTGTATTTCCTAAAATTGGCTTTACTCTATCAACGTAACGGAGCTTGTACTGAAATGGGCAATTTTCATAGGTACCTAAACGACTATGTGAGTAAAGTGGCATCGTTTAGACATGTATACGACATGATACTTAAAAATATAGAGACCAAAGGAATATTAAAACCACATCAATAACAGAATATGCCTCTAACCACTCTAGAAGATTATGTTAAAAGAGAAATATTTAAAACAGATAAAGAATTATTTGATTTCTGCCCTGCTTGTGACGAAACTGGGAATACCGTGGAAGCATTGATGAAAGGACTCTTTCAAGAAGCGAAAAAAATACAAAAAGAAAGGGATGAAATTTTAAAAATAAATCGCTCTATAGCCAAAAGTATCGAGGAATTAAAAAAAATTGTAAATAATATTGGAAGTCTTGTATAACACTTCTAAAAAAATCTATAAAAATCTGCATATTTTTTTATACAAGGTGCTCAGGGTGGCTAAATATGGTTTTAGAAAAAATTGCTGAAAATGTAAATAAAAACCCAAAAACAACCATTGGCATTGTACTTTTTATTACATTTTTGATGATTGCACAGTTAGCACTAAACCCTCAGGACGGAACCATAAGTCAGTCTAGTTTTCTACCAGATAATGAGGTCATTAATGCTCTAAATGATATTGGAGATAAGTTCTCAACTGAATATCCTGTTGATACTTTAATCTACAGTAATGACAAAGACATCCTAACATCTGTAGCATTTGTTGAAATTTTAGAAATAGAAATTGCATTTACTGAAAATAATTTAATTGTAAATAATTCTATGAATCCTCAAAATCCAAGCAATGATATGGTATCTCTTCCAAACTATTTAGCTCCTTTTGTTGAAGGTGATGCTTCAGATTTAACTGAATTAAAAAATATTTATTCAAACAAAACAGATCGGGAAATTAAAGATGCATTTAATGCAGCTACACAAAATCCATTACTAGCTGGAGCTGTAATCAATATTTTAGGTGAGTATGATGGAAATGAATCTGCAAAGGCTACTAAGATTACTGTAAATTTTGATAATAGCAATAGAGAAGGTGAAACAACGGGTGATGCTTTTGATCGAATGGTGAGTGTTGAATTAGAAATGAATGATGTTGTAAATAACATGAAATTTCAAGACATCGAAGCTCATGCGTTAGGTCAAGCTGTGCTCGATAATGAAATAAATGATGCGTCTAATAAAAGTACGAGCAAACTCTTATGGCTTGTAGTTGTTCTTGTTATTGGAGTATTATTTGCTACTTTCCGTTCACCTTTGGATGTTACATTAACAATGGTCGCCTTATCATTGGCTATAATTTGGTCTAAGGGTTTCGCAAGCTTTTTGGATTTTGAGCCTAGTTTCTTTGCTATAATTGTCCCCATTTTACTAGTTGGTCTTGGTGTTGACTATGGAATACATCTCATAATGAGATATCGTGAGGATTTAATTGATGAATGGGATATCAAGAAAGCAAGTGCTTCCTCAATAATGTACGTTGGGTCTGCATTGCTTTTAGCTACCACTACTACAATGGTTGGCTTCTTATCTAATGTTACTTCAGATATTACACCAATAAGAGAATTTGGAATTCAAGTTGCTCTAGGTGTTTTGTCTGCTTTTGTAATATTTGTTACCTTTATTCCTGCTTGCAGAGTCTTAGTAGATACATGGTATCAAAATAAGGGCAAAAAACCTCTTTCTGAAAAGAATATTGAATTGATGAAAGAAAAGAAAGAAGATAGAATTGAACACTATA
>DASCSW010000069.1:0-4412 GCA_034399455.1 Candidatus Poseidoniia archaeon
CTACATGGAAAATTGGTGATTGGCCTTGAAGAATAACAATTGAGTTGGCAGGAATGTCTAAACTATCGAGGGCTTCCTTAACCTCTTCAAATTCAACAGGCCTATGCCATGTCTTCCTTAATTCAACTGAATCTTTACGGCCTATATCTGGAAGAACAATTAATTGCAATCTACCTGCACAGCTAGAGGTAGTGAAAATATCTGGATGTGAATTGAAAGCCCTGAGGACTTCGATTACACCTTCATCTACTAGCCCTTCTGAAAGGGCATACTCTAGTTTCTTCATTGCATTTGATTTGTATTGACTAAATTCCATTATTCTAGGCTCTCTTCATTAGATACTATTGTACCCCTAGAGATATCAAGTCTATTACTTTCATCAAGCCATAATGATTTACAACTTTTACAGCCTTCAACTTGCATTTCTTTCTCGCCTGCCATTACACTGTCTACTACGTCTTCTATTGTTTCCTCCAAAATAAAATTTCCTGCCTGGCTATCATGTTTAATCTTATACAATACCTTGACAGAGTTCATATCTTTAGAGCAACTAGGGCACTGCAATTCACTAAGCTCAGACGAATCATTCAACAGTTGAAGAATAATGTTGCGTTTCTTAGCACTTTTTTTTGTAATCTTTCCTTTCTTAACGTGCTTAAATCTATCAATATCAAAAAGAACACCTTTGCATGAAGGACAAACATATTCGTTTATTGTGGGATGCGAAAAACGCATCCCAATTAAACCAGTTACCATTGCTACTATACCGAATAAAATAGCAGGTATATCCAGAGGTAAAATATCAAAGATAAATGGAGGTTCGTTGAGGAAAATGTAAACTAATATCAATGCTATCAAAAGAAAAATACCTCCCTTCAAGTTCCATTTAAATTCATATGGATTTGAACTTGTTTTCATGACGAGTAGGTCACACCTTTTTGGGCACCACATTGTGCGTTCCACGGTTGTAGCCATAACTACTTCAAATCTCTTATAAATCTCAAACTCTTCCTTGGATTCTTAACTGGGGTAGAAAATTCAACTTCCTCAGTCACACCCCCTTTTTCCCTAATATAATCTAATTTTGCGATAACAAATTTGTAAAGTCCTTTTTCATCACCTTTGTTATGTTCTGCACATTCAACAAGAATTTTATATAATTTATTAATCACCTTTTTATCCGAAGGATTGTCAGGAGTTGTAGTTGCTATGTTTATACGTGTAAATAGATTAGTTAAACTTTCTAAAAAAAGAGGGGTTGTCATATCTTGTTCCATCATGCCTTCCCGCATGGTCATTCGCTTCCAATTTTTGATTGCTGCACTGCATATTTTCGACACTTGAATAAAATCATTACTTTTTTCATCAAGTATTTGAAATAATTCTATTTCTTCAGGTAGGAAAGCTCTGATTCCCCTTCCACACGCATCGCAACCATAACCTTCTTTACTAGGTTCATGATTTTTAAGTTCATGACCGTTTGGGCATTCACATTCCTTCTCCTTTTTGATACAATTATCACAAACAAACCAGTCGCAGTCCACACATATCAAACCTTTACAATTTGATGGAATTGATTTTAGAGCTCTAGAATGACCTGAGAACATATAATTATTTGAATTTTTAAGGGCTATGTGCGTATTTTTAATTCCAGTTCCTTCAAATGCCTCTGCAAAACTATACGCGCCTACAGCAAAACATACTGTAAAATAATCTTTAAGTGAATCCCAGTCATCACCATATGTGCCTTCTATATCTTTCTCTTTGTAATCACTATGTGCCTTATACCTAGGAAGTCTCTTTGTCCAATCTTTGTTGATATTCCATGCATCTGCTAATTCATCTAAAATTTCTTTTTCAAGTTCGCTAATTTCACCATCTGCCGCACAACAATCGCGGAAAAGTTGCATTTTAAGATTTAAAACATTGGGATTATTATTATTTATTTCAGCCATTTCAGCACCGATCATATGAAAAATCCGAATAGCCTCTTCCTTTCCCTCTGTAGATAATACATTGTTAAACCAAAGACCTACCTTATCAAATGCATCATCAATTTGGACTTGAGATACATCTCCCCAACTTAAAAGGGCTTTGGTTCTTAAATTCACAACTGCATTTTCTTCCTCAGTTATGTCACCATCTGGAACAATTGAAATTACGTTGAACATGAAGATATCGGCATGCAGTGGATGATACCTTCCATATGGCCAACCGAGCACCTTACTTTCTCTCATAAACTATCAACCTACTACGCTTAACAGCACTTTCCTATTATGTCTTTGGTCCCTGTGTTCCCAAATGTAAATTCCTTGCCAAGTACCTAATGACAACTTTCCATTAACTACGGGAATACTCTCTGAAGTACTAGTCAAAGCCGAACGAATATGCGCTGGCATATCATCCTTACCTTCTATATTATGAACATAAGGAAAATCTTCAGGAGCTAATTTGGAGAAAATAGTTTCAAAATCCTGTCTTACTGAAGGGTCATAATTCTCCTGAATAACTAAACTTGCACTTGTGTGTTTAATGAATAAATGGCAAACACCATTCTGGATATCTGAACTTATAACAAAATCCTGCACATGACTTGTAATATCCAAAAAAGATTTAGGATCCGTTTGAAACTCTAACAAATCTTGGGATACTGCCATAGAAACTAATTAAGAGAGCCTCAAATAAGACTTCATGCTCACAATAATAGGTCTAGGTCTTGGAGGGCCAAACTCGATAACTATGGATGGCGTAATTGCCCTTAGTTTATCAGAGCATATATTCTATGAAACATATACCTCTCCAATTCATTCTGATACCTTAGAATGGATTAAACTAAAATCAGAAAAAGAACCTATTCATCTATCTAGGAGTCAAGTTGAAGAACCTAAAGAATTAATTGATTTAGCAAAGAAAACAAATGTATCATTACTAATTGTAGGTGATTCATTATCAGCTACAACACATGTAAGTTTATTATTAGAATGCAAAAAAAATAATATTGAATATCACGTCATACACAACGCATCTGTTCTTACTGCAGTTGCTGGAGTTTTAGGATTACAACATTATAATTTTGGACCTGTAGCTACACTCGTCCTCCCCGAAGGAGATTACAAGCCATTAAGTCCTATTGACAAAATTAAAACTAATATGGAAAATGGAAACCACACATTAGTCCTTCTAGATATTAAAGCTGATAATCCAGATACTGCCCCAATATATATGACTGCTTCTCAAGCTGCTGAACAAATGATTGAAGCAGGAATAGAAAAGAATACAAAAGTTGCAGTAGCTGCTAGAGTGGGAAGAGAAGATCAAAAATTATGGTATGGAAAACTGAAATATTTGGCAAATAAAGACATTGGAAAAGAACCCCACAGTGTAGTAGTTCCTTCTAAATTACACTTCAATGAAAAGGCCTTCCTCGAGAGTCTCTAACCGTTCCTGTTTTAAGCCCCCTTTGAACTGGTTCTGCCTAGATGCAGGGATGGATTGCACTAGAGAACGGTTCTGTTTTTTTTGGTGACTCATTTGGTTATCCAAAAACAGTGGAAGGAGAACTCGTTTTCAACACATCAATGACGGGCTATCAGGAAGCTCTTACGGACCCAAGTTACGCAGGTCAAATCCTGATGTTTACATTTCCTCAAATAGGAAATTATGGTTGTAATAAAGAAAACTACGAATCTGATAAAATACAAACCAAAGCATGCATTGTCAAAGAATGGTGTAGACATCCTCACCAAGGCGAAGAAAATTTTGATGAATGGTTGACAAGAGAAAAGATTCCTGGAATAGAAGGAATTGACACTAGAAAATTAACTATCATAACTAGAGAATCTGGAACTTTAAGAGCTGTAATTAGCACCGATGGGAAAATGACACCGGAAGAAGGTGTCAAAAGGGCTAAGAAAATGGAGTGGCCGTCCAATTCAAACTTAGTAGCTGAAGTATCAACAAAAAAGATTTACAAACAAGGAAAAAAAGGACCTAATGTAACCTTGTTTGATTGGGGAGTTAAGCAATCAATTGTAACTAATTTAGCTGAAAAGAATAAAGTTACAGTAGTACCTTGGAATTATACAATTGAACAAGTTCGAAAGACAAAACCCGACCTAATATTCATGAGTAATGGTCCCGGAGATCCAGATCATCCTGAAATGGAAAATGTTGTTAAAAATGTTAAAGTCTTAGTAAAAGAATATCCAACGATTGGCATATGTTTGGGACACCAAATCCTAGGACTTGCACTTGGTGGAGAAACATACAAGCTGAAATATGGACATAGAGGCGGAAATCAACCCGTTAAACATACTAAAACAAACAATGTCTACATTACTTCACAGAACCACGGCTTTGCATTACACAAATTGCCTAATAACATAAAAGAAACATTTGTTAATTTGAATGAT
>DASCSW010000070.1:0-4378 GCA_034399455.1 Candidatus Poseidoniia archaeon
TGGAAAGAGAAGATATTGCAGCTATTATCCACCATAATAAAATAAATTCGAGCCATATAAATGATATTACTAAACCTGGGAAAAACAAAATAAACTGAATTCTACTTCTAATTGATAATTTAGGATTTGAAAAAAACAGAGGTATGTATTTTATTGGATTGAAAGGGAAGCCTATGTCTTCTATTGTAAATTTAACATTTTCTTCTATTTGTTCTTTAGAAAGATTGCCTAGTCTCTTACGTCTTCTCTTCGGGAGTGAATCTTCGGCCATTGTAATTGTAATAAACAAGAGGTTTATATTTAGTTCGGTTTTCTCTACCGTAAATTATTATTGCTATCTGATAAATAATTATACATGGAGATTATACCAATTATTCTATCGTTAAGCCTCGGATTGGGCTTAGCTGCCGCTTGTGGTTTCCGTGTTTTCATACCTCCTTTAATGATGGGAGTAGCAAGTAGATTTGATTTGTATGAGCTAGAAGGCTCATATGTTTGGGTTGGTGATGATTGGGCTATTGCTGTATTTGCTATTGCAACACTACTGGAAATCGGAGGTTACTATATTCCTTGGATTGATAATTTGTTAGATACTATTGCCACTCCCGCTGCAATCATAGGGGGTATTTTCGTGACTTCAGCAAGTTTAGAAGGTGATGTTGATCCTTCTATTCAATGGATTTTATCTGCTGTAGTGGGTGGAAGTACTGCTGGCGTTATTCAGCTTGGGACTGTTGCTACAAGAGCCGTATCAACTGGAACTACTGGCGGCTTAGCAAATCCTATTATTTCTACACTGGAAGCTGGTGCATCAATTGTTTGTATTCTTCTTTCTCTTTTCTTAGTGTTTATCATTCCTTTTGTTCTTCTTTTCTTAATTTGGAAAGCGATTGAATACATTACAAAAAGTAAAGCTGAAAGTACAAAATAAAAGACAAAATATAGACCGCCTTTCCTTTGGTACTATGTATCGTCTAATATTTGAGGAATTTTAATATCATGGACTACGAAAATTTAATTGCCATGCTAGTTTTTACTTTGCCGGTATCTTTGTTGCCTGGGCCTAACAATCTTCTTTCTGCGGCACACAGCTCAAAATATGGATTCAACAAAAGTTTACCGCTAATTTCTGGAATGGTTCTTGGTTGGTTTTTACTAGGTGCAGTTGTTGCATTTGGGGCTTTTTTTATTGAAGAAAATAAAAACCTTTTGCAATTTCTTACATACATCGGAGTTGCATATATCATATACTTATCTTATCAAATTTCAGTTGCTTCGCCGGTAGATGAAAATGATATTTCTGATGAACAACTAGGAATGGGTACTGGAATTGTTTTGCAAATTGTCAATGGAAAAGCCTTCATTCATTTACTAATTTTAATGACGACTTTTGGAACTGTTTTTGGAACGGAGTTATTTGGGAAAATGATTATTGTGGTTCTAAATGTAGCAATTAAATTAGTTGGATGGTTTGGATGGGCATCATTTGGTAGTGCTTTGAAAGGAATCTTTCACGACCCTAAATCTGGCGTTTTGATAAACCGTATACTAGGATTTTCACTATTTTGTGTCGCCGTTTGGATTGCTGTTCAACAATAATTTTGAAAGAGTAGGTAGGTCTTAAATAATACGTAAATCGTGAATTTTTATGGATGAAGGTACGGCCTTATTGATTGTTGGCGGAGTTTTATCATTTATGGGGATTTTAATGAATATAAATCCTATTAAATTCGATGAAGATCTATTAGGGGCTCTCGAAGGAGAATTAAATGATAGGGAAAATATGCTTAGAAATTTCGGAGCGCAACTTAGAACCGTGATTGGTGCTTTAGCAATTACTCTTGGAATTATTGCAATTTATAATCGTGATTTGGTGGGGGGTGGTGCTGAAAAATTATTAGTTTCAATGGGAATTGGTTTTGTTATTTTGATGGGTGTTATCGTTGGTGGATATTACAGAGGATTTGTTGATAGGCTTATTGTCCCTCCTCTCGTTATTTTTACAGTCCTTAGTAGTATTTGTTTCTATGCTGGATTGATGTAAATTGGCATTGCCACCAAAGGATCATCCAAGATACAAATCGCTTTTGGCAAGAGAAAAATTAGTTGATGCTTCTGATGTTGTAGCTAAACAAGGACTAATTGCCCATGGAAGAGGAGAGGCTTTTGATTATTTACTAGGTGAACAAACTTGCTTACCTGCCTTGAGTGCCATAAAGGCGGCCGCTTCAGCTTTAATTGAAGCTAAAAATCCAGTTATTTCTGTAAATGGTAATGTTGTTGCATTGGCTGCTAGAGAAGTTGCAAGACTTTCGGAAGTAAGTGGAGCTAAAGTTGAAGTTAATTTATTTCACAGAACTCCTGAGAGAATCGCAGGATTAACTAAAATGATGAAAAAGGTAGGGATTGATGCTTTTGGTGAAAATGCTGACGATAAAATTCCAGGATTAAGCTCTGAAAGGGCAAAATGTTGTTCTGATGGAATTGGTTCTGCTGACGTTGTACTTGTTCCATTAGAAGATGGCGATCGTTGTGAAGCTTTGGTTAATATGGGGAAAAAAGTAATTACTATTGATTTGAATCCTCTATCAAGAACTGCTCAAACAGCCCACATAACTATCGTCGATGAATTGACTCGTTGTTTACCACTCCTTTCTGATTTTATTAAAGAAAAAAAGGGAATTGAATCATTTGATAATAAGCAATGTCTTTCTGATGTGCTCAATTATATTTCAGAGAGAATTAGTTCATGAGTGTACTGAACATTTTATTCGTAGGAAGTGACGATGTTGCTCGTTCTATTGCTAAAAAATCTGATTCGAGAGATGTAGACAATTATGTATACAAAGATTTGAAAGAAGATGGTTCTTTCTCGACTGTTTCTATACTAAGGCCAAATAATTATCCTGAGAAACCTAAACCTTTCTTTACATCACTAACTATTTCTGATTTTGGCATAATAGAAGTCAACAAAGTTGATGCTGCTTTTGGAGAGGCTATTGTCTCTATGGCGTGTGCTGGAATAAATGAAGGATTAATCATTGTAAATCCTTCAGAAGGTGAATGGGTAGATGAAGAACAAGTGAAAGCTTTACTTCAACAAGCTGATCTTTCGAATTGGAAATTTATTGAAAATGATGGTGTAGTCATAAGGGAAAAATTAATTGAAGTTCTTAACAAAATTAAACCTAACGATGATAAGGGGTTTGTCGTGGCTGTTGATCAAGCTTTTACTGTAAAAGGAGTGGGGTTGGTCGCTGTAGGAAACGTACAATCTGGAAAAGTTAACAAACATGATGATGTTGTTTTTGCTGGATCTGAAGGAAATGCAATTGCTAGATCCTTACAAGTTATGGATTTAGATGTAGAAATTGCTAACCTTGGAGATAGAGTTGGTTTAGCTCTAAGAACTGCTGGTGCCTTCAGAGAAGATTTATTAGGTAAAGGATCAATTTTGGCTGATTCCGATATTCGCTTTGAAGTACAACCAAAATCGCAATTTGAATTGAATAAAGCTGTATTTCAAAAAAATGAACTTGCCGTAGGAGATGTTGTCCATTTCTGTAGCGATTTGCAATTTATTGTAGGAAGAATTACTGAAATAGATAATAAAATCAATATTGAATGGGATTTCCCTATTGTTTTGAATAAGACATCTAAGAGAAATCCCTTGATTGTTCAGTTAGAGGCTAAACCACGAATTATGGGTTTTGGTATATTCTAGATTTACTGGCCTGGCAATCTGTAATCGCCTAAGTTAACCTTCACCATTTCATCCATTTCTTCAACGGTTATCAATGGCGTTATATTTCCCTTAAATTTTCCAGATGCAGCAATATTTAGAGCCATTCCAGTTACTGTTGTATGGTCTGGAAATTCCATTATTGCAAGAAAATCTGTACTACCATAACACCAGTAATATGATTCTAGTTTTCCACCTAATGATTCTACAATTCTAGTTGTTTCATCTCGCCTTGCTGTACCGCCCTCTTTTAGAAGACCTTGAACACCTTCTGAGGTGTAACTTCCAGAATACATGAATTTCGACATGATGGGCTAATTCCTTTGTAAATATAATATTTTTGATACCGCAGTTCTAATAACGCCGCGATTATTAGAGCAATATGAAACAGATCGTAATGAGCTCGATGGCTCCAGAACCGATCGGTCCTTACTCTCAAGGTGTTGCATCAGGAGGATATGTTTTCCTCAGTGGCCAAGTCGGCCGTAAACATGATGCGACCGAATTAGAGAAGGGAGTGGCTGCTCAAACTGAGCAGGCTATTCTCAATCTTAAGGCCGTACTAGCCGAACAAAATCTAACTTTAGATAACGTAGTAAAAACAACAGTTTTTCTTGCAGATATGAGTGATTTTAC
>DASCSW010000071.1:0-4340 GCA_034399455.1 Candidatus Poseidoniia archaeon
AGGAGTTAATACTTCTCCAGCTCGGTGACTTTCTAAAATTCTGTCAGCTAATAAATTATCTCTTTCAGGATTTGGGGTGTCTGTAATTATGAAAAAAATGTCAAATCTACTTAGTAATGAGACTGGCATGTTGACTTGAGGAGGTAATGGCATAGTCATATCGAATCTACTTCTTTTTGGATTTGCAGCAGCAAGTACAGAACATTTTGATTTTAATTGAGCATTAATTCCTGCCTTGGCAATACTAATTGTTTGTTGTTCCATTGCTTCATGCATCGAGGAACGATCTTCTTCAGACATTTTGTCAATTTCATCAATACAAGCAATGCCTCCTGACGCTAAGACAAGTGTTCCAGCCTCTAAACTCCACCTTCCTTCACCAAATTCATCTCTTACAGCGGCAGCAGTTAGTCCTGCAGCAGAAGTAGACTTTCCTGTAGCCATTACACCTCTGGGAGCAATTCTCGAAGCTGAGCGAAGTAATTGAGATTTAGCCAGACCGGGGTCTCCCATCATCAGCATGTGAATATCACCTCTAATTCGAGTGCCATCTGGTAATTCTTTGTTAACACCACCAAATTGTTGGAGTGCAATTGCCCTTTTTTCTAATTCCATTCCAAAAATAGTAGGTGAAATAGAATCCCTTATTCTTTCAGCAACATCCTCCTGAAGTGCCAACTCTTTGATTTCTATTAGTTCACTTGCAGTAGGTTCTATGTCTTCATCTTCTCCCACTTTCTCATCAATGCTATGTGAGTAGAGATAAATATCAAATTCACTTTTTTGTCTTCTACCTTGAAATTGTGATTTAGGTTTAATAATTCCAACAATGGCAACTCTGTCGCCAGGTTGAATTTTGTGAGCTAATGAGCTCTCAAAATAGGCAGTTAATCGTTCAGGTTGAGCTCCTGGAGGTAAATCCTCAGGATATTCTTGTATTTCTACTTTCTGAGAATCAATAAATTGGGATAAATCATCTCTTAGCTTAAAATCAGCGCATTTACATCCTTCTGATGTGCACCTATTAGGTTCTTTTAATGTAAAAAAATCTTGTATGTATGAATTCTTGTGTCTTTCCCAGTCACATTCGAATAATCCAATTTCCATTCTAGGTCTTACAGGTGTAGCTTTGCGAACTAATCCCTTTAATTTCACAGTTCTATAGAGATGCTCCTTTCTGAGTCCACTGATTTCAACTTCATATAATTCATCAGGTATTCCTACGGGAACTACATCTAAGTCTACCTTGGTTCGGTGTTCTTCTTTAACACGTTTTTTAGTATCTTCATCAATAAATTCTTGAACAACTTTTTTGGCAGCATCTAGGGTTTCATCAAGATTCCATCGTAAGTTGCTTGATAATCTTGCATTGAAATCTGCAACAGCCTCCCATGTAACACTTATTGCTCTATCACCATCAGGATATTCTCTAGAAACTTTTTGGATTTCATCACTATAGGTAGGTATGTTTTCTGAATCTATTCTTTCGCCTTTACATTTAGAACATATAGTTCCATCTTCGCCCGCACCTTCACCATTACATGCACTACATTTTGGTGCTGAAGCTTCTTTTCCAAACTTATCAGCAGGGCGGTTTCTGGAGTCTTGAAAGAAGGATCTCCAAAGCTCCATAAGCTCATCTAAGGGTATATCATTTGGCAAGGACCAACCCCATCAGAGTCCTCATTAAATATCTAAGGGGTGTCTTTGTTATTTATCCGCCAAAAAGTCTTTTGAAGAAACTTGGTCTATTAGCTTTAATTTCAGCTTCCAGATTTATCCTTGAATCTTGAGCAGCCATAAAATTAGGATTTATTCCTAGCGCTTTATCAAAAGCTGCCAACGCTTCTTCTCGATTCCCCATTGCTTTCCAAAGGACAGTTCCTTTGTTAACCCAAGTATCAACAACATGAGGATTCAGACTAAGTGCTTTTTCGAATGCTTCCAGTGCCTCTTCAGGTTTATCTAAAGCGTATAGGATGTTTCCTTTATTTCGATAAAGAGTATCATCGTTATCATGTGATTTTAAAGCATGGTTACAAACTTTTAGAGCACTTTCGTTATCATCTTTCTTCCTAAGAACCCTAATTAAATCGTTATGGGCTTCTTTCATATCTGGTTTAAATTTAATAGCATTTTTAAGACATTTTTCGGCATCGTCATACTTCTGAACAAGCAATTTTGCGTATCCTTTATTGTACCAAGCTTCAGCATCTTTTGCATTTAATCTTAAAATTGCATTCCAGCATTTATCAGCTTTACCAAATTTTTTCAATTTTGTTAGAAGAATACCCATTAATTTCCATGCATCAATATCTTTTGGTTTAGCCTGTGTTGCCATGTGGTATGATCGAATAGCCTCTTCATATTCACCTAATAATTCACAAACTTCAGCACGTCCTTTTAGAGCCTCTGAGTTATTTGGACTCTTTTTTAGTGCAGTTTCAAAGGTGGTTCTTGCATTATCAGGATCTCCTAATTCATATTGTACACGTCCAAAAGCAATTCTTGCAGCAATATCACTTGAGTTATCTCTAAGTATACCTTCTAGTAAGTTGTATGCACCATCTAAGTCTCCATTGTAGAGTAAATCATCTAATGTTTTTTGCCACTTTGCTGCCATATTTATTTTTTGTCGAATTTGAAGAGTCTTGTCTCTTCTCCTACCATTTCTTCTACCACGCTATAAGGTTGTTGTAGGAGTCCTTCTAGCACTCCAGATAGACAACCTGCCGTAAAGTCACAATGATTTTCAGCACCAATTATACCTACTTCAAGCAAGTTTTCTAATTTAACTACTATGTGTTCTTTATTTGAATCGATAACAAATAAGTGTCCTAATCCTGCTTCAGCCCATGCCTGATTAAGAACCATATCTAAATCATCAGTCCCCATTCCTACATAATTAACAGATAAGCTACTTCCAACAGTATGCCCACAATTGAATAAAATTCTTCTAGCTTTTTCAGAACCGATGTCTTGTAATTCAGTCCATAGAGTTCCTAGGAAAGTACTAGGTAGTACTAAAATATCAGATGTTTGAACGCCAACGTCGGTGTCGTAGAAGTCATCCATAGGGCTCAGCCCTTCTATGACATTCCTTCAACCATCTTTTCCGCAATACTTTGGAAAGCTTCACCAACATTACGGCCATCTTTAGCTGAGGTCAATAAGAATTCTGCGTTGAGTTTCTTAGATACTTCTCCCATTTCCTTTTCGCCAAACAATGCTTTGTCCATCAAATCAGCTTTGTTAGCTAGGAGTATAACTGGTATATCTCCAGTTACTTGCATAAGAGTCTTAATCCAGTCGATGGTAGAAAGTAAAGTTTCTCTGCGTGTTATATCGCAAACAATCATTGCACCTTCGGAACCACGGTAATATGCCTGCTTAACATTACCAAGGGTTTTTTGTCCAGCAACATCCCAAATCATTAGGGTAACATCAATATCTGGTTTAGCTCCACCAGATCTTAATTGGACTTCCTTCTTTACAATCTTAGCTCCAATTGTAGTTAAATATTTGTCATCAAAAGCGTTAATAACAAAACGACGAATTAAACTAGTCTTACCTACAGCAGGGTCGCCTAGTACAACAATTTTCTTTGATACCTTTTTAGCAGCCATCATGGTTCTCTACCTCGAGAATTAAACAGTATTGCCACTCTATTTAATATTAATCAACATTTTTTGTTTATTTTCACAAATGTGAGTACTTCTTTGACCTACTATTATTCTAGTTATAGGTTTTTTGCAGTGGGGACATGGTTCCCCAGTCTTTCTGAAAACTTGCAATTTTTTCCAGAATTCTCCTTTCTTTCCTTCTGGCCCTCTAAAAGTGAGAAATGTTGTACCTCCATAATCAATTGATTTTTTTATTATATGTCTTATAGATTCATGCAATTTTTGTTTCTCACTTTTATTTAGTGTATTTGCTTTCCTTAGAGGGTGTATAGATGCCCTAAATAGGATTTCATCAGCTAAATAATTGCCTATACCTGCTATGAATTGTTGATTTAATAGCAAAGGTTTCATTCTACCGCTTCTTTTTTCTAGTAGTTTTTCAAGCTTTTTTGCAGTGAATTCTTTGCTTAATGGTTCTATTCCTAAATGTCCTACTATTTCGTTGATATTCTTGACGGTCCATACACGTCCAAATTTCCGATAATCTACAAGGCACAATTTTTGCCCATTATCAAAATTAACTTCTACAGTAGTGTATTTCGGCGTTCCATTAGAAGTTACATCTATTCTTCCAGTCATCCTTAAATGAATAATTATAATATCGATGTCTAAATTAATTATTAAGTATTTCCCTCTTCGATCAAAGCTAGTAATCCT
>DASCSW010000072.1:0-4273 GCA_034399455.1 Candidatus Poseidoniia archaeon
ATTATGACCTAAATGGAACAACTATCACTTCTACAAAGATTACCTGGTATGTTGATGATGAATATGCAAAACTGGATCAATCTGTTATTAGCTTCTCACTAACTAGAAGAAGTTGTGATACTGCACCACCTATAGATTTTAACACAGTAGATATATTGAAACAAAGTTCTGGAAGTTCAAGTGATGATGAAGGATTGCCTGGATTTAATTTTATTTTAGTTATTTTTGCACTCCTTTGCGTGGGTTATTCTAGAAGAGAACTTTAATAAAACGAACCTAATGGACGTAGTCCATGAGATGGATTACAGCGTGCTTAGTATTCGCATTTTCAGCCTTAATTGTAGCCTCAGTGAGTGTAAATGCTGAAGATGAACCTACGTATGAGAATCCTGAATTGCAATTTAAATTTAATTTAAAGGAGAAGGTGATATGCTATCTCCACAAACTAAATTGCCTAGTGAAGCTGAAACTACTAAATCAGTACAGGCCGATGTTGACTACGACGCCCCAGGGCTTGGTAAAATTGGTAGAAATCCTGTAAATGTTGGTACTTGGACAAGTGAGCCTGTAGAATTTGATTTATCTATTTCTATTAATTCTTTTGATATCTGGTGGGAAGATACTGAAGATGATAATGGAGATGATACCTGTGAATGGACTATTTCTATAGAGCACAATGGTGCAAGTGTAAGTGAAGACACTAGTGATTGCCAACATGGTGGTGTAGATGTCGCAAAAGGAACTCATAACCTCGCAACAAATATTGACTTGTTAGCTGGTGACACATTAGGAATAAATTTACAGTTTGAAGGTTGGGATGATATAAAAATATATTATGATAATATGACTTATGATACTGGACTCAATGTACAAGGAAGCCATCTTTTCTTCTTTGGTGCCACGTGGAAGGGCTCTGAGATTAACGTCGAATTTGCCGAAGCTTGGCCCGTAAATTGGGAAACTAATCTTGATGGAGGTTACGTCATGCTAATGGGAGATGAAGGATACATGGCAGACAATAGTAAGGCCGAAGTCACTGAAGGTAATGAATATTCAATAACTATGACTAATGGAACTGCGGATGTTACATCTTCAATAATTACTTGGACTGAAGTTACTGGCACTGGTATTTCCCTTATGATGGATTATACTAGTTTTGATCACATGCCTTCTTCAGGCAATGGTTCAGCAAATGGTACTGGAAATCAGCCACTTGTAACTGTAACACTTGTTAAAGCTAAGCAACTTCTAGGTGATGAAGGTGGATTATTAGGCCTGCCTGGTTTTGAAATAATTATAGCTATTCCTGCTTTAGCTTTCGTAGCAAGACGATTTAAGAACTAAGCGAAAGCATCTTTTCTATTGGATTTGAAGCTTTTTCAATAGTACTTTCTGAAAGAACTACTTCCCATTTTGATAAGTCGGCACCTGAGTCTATAGCTTCCAAAATTGGTTTTATTTTATCTAAAGAAATTTTAGCCATATGATTACAACGAACGGAACAGGCTGTAGCAAACTCTACTGTTGGAAATTCTTCCATCAAATTAGAGGTTAATTCACACTCAGATGCAATAAATGCTTTCTCCAAACGACCGCCTTCAACTCTACGGGCAATATCATTTCGAATTTGAGTAGTACTTCCGTAATAATCTGCTTCCTGAAGAACTTCAGGCCTACATTCCCAATGAACATACATCATTCTTTTTGAATGGCCTTTGGAAATTCCAAATGAATCTCTAATTGCAAGAATATCTTCTTTAGAGAATTTTTCATGAACTTCACACACTGCGCCTTTTGCATTATTGTGCTTACCAGGATACAAAATCTTCTTTTGACCCTCTAAAACTCTTTCTAAATTTTGAGCAAAGAAAAGATCTGGGACAAAAATTAATTCATCGCCAGGCATGTCCATTGCAATTTTTTCTGCATTGGCAGAAGTACAGCATACATCGCATTCTGCTTTAGCATCTGCATAACTATTGATGTAAATCATAACAGGAACACCAGGATATTTCTCCTTAAGAATCCTAACATCCTCTGCACCAAAATCATCAGCTAAGGAACAGCCTGCTGACTTATCTGCTATCAAGACTCTTTTACTTGGATTCAAAACTTTGGCTGTTTCGGCCATAAATCTTACTCCATTGAATATGATGAAATCTGATTCAGCTTGAGCTGCACTCATACTCAAAGCTAGAGAATCACCTTGCTCACTCTGTTCTGAAAGCCCAAAAACCAACGGTTCCATGTAATTGTGCCCTAAAATTACTGCATTATGCTTCTTTTTCAATTCTAAAATGCGGTAAACTACTTCGGCATGAAGTTCAATATCCACTGGTGTTAATGTGGGATTATTTCTAGAATAAATCTCAGCTTTTACTGACTCTAAAGTGAGTTCTTCCAGTGCAGAGGAACTAGATTCCATGAGTGCTCTATTTCACCTTGGCACACACCAATATAAATGTAATGCTAGCCTTATTTTCAAGGTGAATTTTAAATAGCACTAATTTGGTCCAATTAGTCTGGGACGTACGCCATAATGAGAATCAACAAGCTCACCGATTACGGAATCGTAATTATGACTAAAATTGCATCCATGGATGCTAATAGTATTCATACTGCTAAGGAAATGTCTGAAATAACTAATATTCCTTTACCAACAGTTACAAGAT
Organism: Candidatus Poseidoniia archaeon; assembly: GCA_034399455.1. Lineage (GTDB taxonomy): Archaea > Thermoplasmatota > Poseidoniia > MGIII > CG-Epi1 > CG-Epi1. The sequence goes on from DASCSW010000072.1 coordinate 2,673, forward strand.
TACTGAAGACATTGGCTGCTGAAGGTCTTTTAACTTCACAAAGAGGAAGTCAAGGCGGATATACTTTAGCGCACCCACCATCTACTATCTCAATTGCCTCAATAATCGAATCCTTTGAAGGGCCTATTGCTTTGATTGAATGTGCAACTAATAATTGTGAATGTTCATACGAAGCTGATTGTAGCACTCAAGAACCATGGCAAAAAATCAATGAAAGTGTAAAAGCTGCGCTTGAAAAAATGAAATTAAATGATATGATTAATTCTAAACAAAATGATGGATTAGTAAAACTAGATCTAAATTATGGAGCTGAAATTTGAAACAAGATGCTGAAACTGAAATGTTAAAAGAATACGCTGAACAAGAATACAAATATGGTTTTGTAACAAATATTGAATCTGATACATTACCGCCTGGATTAAATGAAGATGTGATTAAGTTTATTTCTAAGAAGAAAGATGAACCTGAATGGCTTACAAAATGGAGATTGAAGGCTTACAAAATTTGGAAAAAAATGGAAGAACCACATTGGGCTAATGTGGATTATCCTGCTATTGATTATCAATCTATTAGTTATTATTCAGCCCCGAAAAATATGTCTGATGGACCGAAAAGTTTAGATGAAGTAGATCCTGAATTAATTGAAACTTATAAAAAATTGGGAATTCCTCTTGAAGAACAAGAAATACTTGCAGGGGTTGCTGTAGATGCTGTTTTTGATTCGATGTCTGTAGCAACAACATTTAGAGAAAGATTAGCTGAAAAAGGAGTTATTTTCTGTCCAATCTCAGATGCGGTCAAAGAACATCCTGAATTAGTCAAAAAATACCTTGGTTCTGTAGTTCCACAATCAGATAATTTTTATGCAGCTTTGAATTCTGCTGTATTTACTGATGGATCATTTTGCTACATTCCTCCTGGAACAAAATGCCCTATGGAATTATCTACATATTTTAGAATTAATGAACAAAATACAGGCCAATTTGAAAGGACATTGATTATTGCTGATAAAGGAGCATATGTTTCGTACCTCGAAGGATGTACTGCACCTAAACGTGATGAAAATCAACTACACGCTGCTGTTGTTGAATTAGTTGCACTGGATGATGCTGAAATAAAATATTCAACAGTTCAAAATTGGTATCCTGGCGACAGAGAAGGAAAAGGTGGAATCTATAATTTTGTTACAAAAAGAGGTGCATGCAGAGGAAATTCCTCTAAAATAACATGGACTCAAGTGGAAACAGGCTCATCTATTACTTGGAAATATCCTTCATGTATCCTACAAGGCGACAATTCAAAAGGTGAATTTTATTCTGTAGCACTTTCAGCATTAAAACAACAGGCTGATACTGGAACCAAAATGATTCATATCGGTAAAAATACAAAGAGTACAATTATTTCCAAAGGTATTTCTGCAGAAAAAGGACAAAATACTTATCGCGGACAAGTTATGATTAAAAAATCGGCAACGGGTGCAAGAAATTATTCACAATGTGATTCATTATTGATAGGAGATAAATGCGGAGCTCACACATTTCCTTATTTGGATGTTAAAAACAAAAAATCTCACATTGAACATGAAGCGTCTACTTCAAAGA
>DASCSW010000073.1:0-4119 GCA_034399455.1 Candidatus Poseidoniia archaeon
GCTTTTAATTCTTCAATTTCTTCGTTTAGCCTTTCAATTTCTTCAGTCTGACCCACACATCCAGTAAAGGAGGCGAAAAGCAAGCAAATTGTCAACAAGTACGCCTTGTTCATAAATTCCTTAAACTTACAGATTATATATCAATTTCCGAAAATTAACTTAATCCTTACTAACAGAAGAAATATCAGCCACATCTTCTAAAGTTAACTTGTACTGTTCCTGAATAGGGCCATAACAATCTAAACAATACTTGTTTCCCTTCTTTAGATCTGGGATTTCTTCACTATCTTTCTGGATTTCAATCTCAAAAGCCTTGGCATTACAAACCATACACATTTCTTCAGACATAATCATAATTCAAATGGGGTTTTCATAAAACTTTGGATTGATAAAAACAAAAAACAATCATTCTCTATTCTCTACTGAGCCACTAATCGTAACTGCAATTATAGAGCCGAGAATGAGAAACATACCTATTGCTTGTTGTATAGAAGGCGACTCAGACAGAAAAATGATTCCCCAAATTATTGTAAAGGTAGGTTGAAGAAGAATTGCAAATGAGGTATGAGCTGCAGGCAATCTGGGTAAAGAATAAGCAATAGCTAACCAGCCTGTAACTTGGCTCAGAAGAGCTAGTGCCAGTAACCAACCGTGGGTAGGTAATGAAGGTTGAAAATCAATTGGTTCAACATATAAAGATTGGAGAGGCAAGAAACTGAGAATTAGAAGTCCGAGTGCACATCCGACTGTTGAATCAAATTGCAAATTAACTGCAGGTGCTAATTCTCTATTAGCGAATCTGTAAATAATTAAAAAAGCTGAATAAAATATAGCTGTAAAGATACCTGCAATAACGCCTCTAACTGGATATTCACCATATGGATCATCATCTAAAATTCCAGAGATAAGAAATAATCCAACCATTACAATTGGTAATGAAATTAATATTGATAGGTTGGGACGTTCTCCAAATAACCACCAGCTCATCAATGTGACTATTATTACTTGAGAATTACCAATTAAAGTTCCTATTCCTGCGCCTATCCAATCAACAGTACTGTGGTAACCAAGGAAATCAAGAGAGAAAGCAAATCCTGCAAGTAATGCAATCAGTCTCGTATTAGTGGAACGTGAATCTTTCGCTCTTCTAAACAAGATAATTAATAGAAGAAATGGAAGTGCATAAACCATTCTGAAAAACGCGCCAGTCAATGGATTTGCATTGGAAACTGCATATAGAATAGGTGCAAATGATACAACTATACCTCCAAACATGGCAATAGCCATTGATTTTTGAAGAGATTTAGATTCCATTAATTTGCAATATTTCAGGCCTGTATATGAATAAATCCTCACAAAAAATATTTTGGGAAATTGGTGCTCCCGCCGGGATTTGAACCCGGGTATTCGGCTCGAAAGGCCGAGATGATGGGCCGGACTACACCACGGGAGCTACATGTCCAGCTTAGAAAGCTAGAATTTAATATTATGTGAGGTATTAAACTTCAAACGATTGAAGTTTAGCTTTTAATTTCTCAATTTGGTGCTGGAAATTAGTTCGTTGAATTTCAAGCTCTGCTTGATACCGAGTTTGTGATGCCTCTAATGCTTCATAATTTTCAGTTTTAACTCTATCTATCTCTTTCTTATGCTTAATTCTATCTTCTTCAATTAGTGATTCTAAGGCTTCTATTTTCTGCTTCAGAGTTTCAACATCATCCATTGTAATATGAGATGTAATGCTGTTTAAACGATTAGTTGCATAAATATCTTAATACGCCATGTATAGAATCAACTGATGTGGAGTGACCCCTCGCGAGGAAATCGGGATTTTCAAGTTAGTTACGTAACGACAGGGGGATGGGGAGAACCTGTCCAAATTAATCGAAGACCTGATTCAAAAATGTCTTTTTCGAAATATGAAAAAGAACAACTTGTTGAATCAATAGGGATATTAACTGTTGCATTCACGCTTGCATTAAGCAATGGATTATCTCCCGTTATGAATAATCCTGAAATTTTACTCAATACACTACCGTTAGCTTTTGGTGCTGTTATGACTGGATTCTTACTTCATGAACTAGCACACAAATGGATGGCTCAACAATATGGGTGTTGGGCAGAATATCGAGGAAATCGTAACGGTTTATACTTTGCTTTACTGATGTCTAGTTTTGGTTTTTTATTAGCTGCGCCAGGAGCTGTAATGGTTTCAGGAAGAATAACTGATAGGCAGCATGGCATCATTGCAGCTGTTGGACCAATTAGCAATATTATTATCGCATTAATCGCATTTCCAATTTATATTTTTACTGCTGGATTGGATTATCCTCTCTCATTAATTGGTGAATTAGCTCGATTTATAGTTATTATTAATCTTATTCTTGGAGGATTCAATATGATTCCTATGCAACCTTTGGATGGATCCAAAATAATTACATGGAACATTTATGCCTATTTCGGAATCATTGTTGCAATTTTTTCTGTTGCGGCATTATATTGGAGTATTGAGCCTCTTGCATCTCCACCAAAACTTCCTGAGTTTTAATCATGAAATATGGACCATTTCTTGCAATTATATTCGCTTTTTTTTTAATTGCAATTTTCCCATATTATGCAGGAACTGATGAACCTGTACTTGTTATCACCGACAAGGATGGTGATGGCATTACTGATGACAAAGATAAATGTCTAAATGAAACTCCCGAAGAAGGACAGGATCTAAATGAGGATGGATGTATTGATAAGAAGATTACAAAAGATGAAATTGATTATCTAGAGAAAATTTCTAAACTAAATGTTGCTCAACATTTATTTTTCGCAATAATTGCAATTATAGGGGGGGCTTTTTTTTGGGAAAGAAAGCGAATAAGAAACATTTTTTATGATGATGACGAATTTTTAACTGATTTTAAAGAAAAGATAGAAGAAGATAAAGGTAGTGAATATGTAGATTATGATAAATTGGGAGAAGACAAAGTTTACACTGAACAAACTGTATCTGTTTTTGATGGATTTAAATTTTCTTTTAAAGATTTTAATGCTGAGGCTGATAGAGGTATTCAGATAATTTCGCTAATTTGTTTAGTATGTTTATTATTAGGGCCAAACCTAGTTTGGCTAAACGCTGAAGGGTATACCGAAGTGCAATCTACTCCAGAGGAAGATGATTGGATAGGTATGAGAATTAGTGACTTCAATGCTGCCTTCTTTTCAGACTATTGGGAATTCACAGCTGAAGTGAATCAATCAGCTTCACTGTTTGATAATGAATTATGGGAAACTAGCACTCTTCAGGGAGATGAGAGGTATGATAATCCACAACAATGTACAGCTGAAGTTTTGGATGTTTATAACTGTAACTATCGAAGCTCTCTTTTAGGTACAGTAGAGCAACTTTTAGCATTGTCTGCATTATTTTGTTTTATAGTTTTTATTTTAAATTTTAGAGCTGAAAAATATAGAGTAGGAATTGCAATATTCTTTAGTTTATGCTTAGTAACTACAATGGCAAGTCTATTACTTTTCACATCCTTGATAGATAATGCAATAGAATCTGATAGACATCTATCAGAAGATGATGAAAAGATAGGGACGTGCTGGATGGAGGAACCAAAAATATGGGGGAAAACAGAATGTTTCACTTTAATCGATGATGAAATCTTCAGAGATATTACAACCTACTCTCCCGGTACTGGATTTTGGATTATTCTAACGACAATTTCTATCTTATTTGTTGGACTTTTTACAAGTATCGAACCGCTTCTTACTATGAGCAAAAGAACTTGGACTGAAGCTCTAAAACAAAACTGGCAGATATTTGCACTAATCTTTGTTATCTTTTTCCTTTGGAGATTAAACGAACTAATGTCAAACCTATAATGGTGCGGGGGGAGGGATTCGAACCCTCGTACCACTAAGGACCGGATCTTAAGTCCGGCGCAATTGGCCAGGCTATGCGACCCCCGCACTCGTGTGCTACGTGCGGCCCAAACTTTAAAGAGTGCTCTATTTTGAAACGCATCGTCGGCACACTAGAGCTGAAACATGACCACCGCAACCACCGCGAAGATAATCACTCTGGCTGGGAACCCGAATCCCCCCTCTCTAGTTGCTCTT
>DASCSW010000074.1:0-3887 GCA_034399455.1 Candidatus Poseidoniia archaeon
GAATTTGGACTTAAATTGTAAAAAGGTTCCATACCATACAACTTAGAAAGCTCATCGTCAACAAAATTCGTAACCTTAACTAACCAATTTCCGGCCCTTTCAGAAACAATTAAATCCTGAACTTTAATTTCAACTAATTGTTCAATAGATGTTAATTCATTGCCATCTACATCTTCAATGTAGCCTAATTCTTTAGTTTTCTCTAAAGTTAATCCTATTTCTTTCGGATAAAAATGTGTTATTGGTAAATCAATCATATCATAACGAAGAGTTCCATCTTTGTAAACTCGTAAATCTCTCTTTGCTCTCAGTATACCTTTTTCTAAACATTCAGGTGTCTTATTTTTTGATTTAAGCTCTTTGATACCTTTTATTTTTGGAAGTATTCCCACCTTCGTATTATTCATTGCTTTTGTTACTAACTCAGAAACGTCAACTAAACGACGCTTGGGTTCTTCCTTAACCATCGTCTGAGATTCACAGCAACGAACTGCTATAGTTTCTTTATGACATTCTTTACAATAACGCAATTGTGCCACAATCTCAATACGTCCTGCCTTTCCTTGAGAAAAGCCTCGGTTTGCTGAACTGACCTTTAATGCAGTGTTTACTAACCTCTGATTTCCTCCTGATTCACCCAAAGGAAACAAAACATTTGGAGGTGGTTTCATACGACGTTCATTGGCTTTTTCGGGACGACCCATGCTAGCTCCAACTCGTGTTGGGGCTTTGTTTTTCACTTCGATACCTAAAAAATGTGATATTAATTCTAAAGAATTTTCTGTATCTATTAAATCTAAAGATACAACTATTGAATTATCCTTGGCTTCGAGGCCCAAATTTTTAATCAATGGTAAAAAACCATCTTTCAACACCAATCTTTGATCTATAGTTTTATAAAAAATCCCAAGTCTCAAAAATATTTCCTTGTATATTAATTTAAATTTGTTATCTAAAACATTTGCTGCATCTTTAATCAATTGATTACGTAAATCATTAATCTCATTGACACTTAAATCTGCCCAAAAATAGGTGTAATTAGGATGCAATGGAATTTTATGTTCTTTACTATAGGCCAGTAACGATGGGAAATCATATTCACCCTCATATTGTTCAATATTATGACTTCCAATGATAGCTTGCCACCACTCTAAACACCAACCTGAAGGTTCCAAACGATGATTATTCTCAATAAATTCTCCAACGGGAATCAAAATCTCACCTAAGTCTACTATTTGTTCTACTTGATTAACAACTTTTTTTGCTTCTTCATAATTATCTAATCTAGTATATTCTCCATTCTTCAAAAGAACTGAAGGGCCCTCAATTGAATCGCAAGGATTAGCTGCTGTAGCCTTACCAGGAAGTTGAAGTTTAATTTGAGTCCCAATAGCTGCAAAAGAATCAACTATCACCATAGTTGATGGGTGAATTGACATTGATGCTAAACCTGATGTTCTTGAACGGCCATATCGTAAACGAAAAGCACCCGGTTCGTCTGGAAATGCAAAAATTGGTCGACCTGCAATAACGTCCTTAAGATATTTGTGCTCTTTGACATCTCCTGAAGTACTGCTTTTCTTCTTTTCCGCATATGTTCTAAGAAAATCCCAACCGCTAATTGATTGTTTGTCAACATGCTTTAGAATTTTAGCTGCTTTAAGACAAAGACCTTCAGCTATAACTAAACAAGCTCCACCTCTCAGTGAATTAGTTTCTACTCGGGGTAGGTCTCGGTTTCCTGCCACCTCTAATTTATCAGTTCTCTCACCAGTTATACAGATAGGGCAAGAAGTTACTATACTCTCAATCTCATCTGAACTAGGTACATATTGAAGATTCACAGCTCTCTTGTACAAAGGTATTTCTTCTTTGTATCTCTCTATTTCTGCAGGAGTAGGAATGTATGAATCTAAACCTAATTCACGTCTAACAACATCTGCTATCAAAACAGACAATGCTTGAGCTGTTCCACCTGCTGCTCTTATTGGGCCTGCATAATAAATTGAAGCACATTTTGTATTATTGTTATTCTCCAATGTACTTACTTTGACAACGCCCTCTGTTGGTGCTACAAGAACACCTTCTGTTAGTATAGAAAGAGAAGTCCTAACTGCCTGTTCAAGAGCAAATGCAACACCTTCCTTGTCCTTGAGTTCTCCAGCTAATTCTTTAGCAATAATCAAAGCTGTTGATTCTCTATCATTATCTTCGGCTACTTCCCTAATTCTTGGAGCTATTCCTTTAGGACCAACTTGAGCTTCAACTCTTTCAGCCAAATCTTTAGCTCTCGGAATCTCAGCTTCTGTTGAAGGGTCAAAGCCAGCCTTGCGGGCTTTAGAAACTAACTCATAACATTCATCCGCCTTGCTCTCTAAATCACGGAAATATGCCTCTGTTTTATCTGACGCGACAAGTACCACAAGACAACATGGAAAGCCTATTATTATTCTATTCGGCGGAATTAAACTCCATAGCTATCAATGAATATTGTTCTATAAGCTGAGGCTGCGGAACGAACACCTACAACTAATATTAAATTTGCAATTACTACGAATATCAAACCTGCTATCAAACCAAAGTTATGATTCCATAACATAAAAATACCTGGAATAGTCAAAAGAATTACAGAAAAAAGTGTTGAAGTTCCCATCAACATAAACTGAACTAAAATATCTGGATTACCTCTATCACCTTCATCAAAATTAGCAAAAGCCGTACCTGACCAAATACCTAATCCGGTATTACAAAAAAGTAAAATAAGAAGACATTCACCAAAAAACAGTGTAACTTTTGGAGGAAATTGAGCCAAAATACATATAGGAAGCCAAATTAAAATCAAACCAGGGAGAGCCATCATAACCAATGCTGCTGCTTTTCCTTTCATAATTAAGACTGATTCAACAGGATTTGATTTCATAATCCAAAGTCGCTTCCCTTCTACACCCAAAATAGTTGAACCTAACATTGTACATTGAAGTAAAGCACCTATATACAAACACATTGCAAGTAATCCAGGATAATATAGTGTAAGTGGAATATTTTCACCAATAGGTTCACTAGGCAAACCGACTTTATACCACCAAAAAATCAAAATAAAAGCAATTGAAAGTGTAGAAAAAGCGGAACTAAGAACATCTCGTTCCCTTATTGACGATATAACTTCCTTAGAACATATGGAAGAAGCTCTAGCTCCGATTATTGAATTTAACCATTTGAATTGCAAAATTCTAACTGTATTTTTATGTGATGATGAATGTATCTTATATGCCTCTAAAGCTTCAATAAATAAGGCATCCATAAAATAAAAAAATAAGGATAAAACAAATAAACAGATTAAACATATAACTATCGCAAGATCGGGATACAAATGTGACTCATTAGATACCAACATTAAAACCATAAGAATCGGGGACAAAATCATTAGAAAAGTAAACTTTCTTGTGAATGGATGCAATGCACCTGCGATAGAAAATATATATCCACTAAGTGCTGACAAAATACTCAAAAGAAAATACAATAACAAAAATTGAGGAGTAAGAACTATTCCTGACTTCATTACAATATTTCCAATATAAAATATAGCTAAGATAAATACTGATAAGAGAAAATTAGGAACAAGAATTGAATAAAACATTCCTAACATTATTTGTCTTGGTGTAATAGGTTGAACTAAATGCAAATCCATACGTCTAGATTTGATTATTTTGCGATAAGTAATACCTGCAGTTCTCAAAGTAAATAATGCAAAAAATATTAGTAATGGCATATTACCGTATTTACTATAAGGAGTAGCGCCAGTAAATAACGCTACATTTACATTGAGAACATGTTTTTCAAATTGAGGAGAACGAGCAATAATTTTTCCTTTATTATCAATGATTGCT
>DASCSW010000075.1:0-3801 GCA_034399455.1 Candidatus Poseidoniia archaeon
CATGAATGCATCAAAACAATTGCAACAGATCGGATACCTTCTTTGTATAAATTTATCAAGTCTAATTCTAAAAGATTTTCATCCAGTTCACGAATTATATTGCCATCACCGCCCGTCAAACCACCTTAGTTGGGTCTGGACGAGGGTTTGTCTTCTGACACGCTCGAATCTGGGTTCAGCGAGGAGGGTTAAGTCGTAACAAGGTATCCGTAGGGGAACCTGCGGATGGATCACCTCCTAAGATTTAGGGTTGGCTGCCTAGCGCTAAATTGATTTCGAATAACAAAAGTATGAGGTAGACATTATATCTGCCTCCTACTTCCATGGTAGTGCTCGCATACTATTCTGGAGTGAACTATCTACTTGAATTATATTTTTGGCTTATTTTGGGTGCTTTAACTCTTATATCAATAACTATTTACTTTGGAAGACCAAAAGATTCCCAATACCAGAAAGATATTGAGATGGAAATATTTGAAGGAAATATAGAAGAGTTAGAAAGTAATCAACCCAATTACAATCACGATACAAAAAATAAAGAAATCAAAGAAGAACAAATTGAAGAAGAAAAGGATATTGAAGTATTAATAGCTGAAGAAAAAAGAAACTGGGCTCTAAGTTTTGCTGTTTTCGGATTAATTTTTGTGATGGTAGGAGGAAGTCTCCTATTTATTTCTGATTCAGATTTTTCAGTATTTCTTGGTTCTTGTATGATTTATATCGGCTTACTGTCTATAGTTAAAGGCATTTCATTTCAGATTCCTAAAGAAAAATACATCATAAATAATTCCATATCATTATTTGTCTTTTTTCTTAACTTTTTCCTATTATACTACCTTTTGGAAATTATTGGAGATAAACCTATGATGGAAAAGTCAGAGGGGAGGAGATTTGGAGATTTTGTCCTAGTTTATGTTTTACCATATATGCTTTGGAGAATAGTACCCTCTACAAATATAGAAGGCTTTGAAACTAAAGCAGACGATTCTATTGTTGAAGCAGTTATGATTAATGAATTTGATGAAGAAGAAGGTAGAGCAATCAGGGACTTTGCTGAAGAAGATGAAGATGAATATTTTTCCGAAGAATACAATGAAAGTTATGTAGAGGGAGGGGATGAATAATGGGTTCTCATGATAAAAATGACGCAGAAGAGTCAGTAACATTATCCACCAGACTTCTTTCTGGAGCTATTAAGTTTAATATTTTTACTTTCATACTAATTTTATTTTCGACCGATGTGATTTACATACCTGTATTGAGAGAATATGCAAAATTAGGATTCGATTACGGTAATATAATACTTGGATTTACTCTAATTTTTTATCTTTTATACTTAGCATATTCTCTTATCAGGAGGAATATCTAGATATGTTAAATATAAAAAATGACTTACTACTTGTTGTTGTACCTTTTATTATTTTAGGTTTAGTAATACCTGATGGAGGATTATTGAGAGATTATACTACTGAATATTGCAATCATTTTCCCACTGAAGAGATCGTAGACCCAGGGACTGGATATGTTGAATTTTATCTAAATAAAGAGGTAGGATTCTTTTCATGTGAGATAGGATACATTGAGGGGTATGCCAAGCTGACATATATTGTATCTTTCCTCTCTTCATTTGAGAAAGACATATTTATTTTGGATTATTCCAATTATAATGCATACCTAAATGGAGATGTATTTGGAATAAATAATCTTGATTTAACAGTAACACATAAAGCAACAAACGAAACAAACTTTTTCTCAGCAATAGAAACTACTTTTTTACCAGGTAATTACTTTTTGGTTATAAATTGGGATTACAGAACAATCTATGGATCTGAAAATGTTGAAAGGCCATACTTTCTTGATCACACGGATAGCAATGGTGATTATCCTGCTACCATTTTTAGTTACTATTTAGATGTTGATTATATAAATCCAATAACTGGATATCAAAGATGAACTAAACGAGCCCAATATCATAAAAAGGTCCCCTATTAACAAAACCAATGAGTTCTGAATCATTACAAAAATATGAATTCAAGCAATCCCTTGAAAGAATCAAGAACTATAGAGGACATGCTACAGAACTTGTTAGCCTTTACATACCTCCTGATCGCAAAATTTATGACGTTCAATCATACCTTCGAAATGAAGCTTCGCAATCTGCAAACATAAAATCTAAATCTACTAGAAAGAATGTTAGTGCTGCTATTGAATCCATTATGTCTCGATTAAAATTATACAAAACACCTCCTGAAAATGGAATGGTATTTTTCGTAGGACATGTTTCTAAAGGAGGAAATCAAACTACAATGGTACAAGAAGTAGTTGTACCTCCTGAGCCATTACCTACGTTCCTCTATCGCTGTGATTCTGGTTTTTTTCTAGAACCTTTAGAAGGTTTAGGTGAAACAAAAATTCAATTTGGTCTAATAGTAATTGATAGATCTGAAGCAGCCTTAGGATTGCTTAGAGGTGCGACAATTAAAACATTGAAACATATGTATTCACAAGTTCCTTCTAAACATGGTAAAGGTGGTCAGTCAAAGCAAAGATTTGAACGTCTTATTGAGGAAGCGGCCCATGAATGGTACAAGAAAGTTGCCCACTCAGCCACAGAATGTTTCCTTGGAAATAATGTTGAAGGTATTTTGATAGGGGGGCCTGGAGCAACCAAAGATTATTTCATAAAAAGAGAATATTTGAATCATGAATTGCAGAAAATTGTAGTAGACTCTTTTGATACTGGCTACACAGATGAAACTGGATTAAGAGAATTAGTAACAAGAGGTTCTGGAAGATTATCAGAAATGCAACTTGTAAAGGAGAAAAAACTTATGGAACAATTTATGAAAGAGGTATTGTCTCCAAAAGGTACTTTGGCAGCATATGGAATGAAACAAGTAGAAATGGCCTTAACTATGGGGGCCGTGAAACAATTATTAATCTCTGAAGGGTTAGAAAAAATGCCTAACATTGAAGAAGGAACTGTAATGAAGCTTGGTGAATTAGCAGAGAATAGTAAGGCAGAAGTTATTATCGTGTCAATAGAGAGTGAGGAGGGTGTTTCCTTACAGAAGGCTTTTGGAGGGCTAGCTGCGATACTAAGATATCCAATAAGTTAGAACTATGTTTTACACTCGAAAATGTGGGGAAATCGATGAATCGGACTTTGGCTCTGAGCAAACGCTATGTGGTTGGCTACAGGACACACGTAATTTAGGTGGAATTGCTTTCCTTCAATTGAGAGATATTACTGGCGTAATTCAATTAACATTACTCAAAAAGAAATTAGAGGCTGAAGATTACAAAAAATGGACGAGTATCAATAGAGAATCAGTCATTTTAGTTAGAGGTATTGTTAAAGAAAACAAAGAGGCTCCAGGTGGTGTTGAAATGCTTCCTGATAATATAGAAATATTAAATGAGTCTGAAACCCCTTTACCTTTAGGTGTAATTGACAAAATTGATAGTGAAATAGAAACTAGATTAAATGCTAGATATCTTGATCTAAGAAAAAGTGAAATAGCTTCAAATTTTCAAATTCGCGCAGCTGTCTCAGGCGCAATACACAAACATCTAAGAAGAGAAAAGTTTCTAGAAGTTCAAACTCCAAAGATTATAGCTTCTGCAACAGAAGGTGGAACTTCATTATTTGAAATGAAATATTTCGATAAGACTGCATATCTTGCTCAGTCTCCTCAACTATACAAACAAATGTTAATGAGTGGTGGATTGGAAAGAGTATACGAGATAGGCCCTGCATTCAGAGCTGAAGAACACAACACACCTAGACACTTGAATGAA
>DASCSW010000076.1:0-3798 GCA_034399455.1 Candidatus Poseidoniia archaeon
TACAGTGTGATAGCTCGGTCGCGAATAAATTGGTAAATAAATATAATGAACAACTATTTCTAAAACAAGGAGCCATCCTGTCCAAAGTAATAATTTTTGATTCCAAGGAAATATTTCGTGATACCCGGAATAAATTAATGCTGAGACACCGAGTATTGTAAACAACCAAGATAATTGCATGGTTTTTGTAGCACTAATTTTTGTAGCGAGGGTTTCAATACCAAATTTTCTATCAAACTCAACGTCTATTGCAATTGTAGGACAATAAAGGGCTAACAAGTAGCATATTATTGAAAAAAAGTACAATTTAGGGAAGTCTGCAATAGGTTGATTAATCGACCACGCAGATAAAGGGATAAGAAAACCTAAACTTACTCCATTACTAACCAAATCTAAACCAGGACGTGTTTTAAATCTAAAAGGTTTGATATTGTATATAAATGATATAATTGTCAAACCCAATATACAAATTAGAAAGTGGTTGTTAAAATATAATGAAAAAACTATACATGCTATTTGTAAAATCCAAAATAAGGCCCATGACTGTTGAATACTAACTGTTTCTCTAACTAACAAACTAAATTCCTTTCGAGGATTTTTACGATCTAATTCTAAATCGCAAATGTGATTTAATACAAAAGTTGATGATGTAAGAAGTGCAATTATTAAAAAACCATAAAATAAATCAAAATCATATAACTTTTCTGATGAAACCACATAAGCTATGAAGAAAGGAGTAAAACCAACCATCCAAAATTCAAATCCTATGAATCTTAACCAAGTCAATTTTGGAAATAATTTATTAGAAATTAGACGTGAAAATATTTTGTCTGACATGATAACCTATTTTGGGGTAAATGAACCCAAACTTAATACCTTTAGTCTGGATAATAAAATATGAGTAATGATTTTGATTATGCACATTCCAATAAAAACGTAATCTGGATGTCACAAAATACTAACCACTTACCCACACACTCTAAAATTCAAGAAGCAATAAAAAAATCCTCCGATGAACGAGAATATACCAAGTATCCTTTGGCGTCGGGTTTACCTGAATTAAGACAATTAATTCTTGATGACTTGAATTTACCTAATCAGGATTTGCACATAACAAATGGAGGCACTGAGGCTCTATATTGCTTAATGAGACATATTCAACCAAAAGGAACTGAAATGATTACTTCTGATCCTTCATACTTTGTTGTACATAAATTTGCAAAATTAGGCGGTGCTAAATGTACCGATATTCCAATATATCATGGGAACTATAGATTTGAAATTGAAGATATAAAAAATGCAATAAATCCAAATACAAAGTCAATATTCCTAATAGATCCAATAAATCCTCTTGGAAGTACTTATCCAAAAGATGAAAAAAGAGCAATTTGCGAAGTTGCAGAGGATCATGATATTTGGGTAATTGATGACATAACATATCGAGATTATGCCTCAAATCACACACTAGCTGCAGATTTGCTTCCTGAAAAGACAATAACTGCATATTCGGTTTCAAAGAATTGTGGACTTGCTGGATTGAGAGTAGGATCTCTAGTGGGACCTAAAGAATTTATCAAAGAAATAAGAGGAACTATGGTTTCAGATTTAGGAATCAATGTAGTTGGCCAAAGAGCTTCAATAGCTGCTTTAGAAACAAAGTCTGAATGGTTACCTGGATTAGTAGATACAGCAAGGCATAACCAAAGTTTAATCAAAAAAGCAGTAGACAAAATCGATGGTGTTGAATTGCCTATTTATCCTTCAGCAGCGAGTATGATGGTTATAGACATATCTAAACATAATGCAAATCCTCAAGATGTTCAAGACAAGTTGTTATATGAACATGATATTTTTGTAAGAGCTGGGAATTACGTTTCCGCTAGATTTGGAAATAACTTCATTAGAGTTTCATTTTCTATCCCAACTCCTGAAGTTGAAAGATTCGTAGAAGCATTGCCAAAAGTTATGAACGACTTAAGCTAAATATCTAAAGTGGCTTCCATAGCACTTGCCTCAATAAACTCACGACGTTTTTGAACATCGTCACCCATCAAATCTACAAAAGTTCTCTCTGCTAATTCTGCATCTTCAATCGTAACTTGAAGCAAAGTCCTCTGATTAGGATCCATAGTAGTTTCCCACAATTGGCTTGCATTCATTTCACCAAGACCCTTATATCTTGATATTGAATAACCTGAACCAAATTCAGATGTAACTCTCTCGAGTTGAACATCGTCATAGGCATATTCAAGTTTTTTGCCCTTAGTAACTTTGTACAAAGGTGGTTGAGCTATGTAAACATATCCAGCATCAATTAGGCCTTTCATATGTCTATAAAAGAAAGTCAATAGAAGCGTTCGAATATGGGCGCCATCAACATCTGCATCTGTCATTATTATTAATTTATGATATCTAGCTTTTTCAATTTCAAATTCTTCGTCTTCTCCCTCAACACCAGTAATACTACAGCCCATTGCCGTAATCAAAGCCATTACTTCTGTATTGGCTAGTATCTTATCAATTCTTGATTTTTCAACATTCAGAATCTTACCTCTAAGTGGTAAAATTGCTTGAGTTGCTCTGTTTCGTCCTTGTTTAGCTGTACCTCCTGCAGAATCCCCCTCCACAATAAAAATTTCCGATACAGCCGGATCTTTACTTTGACAATCTGCTAATTTACCTGGAAGGCCTCCACCTTCAAGTATTCCTTTACGTCTTGTTAAATCTCGTGCTTTTTTAGCTGCTTCTCTAGCCTGAAAAGCTTGAATACACTTAGAAATAATAATTTGGCTATCTGTCGGATTTTCGGCAAAGAAATCAGATAAACATTCAGACATTATTGTATCAACTATGCCCTTAATTTCCGAATTTCCGAGCTTAGTTTTTGTTTGACCTTCGAACTGCGGCTCAGGAACTTTTATTGAAAGAATAACAGTTAGCCCTTCTCTGACATCATTTCCATCTAAAGGAGGATCCTTTTCCTTTAATTGCTTTCGTTTACGGGCAACATTATTGATTGTCCGAGTCAAGGCCGTTTTCAAACCGGACAAATGCGTACCGCCCTCTCTAGTAGCTATATTATTTGTAAACGTATGAATATTTTCACGGAAGGCTGTAGTCCATTGTAATGCGGCTTCAACTTGGACTTGGTCTTTTTCACCTGAAACAAACAAAGGTTTATTCATTAACGAAGTTTTACCCTCATTGAGATAAGTTACATATTCTGCAATACCTCCTTCATATTGGAATGTTTCAGATTTACCTCCTTCTTGAGAAATAGTAATTGTTATTCCTGCATTTAGATATGCTAATTCTCTTAAACGATAGCGTAGTGTTGAAAAATCAAACTGGGTTGTTTCAAATATAGTTGAATCAGGCATGAAACGAACTATAGTTCCATGATCTTCACTATCTCCTATTTTCTTTAGTTTACCATCAAGATTTCCACATTTGTATTTTTGTGTATAAATTCCCCCATCCCTATGAATTTCAACTGTTGCCCAAGTTGATAATGCATTTACTACTGAAACACCAACCCCATGCAAACCCCCAGAAACTTTGTATGTGTCACTATCAAATTTTCCTCCTGCGTGGAGTTTTGTCATTACGATTTCAACTGCCGGAACTTTGTAAACCGGATGATCATCAACAGGAATTCCACGCCCATTATCCTTGACTGAACAAGAACCATCTGAATGAAGCATTACATTTATTGTATCGCAATGTCCATTCATTGCTTCATCTACTGAGTTATCTACTACCTCATAGACTAAATGGTGAAGACCTGCTTCGCCGGTT
>DASCSW010000077.1:0-3758 GCA_034399455.1 Candidatus Poseidoniia archaeon
GCAATCATTCAAAAAGAAAGATCAGCCATTTTGGGGAAGATAAGATGACTTTGGAAAAAATAGGAAATACGGATTTATACTTAATAAAAAGTGAAAAAATCAATCCCTATAAGGACACAATTCCTATATTTATTAAATTAGAAAATCAAAATCCTACAAAATCAATTAAAGATCGCATGGTTCATTATGTAGTTTCAAAAGCTAAAGAAAAAGTTCCTCAAGAAGCTACATTTGTATCTGCATCAAGCGGAAATACAGGAAGCTCATTGGCTTATGTGTGCAAACTTTTGAATTTTAAATGCATAATTGTTACAAACACTAAATGCAGCGAAGAAAAAATCAAAGCATGCCGCGATTATGGAGCAGAGGTAATAGTTGGCGATTCAGATGCAGCACCAGATTCTGATGAACATTATCAAAACATTGCAATAAACCTAGCTTCATCAAATCCAAATCATTTTGATTTGGATCAATACGGTAATGAAAAAAATACAGAATCATATTTCAAAACTTTAGGTCCGGAAATATGGGAAGAAATAGGTGATCAAATCACTCATTTTATTACGGGAGGAAGCACCTGTGGAACAATAATGGGCGTAGGAAGTTTTCTTAAGGAGAATAAAGAAGATATCAATATAGTTTTAGCAGATCCAATAGGTTCAAGCATCTCGGGCTTTGTAATGGGCAGGGAAGTTGTATCTGATCTCGGAAGTTATGTTATTGAAGGCGTAGGAAAAGATAGTGTCCCTAAATTATTAGATAGAGAATTAATCAATTCAGTAATCAGAATAAGTGACCAAGAAGCCATAAACATGTGTCACAAATTAAAATCCGAAGAAGGTCTTCATCTCGGCGGCAGTTCTGGTCTTAATATTTCTGCAGCAGTTAAGTTAGCTTCAGAAGCAGCCCCAGGTTCAAAGATTGTTACGATAGGTTGCGATTCAGGAGCCAAGTATGAAAGTAAAATTTACAATGATGATTGGCTTAAAGAAAATAATTTTTCATAAATAAATTATTCATAATAAATCTGATCGAAATATCTCAATGAAGTGAATTCTTTCTTTACTTCATCAGAATATTTTTCAATTTCTTCCTCTGTAATTTCACCTAAAATTAATTTTATTGCTAAGTAAGGAACATTTACTTTTTCAGTAAACATTTGTGTAGATATTCTAGGATTTAATTCAATCAAATATTCGCCTATAAATTGTACATTCAAAATCCAATCTAATTTTAATTTTTCTACAATATATTTTGTGCTTTCAACCAGTTTTTGGTTAGAAGTTTGTACGAATTTCATTGCCAATCCAGCTCTTTCATTTTCGCGGGTTTTTACAGGACAGAGTAGAGTTTTCCCATTCCTTACTAAGGGATCAGTAGTATGTTCCTTTCCTTCTACAAATTCCATAACTAAAAGTTCTGGGAAATCAGGATCATTTTCAAAAATTTCTTTGAATTCATTAATTGATATAAACCGATTAATGGGACGTTCATGAAGTAGAGCATGTTTCCGTGAAACATCATCTCTTAGAATTCTAAATCCTCTTGTTCCCTTGGAAATAGGGGGTTTGAAACAAACAGGAGTCTTAGGATATCCTAGAGTTTTGACAGCATCTAAAAAATCAGATAAATTATTGACAATTCTAAATTTAGGAATTTTAACAGGACTGCCTTTTAGAGATTTATACAACTCAGCTTTATTTTCAGCTTCATAAACGGCTTTTTCTGATGAAATTAGAACTTTCACACCTTCTTTTTCCAATATATCTTTATTTTGAGATAGTGGAATAACTTCAGATGATGACTGAGGAAATAAAACGTCAGGTTTTTCTTTTTTAATTATTTCTAGCAAACGAGGAATAAAATTTTCATCTTCTCCTTTGGGAACTGTATAAAATTTATCACATAAATATTTACCAATTTTATCATGATTTAAATCAGCCCCAATTAAAAATAATTTTCTTTCTTTAATTTCTTTCAAATATTTTATATTTGTAGCAGAACCAGGACTTCCTACAGCAGTAATCAAAATTTTAAGATCTTTCATATTTATCTACCGCCGTTATCTAAAAAAGAAAGGATTTGGTCTGTAATTGTTTGACTAACCCGAACATTCGATTCACTAGTTAAACCTGCAATATGAGGTGTCAAAATTAAATTTGGAATACCTGAGAAAGATTTAGAATCTTTTACCGGCTCACTTTCAAACACATCAATCATAGCTCCTCCCAAATGCCCATTTTTCAGATATTTCAAAAGTTCACTCTCCTTTATGATTCCTCCTCTGGAAGTATTAATGATAAAACTACCTCTTTTCATTTTTTCAAATTCTTTTTTACTAAATAAATTCTCAGTATCTTGGTTTAAAGGAACATGCAATGTAATTGCATCAGATCGTTTTACTAAATCGTCAAAAGAACAACATTCAACATCCAATTGCCCCCACATTTCATCATTATCTTCGATTGCAATATCATTACCGATTACATTCATTCCCATATTCTTTGCATTTTTAGCTACAATTTTTCCAATAGTACCAATTCCAATAATTCCTAGTGTTTTTCCATTTATTTCAGAGCCAATATACTCATTTCTATGCCAATTTCCTTTCAATATACTTTCAGTAGAAGCCATAGTCTTTCTAAATAGAGATAACAACCCCATAATGACATATTCATTCACACTGTTTGCATTAGCTCCATCAGCAACAACTACGGGCAAATTTTTTTCTTTACAAATTGAAACATTAATATTATCCAGCCCAACCCCCAATCTTCCAATAATTTTTAAATTATTTACAGAATTTAATAAAATCTTATCAACATTAGTCTTATTTCTTACGATAAGAACTTGTACATCAGCTACTTTACTAAGGAGAGTTTTTTGATCTGCGTATAACTCAGGTTCATAGGTAACATTATGTTCTACAGATAATCGTTCTATTTGCTTATCATCCATAAATTCAGTTATTAATATACTTGCCATTCTCTCTTAACCGTCAAGTCCCCCCTCTAATAAGTTATCATATACCTGAAGTAGCTTTTTTTCTTGCCTATCCCAAGAATAATTCATTTTGAAAGCTTTAAACCCATTGGCTCCCATTTTTTTCCTAAGTTCTTTGTCATTAGATAGCATAGTTAGTGTTTTAGTCCAGTCATCAGACACAACGCCGCATTCATAACGTTCCACAATCTTTTTTCTGGCTTCATAAGGCCCCACTATAACTGGTATTTTGTATGCCATTGCATCTAACATTTTCTTAGGGATTGCAAAGTCTCTAAGCCTTTCATCAACGTAATGGCCGACAATCAAAATATCACAAGCCGCATAACATTCATTCATCATACTATAGGGAAGAGGTCCTGTAAATTTGGCATTAGCTCCTTTCTCAACAGCCATTTCTTCTAATTCTTCAATCATTTGGCTATACCCTCCTCTCCCTTTAGGCGGCCCACCAACAATCAATAAACTTAGAGCATTCACTTTAGATCCAGCTTCAAGAATTTCTTCTAGTATGGGCTTTCGCAACCCTCCAATGTACCCTGCAATAACACCATCCATTCCAAATTTATGATTTTCAACAGGTTTTTCTACTACTTCAACGGGCTCTGAGTTGTAAAGAACAGTACCTCCTCCAAGACGGATTGCTAGCTCATCTGAAACAGTCAAAACAGCATCGACACTTTTCAATAATTTTTTTTGTTTTCTTTCATGATATTTTCCAATAAACCAATTTTGTACAATTTCCATCATAGGCC
>DASCSW010000078.1:0-3705 GCA_034399455.1 Candidatus Poseidoniia archaeon
TGAACCATCAGATTCGGTAACTTTAATCGCGTCTACTACCAGGTTGGTTGTTAATTTTTCAATATCAATGATATCGTAAGCCACATCATTAGTCTCATCAACATTAATCACACTGCTGACTTCCACAGAAACATTGTATGTATCTGTTCTGTCCTTATTAGGAATCCATGGCATTACAACTGTTTGATTACTGTAACTTGAATTAAAGTCAATATATCCAAGACCATAATCCTGGGAAACATGATAACCAGTTCCTACTGGATGATATCCTGTCATATTTTGCGTAGCCATTGCAAGAACATCTCCCCATCCAAAAGTTCCATCAACTGAAACATTGAAAAACAATCGATAAGTGCCTTCATCTGGAAGATTTGCCATGCCTAAATCAAAAGTTATCGAATGATCCTTACCTGCAAGACCATCGCCAACAAAAACACTCATTTCATCTACGTATGCATCAATAGAACTAACGGCATATATATTCTTGTAAGCTTCATTGTTATTTTCTTCTCCTTCAGCAATTAATTTAGCTTCATCAACTTTGGCAATAATGCGATACTGATCATTTCCAGTAAAAGTAAATGGTATTGTAATCTCAACTGTTTCACCAATAGCTAATGCTTGATCTACGTTAATAGTAGCTAATTGAGAAGCAAATGGTGCTGAAGTGTAAAAAGTAACTTCTAATTTAGTTCCCTCACTAGAAGTCATATCTCTTACACCGAGATTAGCAATAGTTGCAGTAACTTCTGAACTAACACCAACCATAGCATATCCATCATCATTTACTGGTGACATAGACATACTTACTACCTGAAGATCTGGCAATTTCTCAAAAACTTCAACATATTTGTCGCTAGCGTACTCATTATTGGTATCATCCCATTCCAAAATTGTATCTTCTCTATCAACATAAGCATAAAACTCATAGACTCCTAATTTAGTTGGCGTCCACGTATATTCAAAGAAAGTTGTTTCGGGAGCAAGACCTACAGTATATGAATCATCAATCTGAAACCAATCAATTATTGTTAAATCTGGATCTTTAATTTTTATGTGCACCTCAACCTCATCTGCCATTGCATCACCCAAAGATGTTTGACCAACTGCCACCTGTATAGTTCTAGGATCTCCTTGATAGACTCTGTCTGTTCCTTCATCAATTGCTATAACAACTAAGTCAGGTCTTTGTTCCCTCAAAACGAAATAACCGTCATGAGCTTTAAACCAATCAAGAGCGTTATTATCTTCATTTGTTTCTTCTACAACATTTTGCCCGTCTGCAATAACTCGAATATTCCATATACCTGCATCTTCAGGAGTTGTCGTCCAGTTCATTCCCAAAACAGAATCGTCATGCATTGTTTGACCTGCTGCAATATCTGTTCTAATCTTTTTAGTTTCATTAACCTTAACCCAGCTTTGACCTGTACAATCTTCATCAGGGCACTTCATAACCTCAAGGTGCATTACAAAATCACCTTCCTCTCCTTCGAAAGGATTAGGGGGTTTAGCGTCACCTTCACCAATATTTTCAACAGAATAGAAAAATGAAACCGTCGTACCTGCAACTGGCTCATCTGGTTGAGATCTCAAAGAATCAATTCCTCCACCTTCCCATATAGTCAAATCTGGTTCACTACAATCTCCTATACAAACTTCTAATTCATTAAAATTATTCTCTGAATCTGGATCTTCTTCAGTGTTATTTTCATCTGAGTCAATTACAACGGTAAATTTGTATCTGCCATCATCTGTATCAGAAGGTACTGTGTATTGCCACTCCATTCTCTCAGCTTCTGGTGGTGCATCTGCTGGAGGGGGGCTAATGTAATCAAACATAAATGGTGAAGGGTAGAAATAATTTGTAGGATCATCATCTATTGGATCGAAATAGGCCACTATGGTGACTGGATTCAAGGTACTTACGTCGCCATCATTGCCATACTCAAAAATTACACTAACATCCTCACCTGGTGCAAAACTAGTGCCGTCCATATCCAATGCAATCCAAAGATCTGCTTCACCTGTTTCAGGTTCTACATTTATGAATGCTTCAAATTCACCATAATCTGCAGAATTGTAAAAAATAGTGGCTGAAAAACAAACTTCACCTTCCTCGGTAAAAGTATACTCTAAGGTAACGCTTCCAGTTTCACCAGCACCCATAGTTATAGCATCTGATTCGGAAACTTTTGTAGTTAAATCACAATCATCATATAAACGAACTGTAGCATCATAGTCAGTACTACCATCATTAGACCAACTTACAGTTATGTCGTATGCGATATTTTCTCTAGGTGGTGGACTACCATCAGTTTCACCAACATTACTAACCTCTAAGTCATCAGCAGGACCTGCCTGTACACCTGTTAAAAATATTAAACTGGACAATACCAATACTGCAGTCACTGCACTAGCTAACAATTTACCCTTGTAACTCGCGTTCATTACAATCGCCTACTATCCAGCATTGCGCCCCTTAATAAAAGAATGCCAAAAAAGTATGGAATAAAGAGTATTCAAAACATTCAAACTTAAATTAATAGTCCTTAATCACTTTTACCGATGATTAGAATTGCCGAAATAGAATATGTCGAATTTTAGGGTTTATTATGAACAATTTAGCTATCCAAAAAATCATAAAATCTGCAAACACACTTCGAAAAGAAGTAAACCTAATTACAAATGAATTAATACAAAAATGTCCGCAGATTGACTGGGCCTATAACCCTCTTGAATATGCGTGGAAAGCTCACAAAAAATATATCCAAATGTATGGAGGACTTGGATCTAAAACCATTATTTTGGGTATGAATCCCGGACATGGCATGGGGAATACAGGAATACCTTTCGGGTGTCCTGAACAAGTCAGAAATTATCTTAAAATTAAAGATATAAAAATTATGAAGCCTGAATATATGCATCCAAAAAGACAGGTATACGGATTAGAATGTAGTAAACCTGAAATTTCCGGAAGACGACTCTGGAGTACCATCGAAGAATTTTACGGATCACCTGAAAAAGCATTTACTAAAATTTATGTAATGAATCATTTTCCATTATGGATGTTTAATAAAGAAGGGAAAAACATCACTCCAGACAAATTACCATTATCTAAATCAAAACAAATATTCGATTTATGTAATATTAATTTATTGGAAGTTATAAACATATTAGAAGCTGTAAAGATTATTGCTGTGGGAAATTATTCAGAAAAAATGATTAAAAAGGCATTAAAACAAAAAGAAATATCTAATTTAATCATAGAAAAAATACCTCATCCAAGTCCTGCAAATCCGCTTGCAAACAAAGAAAAAGGGAATGTTTGGAAAAATATAGTTAAAGATATATTACCTTAAAAAAATCAAAAGAACAAAAACACCGATTATTCTTTTATTGAAGTCCCTAAATGCTGTTTAAGTGACTAAAACTAGAATACCTGTTTTACCAACAGCAATTTTACTTTTTGTATTTGGTTCTGTAGGCAGGATAGCTCTACATGATTATAGCAATTTTGAAACAGTCATGGTTTCTGTATTTCTAGCTGCCATGTTATTACCTACTGGACTAGCTTTCTTAGTTACAATGTCAATAATGATTTTTAGTGATTTATACTTAGGATATTTTGGCACATCCAAAATCATATTTTTCACATATACTGGATTTCTACTAGTTTCACTAATTACATCGAAAGTAAATAAT
>DASCSW010000079.1:0-3597 GCA_034399455.1 Candidatus Poseidoniia archaeon
AATATATCTATTGAATCTAAAAAATCGGATGCAATACCTGTTCGCTGTAAAAGATCTAATTCTAAGTGTCTAATAGTACGAGATTCAACACCAACTTCTGAGAAAGTTTTACTATTTGAAAATTTCCTGAAGGCACCCTCTGGACCTTCTTTATCATTATATGTTATACTATCTAAACCAAATTTAGATATTTTAGCACTCTCTAATTCTGGAAGAATAAAGGTAGCCTTATCCATTTCTACAATAAAAACAACTGGCCTTTCACTAAGATGAAATTTAGATCCTGTGAGATAAGACATATTTGGGCCAGGAACCACAACTAAACATGATAACGAATTGAGTTGCATCAATTTTCTAAGTTGAGTTAAATCCCTCATGGCAACCTATAGACCCTCGCTCTTATTAGCTGACCCCAATAGCTTATCGTGGATTTAGATACATACTACAAACTTATTGAGGAAATTGAGAAACATCGTGGTTATGGTGTACATACTGGTGTTGAAGAAGTATCAAAAAAAATAGGACAACCATATGACGCTACAAGGGCAATTAGATCTCAATATTTACAAAGAAAATCAATCAAGAATCATTACAAAGTAAAAGATAAAGCAGGAATACTTTACAAGGAATGGAAAGAAGGAAAAACTTTGAGTGAACTAGCATTACAAGTTGATTTTCCACCAATATTATTAGCAAATTTTCTAATGCTAAAAATGAGGTTTTCTAAGAAAAGAACAAAAGAAATAATGAAAAATACAAATTTAGTTAAGAATAATTTAAGATTGAAAAAAGAACTTGATGAAATCATAGAAAGGGATGAATTATACACGCCAAGATCACACGATAAGCAATCTGCAGAGGGAAATCGAAGAGAAGATTTAATTGCTGAATGGTTAGATAAAAAAGAAATAACCTATTTTACTGAAGAAGATTTAAGAGCTGGAACTGTAGAGGGAAAAACCCCTGACTTTTTGTTAAAGAAACCAATAACTTGGCATGGTGACGAATACAATTGGATTGAATCAAAAGCCAGCTTTGGCGATGAATATATTCATCGCAAAAATCATGGTGGACAAGTTTCAAAATATGTAGAACTATACGGTCAAGGAATTTTGGTATATTGGTATGGATATCTGGATTCATTAAAATCTAGAGGATATACTATTATAGATAGAAAAGAAATGGGGCTGAAATAATCAAATCCCTTCTTGGAAAAGCCAATCTTCAATTCCGCCATAAAGATGACTAGCTGGTATCTCTTGTGCTTCTAACCATGCTCTCGCTGCATTTGATCTTATTCCTAAATGACAATAAAGAACAATATTGCCCGTACGAGGAATAGCATCTAAACTTTGTGCAAAAACATCCATTGGAATATGTAAATCTGTAGCTTCAATTTTTACTTCCGCTCTTTCATCAGACCCCCTCACATCAATTAGTATTGGAGGATTCTTAGAATTTAATCTTTCTTTTAGTTCTGATGCGGACATATGATCTGGTAATTTCTTAGATAATTCATTATTTTCAATTACCAAATCAGGAACTTCAACTTGTCTAATCGTTCCTTTTCGACCATCTAAGAAATAAAAAGATGATTCTTTGATTGAACCAAGAGCTAACTGAATAGCTAACATTGCTTGATGCATACCAACCCAACCTACAAAGGAACTAAGAACTCCTGTAGTAGAGCAATCAACTACTGACTCGGGTGATGGAGGTTTGGGATACAACGCTCTATAATATCCACTACCTGGCAAGAATACACCAGTATTACCCTCATATGCACGTATTCCGCCATGGATAAGTGGAGTTTTAACAGTCTGACACATATCAGAAAGAATGTACCGTGTATCTACATTATCTGTACAATCAATAACAAAATCATGTGAACTAATAATGGTTAATGCATTTTCCCTATTTAATGCGTCTGAAAGTTCATTGATTACAGCATTTGGATTAATTTTGCTTAATACTTCTTTAGCCACTTTTACCTTATAACTTCCAACATCTTTCTCCCTGTACAAGGGCTGTCTGGACAAATTAGACAATTCTACCTTATCTGGATCCATTATAGTCAAATAACCAATACCTGAACTAATTAGGTAGTGAGCAACAGGACAGCCTAAGCCTCCCATTCCAACAATAAGGATTCCTGTATCCTCTAATTCTTCCTGGCCTTTTAGACCTACCTCGGGCAAGGTAATCTGGCGAGAATAAATTGTTCTTTCCTTATCGTTCACAATTCGCACTTAATCCTGTAAATAAGAAATTAACCTATTTTTATTTTGTACCGAGTTGAAACACCCATTGATAATAACAAAATAGCCATTAAGGGAATATTTAGCAAAACTCTCTCATAGATAAAAGCACCAAATGTCCAACTATCTATCTCGCCACAACTATGACCATCATAGTGTTCAAAAGGTGAATCAAAACATTGTTTTCCTTCCCTGTATGCCCAACCATAATTGCCTCCTGAGACTACAACATCAATTTCTTCCCATTTATCTTGGCCAACATCTCCTACCCATAAATCCCCAGTTTCCCTATCAAAACTAAACATCCAAGGGTTTCTGAAACCATAAGCAAAGATTTCCTCTTTGTATCCATCACTATTTCCAATAAACGGATTATCTGAAGGAATAACATATGTATCTCCATCAACATCTAATTTGAGAATTGAACCCTTGAAAGTTTTCAAATTTTGAGCATGATTAAATGCATCATTATATTTTCCTCCATCTCCCAATCCAACATACAAATACCCCTCAGGTCCAAAAACAATGTGTCCTCCATTATGATTGACATATGGTTGCTCAATATCTAACAAAATTGTCTCATTATTTCCTACAAATTTAGATAGACGCAATGTTGCTGCATCGGCCCCTAAATTCTTAACCGTATATGTCACAAAAAGTCGATTATTAGTCTCATAATCAGGATGAAAAGCCATACCAAGCAAACCTTGTTCCCAATCTGTATTCTCCACTTTTTCAGTAATATCTAACAAAACTGTTGTATTCTTATCCTGCTCAATGGCATGAATTCTTCCTGCCTGCTCAATACCGAATAATCTATTCGATGAATCTCCTGCATTATAGATTCCAATTAACTGTTCTATTGATATGTCAGAATTATACTCCTCAATTACAATATCTCCATTGTTACCCTCATTAAATCCAAATATTCGTCCTGTGGATCTATCTGAAAAATACAATTCTCCATCTTCAGATTCCCCAAAAGAAGAAACGGAAATTCTAGAATTGCCGGTCAAAGAAGTATTAGCCTTACTATCATGAATCAAAGTATTGATTTTTTCGTCATCTGTAACTTCTAAGGCCCATATTCGCCCCATAATGAAGTCAGCATAGATGTATTTTCCATAAAGCCCAGGTGCATTTTCTCCACGATAAACAAAGCCTCCTGTAACTGACCCGTAACCACTTTCTGAATCATGCTCATAGTCCCAAACTGGATCTATTAAATCTAAATCTGTACCTTCATCCTCACCAGATAAATTGTCATAAAATCCATAAAATGTTACTGAAATCAATAAAAAAATAGTAATTGGAATTGCTGCATTGATTTCACGGCTGT
>DASCSW010000080.1:0-3513 GCA_034399455.1 Candidatus Poseidoniia archaeon
AATTTAGATATCGATGTTGTCGTCGGAATCGAATCTAGGGGATTCATATTTGGAGCGCCTATTGCAGACATACTAGGGGCAAGCTTTGTTCCTGTTAGAAAACCTGGGAAATTACCCTGTAAGACAGAAAAAATAACATATGATTTAGAATATGGAACTGATTCATTAGAAATACATCAAGATGGTATTAAAGAAAATCAAAGTGTTTTAATTGTTGATGACCTGTTAGCTACAGGTGGAACTGCCGAAGCTACCTGTGAATTGGTATCAAAACTCAAAGGAAAAATTAATGGATTTGTCGTTCTGGTAGAACTTGAATTTCTAAAGGGAAGAAACAAACTAAATCAATATAATGTTCATTCCTTAGTAAAATACTGAAACATGAAGATACTAATATCAGAATCTGAAATAAAAAAACGAGTAAAAGCCTTAGGAGAAAGGATTACTACCGATTATAAAGGTAAAAAACCTATTTTCATAGGAATTCTAAATGGTTGTTATGTTTTTATGGCTGATCTACTTCGTGAGATTAATCTTGATGCTGAAGTAGATTTTGTCAAAATACGCAGCTATGAAGGTGATTCCTCAACAGGAACCATAAAATTTAGAAAAGACATATCAGCAGATATTGATGGAAGAGATGTAATCATTGTTGAAGATATTATAGATTCTGGGTTTACTATCAATTTCTTAGTCAAACGATTAAGAAATTCAGGACCAAAATCTGTATCTGTTGCAACTATCTTGTTCAAAAAAGAAGTGGCTAAGCTAGATTTTGAAGTAGACTATGTTGGATTTGAGATTCCACCTGAATTTGTTGTAGGATATGGTTTAGATTATGATGAGAAATATAGACATCTAAAAGACATAATGGTTATGGAACCTGAAGATATCGAAGAAAATTAAATGGGGCCACAAGCCTTGCTTAGATAGCAAAGCTTGTAGCGAACGAAGGTGTGATAATTATCAATTAATCATTTGAACTGATTCGCCAAGAAGGGGGATCATTTCTTCACTTTTTTTTTCAACATCTAAATTGCTATCAGGTATAGCTGCAACAAGCATCACAACTTTGACATTAGCATCCATAGAATCATCTGTTCGAAGACCCCATATCAGATTAACATCTTCAGATAATTCCAGCTTTAATGCAGCAAGAACTTCATGACAATTATTCAATGAAAATTCACTCTTTGCAGTTATATGTAGCATTACCGCTTCTGCACCTTGATAATGTGTTCCGAGCAAGGGATTGCCTAGTAATGAATCTAAGACACTACCTGGATCTGAATTATCAGACTCACCATACAATACCTTAGCGTTCCCTCCAGTTTCAATAATCTTTCTTAAATCTGCAAAATCAACATTTATTGTTGATGGTTCCGTTATTACCTCGGACAATGATCTAACAGTTCTTGTTACTAAGTCAGACATCACATCAAAAGCTCTTTTCATTGGGCAGTCTCCATTAGTCAATTCATTTAGATTCTCATTATCTAATTCAATTACACAATGACAATTCTTTTTAAGTTCAGATAAACCTTGTAATGCTATTTTCCTTCTTGGTAGTCCTTCTTCCTTGAAGGGTAAAACTGCTACACCTATTACTAATGCTTCAGTTTCCATAGCATATTTTGCAACGACTGGTGCACTTCCTGTTCCAGTTCCTCCACCCATTCCGGCAATAACAAAGACCATATCTGCATCGTCTATTTTCTCTCTCAAAGAGGCTTCATCATCTTCAGCACAACGTTTTCCCAAATGAGGGTCTCCGCCAGTGCCTCTCCCCTGGGTAATTTTTGCACCCAATACTTTCCTTGAATGTGCTTTACACTTACTTAAATGATTTGCATCCGTATTAAGTGCAATAGTTTCCACGCCATCTATTCTTGTACTATATAATCTATCTAAAATATTATTTCCTGCACCACCGCTCCCAATTAATTTAATTTTTGGCGGAGTTATAAATTCCATCAAATCACTAGAATCAAAGCTTTCCAACCTATCCATCATATTAATCACCACCATAATCTGAAAAGACCATTTTTCTTCTATTAGCTATTGTGTTAACTTCATTACGAAGAAATTGATAATCTTTCTCTTCTCGGTATTTTGAAGTGGAATGCTGTAAAAGAGCTTCAGAAACGATTTGATCAATATTGCCATAACCATCTTCTTGTAAGTCATGTAATTTTTCTCTTACTTTCTGAGGTATTTTTACAGTTAGGGAATCATGAGTAGGCGAAACTGTGTGTCTGTCTAAATATTCATCTAATGCTTCCTGTATCAATTGGTTATAAGATTTGATTCTCAATGGATTTTCCGTAGCCCAGTATTCAATTCTGGCAGCCCTTTCAGGGTCCAAACGTACGGTTAATCTGTTTGTGGTAAGAGGTCCAAGTGGTGCCATAATATCATTCCCATAAGAACCTACTATATAAACCTAATGTTTTTTGACCCAATTAAGTTGTCATAATATTTTATTAATTCTTATTATCGCGTCAAAAGTGCGTCATAGTTTCGGTAGCATTGAAAGGATATAAAGTAGTATGTATGCTCATTTGTGGCTTGTAAATCTTGCAGTACCCGACCCGTCATCAGCCGACGTTATTCAGGTGAAGTACTTTGTCAAAAATGTTTTTTCCGTTCTTTCGAAAAAAATGCAATAAAAGAACTAAGAACACAAATTAATGAATTGATAAATAATTCAAATATGGACATAAAAAAAATTGGAATCGGACTTTCAGGGGGCAAAGATTCAACTGTAGCACTTAGTATTCTCAATATGTATTGCAATGAAAGAGAAATTGGAATCATAGGACTCTCTGTGGACGAAGGTATAGAAAATTACAGAGCGAAATCTCTAAATTGTGCAAAAAATGCATGTGATAAATTAAATATACCAATTAAAATATTTTCTTTTGAACAATTAATAGGTATGAGTCTTGGAGAATTATTAGTAACTAAACCTCCTGAAGCCTCACCGTGCTCTCCCTGTGGTATTTTACGACGCAGATCTCTCAACCAAATGGCACGTAACGCAAATGTTGATTGTATGGTTCTTGGCCACAATCTAGATGATTTTTCCCAAACAATACTCATGAATCATTCTAGAGGGGATGTTTCGAGAATGAATCGAATGGCACCACATAAATATGTACAGAATGGATTCGTACCTCGATTATTACCTCTGAGAAGATTACCCGAACAAGAAGTATACCTTTATGCCATTTTGAAAGGAATGGAATTCCATGATGGCGATTGCCCATATGCAGGTAAAGCTCAACGGAATTTTTTCAGAAAGATAGTTATGGAATTAGAGAATAAACAACCTGGTACACGTCATTCTTTAGTGAATGGTATGGAAAAAATAAGAGAAAATGTTCCACCACCGCCTAAAATTTCAGACTGTCCTTCATGCGGTGAACCATCCGGAGGAAATGGACCTTGTGTATTCTGCCGTGAGTTTGGAACTTTTGTAGCTTAGTTAATTGTAACCATTTCGATAGTGAA
>DASCSW010000081.1:0-3482 GCA_034399455.1 Candidatus Poseidoniia archaeon
GGTAAGGAACATAGAAAATCCTTTAGTAACAAGCAACCAGAAAACAACCTCAGTAGGATCCCATTCCCACTTTGCTAATCCTCTAAAATAAAGAGATAATGGCAGAAGAAAGAATACTATAAGAAAAATAGCATACACTAGAGATATAAGAATCCAGATTGATAAATCTGAAAATTCAAAGATTATTTTACATTCTTCGCCAGCTACACATACTGATGGTTCTGTAATTGAAATATTATCGGAATGTTCTTGTAGAATCTCATTAATTATCCCTTGTGAATAAAATATAAGACATAAAGAAAAAATAAGACCAAAGATTGTAAAATAAGGGAAATCTTTTCTAAAAGCAAACCCAAAATTTGGTATTCTTTCTGAAGGCAACACGATATTCCATTTGAAAATAGTTTATAAGTAAGGTGGGAACCTGTAAATAGGAACGTAGAATAAGCTGCTATGGCTGATTTATTAAGCGATGAAAATGTTGAAAAATCATTGAATGGCCTTGATGATTGGAACTACAATGATATGGGGACTTCAACGCTATCCGGTAGACAAATTCAAAAGCAATTCAGTTTCAATAGTTTTGAATCTGCTGCAACGTTTGTACAACATGTCGCCAGTATTGCAAGTGAATTAAGTCATTATCCTGAAATTCATATTAAAGGATCTGGTGTAACTATAACCTCTACTACACCTGATGTTGATGGTGTAACTGATAATGATATAGCTCTCGCTGAAAGTATAGAAATACTAGTAACTGGTTAAGCCTTTAATTTTAAGATATACTTAGTTCTTTGACCACATACTCTTCCGAATTCTTATCAATATATTCTATCAAATCTGATACGTGTGGGGAGTCAAGCAAAATCTCATTGGATTCATGGTCAATTATACGAAAAGGCATTCATTACACAATACACTAATTTATATATAATTAACGAATGCAGAGTAACGCTTTATGGCCCCTTTCTACTAGGTGCATGTGAAACAATACTTGGACTTAGTACAGGAAGTTTTAGACCGAGGAACTAGGAAAGAAAATAGGACTGGGGTCGATACAATCTCGGCTTTCAATATCAATTACTCAATCGACCTTAATGAAGGATTTCCACTTTTAACAACAAAAGAAATATCATGGAAGAATATAGTTATAGAAAATCTGTGGTTTTTGTCTGGAGACTTGCACATAGGACTATTAAAAAAGCACGGTTGTAAATTTTGGGATTACTGGGCTGATGATGAAGGTTATGTACCTAGTGCATACGGTAATTTTTGGAGGAAATTTCCAATACATGGGAAACAAAAATACAATGACCAAGTACGTTATGTTTTAGATACACTCAAAAAGAATCCAAATAGTCGGCGAATGGTGATTACGGCATGGGCACCGGGTAACGCTCAAACTAGTGGTTTGCCTCCTTGTCATCTAATGTTTATCTTTAATGTTCAATATGACAAAAACAATGAACCAAGGCTTTGTGTTCATTTAACTCAACGAAGTTGTGATGTTGCTTTAGGCGTACCTTACAACATTGCAGGATATTCATTTTTATTACACTTATTTGCACACTTATCTGGAATGAAAGTAGGAACATTTGGACATACTCTAGTTGATGCTCATATTTACACAAAAAAAGCGGATGGTTCTATGGCAGAATATGATCATATTCCTGGACTTCAAGAACAACTGACAAGAAATGTTGGTAAATTACCTGAATTAAAAATTGATCCAAGCATCAAAACATTGGATGACGTAATGAATTTGCTTGATGCAGATACAGATACCATAATTTCAAAATTTAAATTAGAAAACTATAATCCAAAACCATTCATTCCGTTTAAGGTCGCCGTATGAAAGGAATTTTGGTTGCAGTTTCTCCAGAAGGTATTATTGGAAAAGATAATACCATACCGTGGCATTATTCTGCAGACTTAAAACGATTCAAAAGATTGACAACCGGCAATACTATCATCATGGGGCGTAAAACTTGGGAATCTTTACCAATAAAACCACTTCCTGAACGCCGGAATATAGTGATAACTAGAAGTTCAATAAAAGATGTAGAATGTTTCCGAAATATCGATGATGCATTACAAACTTGCAAAGGTGATATTTGGTTTATTGGAGGTGCTGGAATTTATGAAGAAGCAATGGAAAAAGCTGATGTAATTGATATGACATTAGTGCCTGATAAAGTCAATGGAAATAATTGCGTTTATTTTCCAAAAATAGATGAAACATGGAAAGAAAGGGAAACAAAACCTTTGGATAATCACCCAAAATTAAAGCACAAGAAATACACCCGTAGGGTGTAAACGTATCTTTTATAACAAGTTCGTTTCACCAAGTTTAGAGCGACTATGTCACGTAAACTAACTGCTTTCTTGCTAGCTATACTAATGTTGCCACTATCTGCTATGAATACAATAGCTGATGAAGGTGACCCTGATTTATCAATAAATGAGATAACATTTAGCGACAATTCGCCTACTGGTGGTGATACAATAACGATTACTGCTGAAATTGCCAATGATGGTGGAGCTAGTGGATTGGTAAGCGTGACTACCAATGTTAGCTTTTACTGGGATGGAAATTATATCGGAAAGGAAAGTATCACTGTTCCTGGAAGTAATACTGCTGATGCTGAAATAGACTGGAGAACTGTTGGAGGTTCACATACTATCAAAGTAATTGTAGATGAAGAAGAACAAATTCGAGAATCAGACGAAGAAAATAACGAAGAAGAAGAAGATATTGATGTCGCCTATCCTCCAATTCTTTTATTGGATGACGACAATAGTGACAATAATGGAGGATTAAAAACTGAAACCGATAGTTATTACGTTAATTCATTAGACAATATGACTACGGAAATGGGATATGATATTATTAGAGTAAACAGTGGAGAAGATGCTCCTGATTATGATACTCTTAGCGAATATAGCTTGATTATCTGGGCTTGTGGAACAGACTATCAAAGCGGAGATACAGATATCACATTTACAAACAATGATAAAGAAAATGTTGCTGATTTCCTTGAAGGTGGAGGAAGCTTATGGGCTATCGGACAAGATATTCTATACGATTTTAACACTGCAGACGGAGAACGTAGCGAAGGTGATTTTGAATATGATTATTTCGGAGTTACTTATGTTGATCACGACAGAACTACTCCTGCTGTATTGCAAGGTGTAGATGATGATCCTATCTCAGATGGTGTACAATATGATGCAGATGCAATTTCTTCTGATTTTGCTGATGATATTAATCCAAAGTCTGGATTTGAAAAAGTATTCAGTTCTGGAGCACCAGACGATTACAATATTTCATCAATTAGAACTGAAGAGGATTTCAAATTAGTCTTCATGACGGCAGATTTCAGTTCGATAACAAATAGTGAAGATCGTGATGAATTAATGGAACTTGTAGTTGAATACTTAGTTGAACAACTTGAAAATGATGTAAGTCTAAGTCGTTTCAA
>DASCSW010000082.1:0-3321 GCA_034399455.1 Candidatus Poseidoniia archaeon
TCTTTGTATTCTTTAGTTAATTCGCGGTGTTTTTTCTCAGGATCCTCTGATTCGCCTATTTCCTTTCTAAAAATAATATTTACAGCACCTTCAGAACCCATAACTGCAATTTCAGCAGTTGGCCATGCAACATTCAAATCTGCGCGTATATGTTTTGATGACATAACATCATAGGCGCCACCGTAGGCTTTTCTGGTTATTACTGTTAATTTAGGAACAGATGCTTCTGAAAAAGCGTAGAGTAATTTTGCTCCATGTCTAATAATTCCTCCATGCTCTTGTTCAGTTCCAGGTAAAAATCCAGGAACATCAACAAAGGTTACGAGAGGTATGTTAAAGGCATCACAAAACCTTACAAATCTAGCAGCTTTTGTCGAAGCGTCTATGTCTAAGCAACCTGCTAAAACAGATGGTTGGTTTGCTACAATTCCAACAGGATGACCTCTTAATCTTGCAAAACCTGTAAGTATATTTTTAGCCCAATGTGGTTGTAATTCAAATAAAGGGTCGTCAAATATTAAATTGATTACATTACGCATATCATAAGGTTCGTTAGAGTTATTTGGAATTATAGAATCTAAATCTTTAATCATATCTATTTCTTCTTTTTGGTAATCAACAATTGGAGGTCCTTCTGCATTATTCTGAGGGATAAAACCAATTAATTCTCTTAGTGAATCGAACACATCTTCTTCTGAATCAGCAGCTAAATGAGCAACTCCAGATAATGAGTTGTGAGTCATTGCTCCACCTAAATCTTCGAATGTTACATTTTCATGTGTTACAGTTTTGATTACATCAGGTCCGGTGATAAACATGTGACTAGTATCTTTGACCATCAGCGTGAAGTCAGTCATTGCAGGGCTGTAAACTGCACCTCCTGCACACGGCCCCAGGATTAAGGAAAATTGAGGTATGACTCCTGAAGAACTCACATTTCTGTAGAATATTTCCGCATACCCTCCTAAACTTACAACACCTTCTTGGATTCTTGCCCCTCCAGAGTCATTAAGACCAATTATTGGACATCCTGTTTTTGCAGCCATATCCATTACTTTGCAAATCTTTTGAGCATGGGCCTCACCTAAAGCTCCACCAAATACAGTAAAATCTTGGGCAAATACATAGACAGTTCTACCATTTATGGTTCCATGTCCCGTAACTACCCCATCACCTTCTGGTTTTTTATTTTCTAATCCAAAATTGGAGCTTCTATGTTTGACTAAAGCATCTAATTCAATAAATGATTCTGAATCTAATAATGTTGTAATTCGTTCCCGTGCAGTCATTTTTCCTGCGTTATGCTGTTTTTCTATTCTAACAGGATCTCCACGAGAAACATTTTTGAGTTTTTCCTCTAAATCTTTGATTTTTTCAGGTGTACTCATTAGCCTCCCATTGAAGTAGTTCTATAACTTTGTGCCTGCCCAAAGCACTTAACATCTGCCTTCGATAACCTAGTGTGACTCAGGGCGTTCGCGGTACTCGGGATTTTTATCCAGAGGATATGAGATTGAGAAATTGGTTATTTGACAATTTCATGGCAGCATCACTTTTGCATGGTTTTGAAGAATATGATGCTCCAGTTTTAGAACATGAAGAATTGTATACAAGGAAACAGGGAGAAGAAATAACCAAACAATTGTATAATTTCCAAGATAAAGGAGAGCGTAAGGTTGCATTACGTCCTGAAATGACACCTTCATTGGCACGTATGGTTATGGCTAAAGCAGGTAGTTTGCCAATGCCAATCAAGTGGTTTTCAATTCCACAATGTTGGCGTTATGAGCGTACTCAGAAAGGTAGAGGAAGAGAACATTACCAATGGAATGTTGACATTTGGGGAACAACTGAAATATCTGCAGATGCCGAATTAATATCAGTTATCGTTACTTTTTTTGAAGAATTGGGTTTAACGCCAGATGATATTGTAATTCGTATTAGTAGTCGCAAAGTTTTGGAGGAAGTTTTAGGATCTTTAGGCGTTGAAGGAGATTTATTTGCTCAAACTTGCATTATAGTAGACAAAATGGATAAACTTTCTTCAGAAGTAATCAAAGAACAATTATCAGAACTAGGGCATTCAGATACAGTCATATCAAAGATTCAATCTGTTCTTGGAATTAAGGATATGGGAAGTTTGAATAAATCTTTAGATAATAACAGTTCAGCTATTTCAGAATTAAATATTTTATTTGATTTAATTGATTCATATGGTATGTCTGAGTGGGTTGAATTTGATGCTTCGATAGTTCGAGGTCTTGCATATTATACAGGGTCAGTTTTTGAAGCTCATGATAGAGAAGGTAAATTCAGAGCAATTTGTGGAGGAGGTAGATATGATAATCTTCTTTCTACTTTAGGTGGTAAAGATTTGCCTGCAACCGGTTTTGGTTTCGGAGATATGGTGATTATGGAATTGCTTTCAGAGAAAGGTTTAATTCCTGAATTAATAAGTGGTGTAGATGATATAGTTCTCCCATTAAATCAAGATTTACGAGATATTGCAGTTAGGGTCGCAGCCTCATTGCGTTTGGCAAATCGAACAGTTGATTTGGTTTTAGAAGATAAAAAAATAAAATGGGCTTTTAAACATGCAGAACGTATTGGCGCAAGGCGTTTAGTTTTGCTTGCTCCTGATGAATGGTCACGTAAAATGATTAAAGTTAAAGATTTAGAAACAGGAGAAGAGAAAGAAGTATCTTTGAAGGACCTTTAGACTTCACACTCGTTTAGTGGTTTATCATCTCTAGTTCTTATGATTATTGGGAATTCAAAGCATAATTGTCCTTTGTCGTTTCTTTCTTGTCTACTTTGATATTCTAGTTCAACAGCAAACCAATCTTTTTCATTTAGTTCAGTATCTTCTAATTTGTATCCTTTTTCAATTAATTCTGAAGTTAAATTATCCATATTTTCTTCGCCTAAACGTCCACCTCCAGCCCATCCACAGTCTACAAGAACAGCTTCATCGAAAAATGGACTGTTTTCGTATTGATATAATCTAAATCTTGCAAATCTAACTTCATGTTTTCCAGAACCAGGACAGACTCTTGCAACTATACAATCAGTGGTTTCAATAAATTTGAATTTGTATGAACCCTTCCGTTTTGGTTTCCCATTCATTGTGAATGTTATACTATCATCAGCTTGTCTCAGAATAAACCCTTCCCATCCATCTTTTCTTCCTTGATCAGCCATTTTCTTTGTAAATGTATTAATTTCTCTATTTCCAAAGAATTTTGTTATTTCTAATCTTTCTAGAAAGGTACGGTCAGTAACATCTTCTCCATACCAAAATATAACATCGAATACATTGTA
>DASCSW010000083.1:0-3307 GCA_034399455.1 Candidatus Poseidoniia archaeon
TATCGAGGAACTCTTCTCTACACCTAATAAGGATTTGAAGAATGATTTCAATATGAATATTGCCAGATCTTTTGATATAAACAAACCTGGAACCCTTCCAAAGAAAATAAAAGGAGGAGTATTGGGAGGTACTGTTAGCATTGGTAAAATTAATGTAGGAGATGAAATAGAAATAAGACCAGGAAGAACCACCAAGAAGGGACTTGAACCAATAACAACAGAAGTTAACAGTTTGCACAGTGGTGTCTCTAGAGAATCTTTAGGACCTGGAGGGTTAGTTGCAATTGGAACTAGTCTTGACCCGGCTATGACAAAATCAGATTCATTAATAGGAAATGTTATAGGGAAACCAGGAACACTACCTCCTGTATGGGAAAAATTCAGTGTTCAAACAAAATTATTAGATAGAGTAGTAGGAACAAAAAACGTCCAAGATATGGGTGAACTTAAAACAAAAGAACCATTAATGATAACAGTAGGAACTAGAACCACTGTTGGAATTCCAATTACTGTCAAAGAAGATATAGTGGATATTAATTTGTCAATCCCTGTTTGCGCTCCAATAGGGCAAAGAATAGCCCTTAGTAGAAGAGTTGATGGAAAATGGCACTTAATTGGGTATGGAATTATACAGGAATGAAAAACGTCTTAGTAGATACCAATATAATTTTATGGACATTTAGTGGAGGACCTGATTTTAGAGAAGCTATATTGGAAGCGGTACCTGGATCTAAAATCTCAATCCCTACCTGTGTTATTGCTGAATTGGAAAAACTAGATACCAAGGAAGCAAAAACTGCATTGAAACTATGTCAAAAACTGGAGATTACAGATATTGGAAACGGTTATGCTGATGATATGTTGGTTGAGGCTGCAAAGGAAGGAAATATTATTGCCACTAATGATAAAGAACTACTAAATAGATTAAAAACCCTTAAAATTAATGCCCTAAAAATAAGAGAAAAAAATAAACTAGTATCGACAGAAGGAATATAGAATGGGAAAAAATAAAATACCTGATATCCCAAAAGGTAAACTCTCAAAAAAACAAAATTCTAGAAAAAAAGAACTTCTTAACAAGGAAGTTAAACAAATTGAACTAGAAAATATTGATATCACTAGATTGCTAGATTCATTTGCTGATTCAAGCTTTGAAGCAAGGAATATAGGTGAAGCGGCAAAGCTTTACCATGATAAACTACAAACTGATAATGCAATAATTTGGTCTCTTTCTGGAAGCATTTTTAGTGCAGGCCTAAGACAAATAACTATAGATGCGATCAAAGCTAATTGTGTTGATGCTCTAGTTTGTACTGGAGCCTTATTCGAACAAGACATGTTAGAAACTCTAGGCCATAAACACTACAAATGCAAAACAAATCTGAACGATGCTGAACTTCAGGACTTGTTCATTGATAGAGTATACGATCATCTCCTTGATGAAATTGCTCTACGACAAGTTGATTTGACTTTTAAAAAAATAGCAGAAGATTGCCCTCCTGGAAATTACTCGAGTCGCCAGTTCATGGAAATTTGTGGTAGGTGGTTATCCAAAGCAGAAAATGTCCAAGAGAGTGTTATGCAGACTGCGTTTGAACATAAGGTACCCATCTTTATTCCTGCAATTAACGATTGTTCTATAGGAATAGGATTGGCAATGAACCAAACTGAAGAAAATAACACTTCGATTGACTCAATAAAAGATATTAGAGAAATAGCTTTAATGAAAAGTGAATGTGGAAGCTCGGGAATTATTGTTGTTGGAGGTGGCGTACCAAAGAATTATTCTCAAGACTCAGTAATAATGGCTGAAATGCTTGGATTGGAGGTAGAAAAACACTCATTTGGAATACAGATAAGCACTGCCGATATGAGAGATGGAGGGTTATCTGGTTCTACCCTTAAAGAAGCTATATCTTGGGGGAAAAACGAACAAAAAATGGATGAAATAATGGTCTGGGGTGAAGCTACTGTTTTCCTCCCACTATTAATGGGATATGTTTTTGGAAAAATGAAGAATATTAATCGGAAAGTGCACAAACTAAGTAATATATTCCAGTCTATCTAATATAGCCACAATTAAGTTACAAAAAAAATGGTATAAAATTATGAAAAAGGGATACAGACAACAATTACCAGATAGAGATCCTCAAGAAACAGAAGAATGGATTGATTCTATAGATTCAATTATTGAACAGAAAGGCGAAGAAAGAGCTAGATACTTGCTCCAAACATTAATTAGAGAAGCTAGAGATAGAAATATTGCAATTCCTCTAATGACAAATAGCCCATATGTCAATAGTATTCCTCCAGAATCTGAACCTGAATATCCTGGTGACGAAATTATCGAGAAAAAAATAAGAAGAATTATTCGTTGGAATGCTGCAATGATGGTTTCAAAAGCAAACAAGAATTATGCAGGATTAGGGGGGCACATCTCAACATATGCCTCTGCTGCAAGCTTGTATGAAGTAGGCTTTCACCATTTCTTTAAAGGCAAAAACAATGGTATTGGTGATTTTATCTATTACCAAGGACATGCATCGCCTGGAATTTACTCCCGTGCCTATCTGGAGGGTAGATTAGATGAAAATAATTTAGATCATTTCAGAAGAGAAGCCTTTGCGGAAGGACTATCTAGTTATCCACATCCAAGATTAATGCCCGATTTTTGGGAATTTCCTACTGTATCTATGGGACTAGGTCCTACAAATGCAATTTATCATGCACGATTTCTAAGATATCTGCAAGAAAGAGGTATTGCTGATACTTCGAATAGCCGCGTTTGGGCTTTCCTAGGTGATGGTGAATGTGATGAACCTGAAACTTTACACGCTTTACATTTAGCCCACAGAGAAAAATTAGATAACCTAACATTTGTAGTAAATTGTAATCTTCAACGATTAGATGGCCCTGTTAGAGGAAATGGTAAGATTATACAAGAACTAGAAGCTATTTTCAGAGGATCTGGATGGAATGTTCTAAAAGTTCTGTGGGGTAGAGACTGGGACGAATTACTACAAAAAGATGAGATGGGACACCTCTTGCGTAAAATGAATACTACAGTAGATGGAGATTATCAAACACTAGCTGCATCAACAGGTGACTACATACGAGAAAACTTCTTTGGCCCTGAAATTGAGTTGAAAAAATTAGTTGAACACTTAGATGATAAGGCCTTAACAAAATTAAGAAGAGGGGGGCATGATTCTACAAAACTTTTTGCAGCTTACAAAGAAGCTACAGAACACAAGGGACAACCTACTGTAGTTTTAGCAAAGACTGTCAAAGGCTGGGCCCTTGGTAA
>DASCSW010000084.1:0-3241 GCA_034399455.1 Candidatus Poseidoniia archaeon
AGCAATTTTTACAATACATACTCTGAGACCCTTTTTCGAATTGAAAAATATCTTACTTGTTGTTGTGCTTGCCACTATTTTTAGCATAATATATGCATTTATGACTAACGGAAGTGAATGGATGGTGGGGGCTATGCTTCCTTGGGCTTTTGTTTGCGGATATTCTATTTTTAGATATATGTGGAAATATCGAACTAAAAAACTCCTACCTATGCTCAGAACTTGGGGGCCATATACTGCACACTTGGGAATAATGTTGATTCTAATCGGATATTGTCTTTCGTATGGGTTGGGGACCGAAAATAGTATAACTCTACAAGAAGGGGAACGGAAACTGGCTGGTGATTTTATCCTGGAGCTAGAGGAAGTTACAATGAACTCTGGACCTGATATGATGGCTTGCGTCCCAAAGTGTACTGCTTTCATCATATTAGTAGAAAACGACGATAACGTGCTAATTGATGACCAAATCACAAAACAGACGGATGCTGGACAGGAAACCACACAAATTTATCTCAAACACCAAATTCATCGGGACTTGTATATTACACTAAATAAAGTTACACAAGATGTTGATGGTGAACAAAGTGCCACAATTACTGTAAGAGAAATACCTGGTATAATTCTAGTTTGGATTGGTTCATTTCTAACTATTTTAGGAATGATTATGACTATGTTTACTGAATGGAAACCAGGTCAGAAATGGTTAAAAAGTATCAGTAAAAAAGTGCCAGACCACTGATGTTGTCGTCCTGGCGGATTGTCAGACACCACATTCCTTCTCAACCCCGCGACCCACTCGAGCGTCGGAAGTCCACGGTGAGGCTGCTCCCTTCCGGGCCTGACCCGGTTTCCATGATGAAGATTCGAAATCCACCCTCCGGTAAATCTCTGCAATCACCTGCAACCCCGAGGGACAGGATATCTCAGTTAAAATGCGGATTAGACAGCCCACTGGGTGCGCCGCCACCAGTTGTCGCCCCCTCTAAAGGCGGTTGAGGGTTACAGGGTACGTCTAGCTCCCCGGCCAAGTCCAGCTCTACCTCTTCCTTAGGCTACTATTTGGAGGTTTGCATTCCAAAAATACGTTGCAAACTATTTGCAGAACCTCGGAAAAGCTTCTCCGTCCAAGTTTCATTATCCACACTAAATTGCTTCATAATTGCATCTCCA
The DNA here is from genome assembly GCA_034399455.1 of Candidatus Poseidoniia archaeon. Classification (GTDB taxonomy): domain Archaea; phylum Thermoplasmatota; class Poseidoniia; order MGIII; family CG-Epi1; genus CG-Epi1. The sequence goes on from DASCSW010000084.1 coordinate 1,174, forward strand.
TAAGGCTCTATTACATCACCTGCAACTCTTGCATAACCATGTTCGTGTATGTCTAAAAGTGTGTCTTTGTAATATCCCAATATATTCTCTGATAACATCCTTGCAGCAACCTGTGGTGCTGTGACTAACATACCTGCTGCATTCTTAGCTCGTGCCGTCGCCTGCAACGTCATAACGCCTCCTAATTCTAAAAAAGATTGATCCTCTTCATTGGCTGTATCTATGAATTCTTGCATAATATTTCCAACCTCTTCTGTAACATCCTCTAATGCTTTTCCAGTACTATTCCAAAGCTCACTAATTGATTCACGAATTTCACCAATATTACTAACTATTTCTCCTTTAGAAAGAGGGGGTGTATCTATATTTTGAGCAAAACTATTTGCCGTTCTCTCAATTCCTTCAAGAAGTTCTTCCAAAGACTTTGATGCCTTTTCAGATTCGATGTATCCTTTCTCAATTAATTCATCACTCAATCTTTCAAGATAGGCTTGGCCTCCCTTCACTGAATCTGCAAAAAAAGCAAATATCCAAAGAGGTGAGGCATGTACTGTTGCAATACCAATACCTTCAATAGCATTCCCAAGTACCTTACGTGTTGCATATTCTTCATCAAGGCCTTCTTCATCATATAAACCCTCTACACCACCTACATTTTCTACTGCAAAGCGTAAAAGATTACCAACAAATATATTGTAACTATTAGTATCTTGTACAAAATCGGGGACAACTAAATCAGTTGTCTCTTTCAACATCCCTCCTGTTAATGCAGTCAAACCTCGTAAATATCTTTCAGGTATTGAAAGAGTATACAAGGAAACATTCCAAAGTGCCTTACCGGCTCTCTTAATTGGTTCAGGCATCTACAACTTTGCCACCTATAATTACAGTTTCAACATGGTTATTACCAAAATGATAAGTTAAATGACGATAATCAGGTATGTCGCAAACAAGAATATCTGCACGCCAACCTTCAGCAATGCATCCTCTATCTGATTTTCCTATAGCAAAAGCTGAATTTATTGTTGAAGCTATTAAGGCTTCAGCAGGCGTCATCTTCATCCTAAAAACTGCTAATTGCTGTACTAACTGCATTGATTCAGTATAGCAATTAGGATTACAATCTGTCGCTAAAGCAATAGGCAGATTATTGGCTATCATTTTTCTTGCTGGTGCAAAATGATCTGAAAGTATGGCAAAAGGAGTGCCAGGCAAAAGAACGCCAATTGTCCCAGCTTCTCTCAATCCAACAATTGTATCAATAGTTGAACCTGCTAGATGATCTGCACTAACAACACCTAATTCAGCTGCAAGGCGACCGCCACCAGTATCTCCAAACTCGTCTGCATGAATCTTTAGACCAAAACCCTGTTTTAGTGCGGCTTGAAGAACATGTCTAGATTCATCTTCAGTAAAAGCCCCTTCTTCGCAAAAAACGTCACAAAAATCGGCTAAATTCCTAACCTCGGGCAACATGTTAATTATTTCAGAAATATAAGTTCTACGATCAACGTCTTCAGGTAAAGCGTGAGCCCCCATAAATGTTACTACCGTTTCTGCAAAACCCAAATTACCTAACCAATTAGCCACTCTTAATTGTTTTAACTCTGTTTCTTCTTCAAGGCCATATCCTGATTTAATCTCAATAGTTGTACTACCGTGCCTAATTGCGTTTTTAAAACGAATTAAAGATTCCTGTTGTAATGCAGACTCTTCTGAATTTCTTGTTTCTTTAACAGTACGTAAAATTCCACCGCCCTCGGCTAATATTTCTTGATAACTACGTCCTTGAAGTTTCCATTCCAATTCATGTTCTCTAGAACCAGACCATACTAAATGTGTATGTGGATCTACAAATCCTGGGATTATTACCTTACCCTTTACATCAATAACTTCAGCAACCTCAGATTCTATATTTTTACCAATAGCTACAATTTTCTCACCCTCAATTAAGATATCTGCATTTGAATGTCTTTCAACAATGCCCATAGCCTCTCCGGAAAGGGGGACTGAAGTAGCAGGGGGCGTGACAATTTCGGCAGCTCCACGTAAAAGAAGCACGATTTCC
>DASCSW010000085.1:0-3116 GCA_034399455.1 Candidatus Poseidoniia archaeon
CATATATTTTCACTCCAACCAACACTTTTTGTCTAATTTTTTAAGGGTCCCTCCTTTCGCAATATGTGAATCCAAAGGCTTTACAGAAAAAGTGGCAAAAAAAATGGGCGAAAGCGAAGCTCTTTGAATCAGAGCCTAAGGAAGATCAAGAGAAGTATTTCGTAAATTGTCCGTATCCTTACATGAATGGATATTTGCACCTAGGTCATGCATTCACTTACCTCCGAGCAGATATGGTTTCTAGATATCAACGGATGAAGAATAAAAATGTACTTTTCCCTTTTGCATTTCATTGCACTGGCACACCAATCGTCGCCGCAGCTCAAAGAGTTAAGGAAGGTGAAGAGACTCAAATTAAAGCATTGAAACAAATGGGACTGAGTGACACACTTATCAAAAAATTTTCAAAACCGGAGGAATGGACAAAATATTTCCCAGGAAAAGCAATTCAAGATTTGAAAGAATTTGGAGCTTCTGTAGATTGGAGACGTAGTTTCATTACAACTAATTTGAATCCTCCTTATGATAATTTTATACGTTGGCAATTTAATCAATTATTAGCTAAAGAATATTTGATTAAAGGTAGTTTTCCAGTTGTTTGGTGTCCTAAGAGAGAAACTGTTGTTGGTGACCATGATAGATTGTCTGGAGAAGGTGAAACCCCTCAAGAATATACTTTATTGAAATTTAAGGGAGAAGAATATTCACTTGTAGCAGCAACTTTGCGTCCTGAAACAGTTTTTGGTCAAACTAATATTTGGGTTGATGGTGAAGGTAGTTATGTCAAGGCCAAAGTAGGTGATGAAGTATGGGTTATGTCACAGAAAATGCCTCAAAAGTTAAGATTACAAGGGCATGAAGTAGAAGAATTAGGAGAAGTCGAGGGGCGTAGTTTAGTTGGGCAAAAATTTGTTGCACCTCAGATTAATAGAGAAGTAATTGTCTTGCCTTCAAAATTTTGCGATGCCTCAATTGGATCTGGAATTGTCACTTCAGTTCCTAGTGATTCTCCAGATGATTACCAAGGTTTGGTAGATCTACAGAATTCTAGTTCAGATTGTAAAAGTTGGGGGTTAGATTTTGAAGAAGTAAAACAAATTCAACCGATTCCAATTTTAGATTCAGGAGAAATGGGTACACTTCCAGCACCTAAACTCTGTGCAGATTTGGGAGTTAAAAATCAAACTGACAGAAATAAGTTGGATAAAGCTAAGCAAGAATTGTACATGCATAGTTTCAATCACGGCATCATGCTAGAATCCACAAAATATGTGGCAGGTAAAGCAGTTGAAGAAGCTCGAGAGATAGTTAAGAACAAATTGGTTGGAAAGGGACAAGCTGAAATTTATTATGAGCTCACAGGTCCAGTTCAATCGAGATGGCTTGCTGATTGTATGGTCAAAATTGTAGATAATCAATGGTTCTTAGAATATAGTAGTGAAGATTGGACTAAGAAAACCGAAGAGGCTCTTTCATCTATGGAATTATATCCTTCTAAGTCCAGAACCCAATTTGAATATGTTTTACAATGGTTGAAAAATTGGGCCTGTGTCCGAGAAAAAGGATTAGGTACAAGATTACCATGGAACGATAATTGGGTTATAGAATCATTGAGTGATTCAACGATTTACATGGCTTTCTATACGGTTGCTCATTACTTGAAGGAATTGGATGAAAAACAATTAACAGAATCATTATTTGATGCTATATTTGGTGAAGGAAACACTAAGTTAGCAGCCGAAGAAAGTGGAATAACACAAGCTGAAGTACTCAAATGGCGTAATGAATTCAATTATTGGTATCCATATGATTTACGAATTAGCGGTAAGGATTTGATTCAGAACCATTTAGCCTTTAGTCTTTTCAATCATACTGCAATGTTTGAGAAAAATAATTGGCCAAGAGGTTTTGCAGTTAATGGATGGGTTCTTGTCAATGGCGAAAAAATGTCTAAATCTAAAGGCAATTTCTTCACACTTAAGGAATTGAATGAAAAATATGGTGCCGATGTTGTTCGCTTTACACTATGTAATGCCGGAGAAGGCTTAGATGATCCTAATTGGGAATTGTCTTTTGCTGAAACTGCAGGCAAAAAATTGAATAATTGGTTGTCTTTTGTAAAAGAGAATAAAGGTAAAGGTCGAACAATTCCACATCCTGTTGATGATTGGTTCCGTGAAGTAATGGCAAGCGTTTCTCATCAGGCCAATGCAGCTTCTGAGAGACTCAAATTTAGAACTTCCACACGCCTTCTTTTCTTTGAACTTCCACAATATTTCAAATGGTATCTTCAGAGAACAGGAGAGGCTCATCAAGATATTTTGAAAGAATACATATCTATCGTCACGAGAGGTATTGCTCCAGTAGTTCCACATACAGCTGAAGAGGCTTGGTCTATTAGTGGAGAAGAAGGTTTTGTCCTAAATCAACCATTTCCAGAAGGTCATGATCCTGATTTAACTTTAGTGACAGGTGAAGATTTAGTTAAACAAACTTTAGAAGATACTAGAGCTATTTTGAATATTGCTGGAATTGACAATCCTAAAGAAATTGTATTCATAGTTGCACCTGAATGGAAGTGGAATGCAATCCATACTGCCGGTGAGCTAGCAGATGGCCGAGGCCAAGTTAAATTGAATCAACTTATTTCTAGTGTGATGCCAAATATACCACCTGAATCAAAGAAATTAGGTGCAGATTTCTTGAAGAAATGGGTATTGAGAGACATTCCCTCTTTAGGGCCAGGTTGGCAAAGTAAGTACAGTTTGCAAATTGACGAAGAAGAAATATTGTCAGCATCAATAGACTTCTTTAGTAAGATTTTTGACTGTGAAATTTCGGTTGTTAATGCTGACAAGGCAAGGTCTAGACATGTGGCAAAAGGAAATCAAAGTTCGCCATTAAGGCCTGCAATTTTTGTTTCATAAAACGGCTTCTATCGTCTATAAAAGGCCTCTAAAAGCCCCCTTATTCATTTTCCCAATCTTTATAAATCCCTCTCTTTTCCGACGGACCCCGAGTGAGAGCACTTGCTCTCCGGAGACAATGAATATGACTCAAAAGCGAAATTCGCGAATAGCCTTGCTAGCCGTAGCAATGCTCCTATCTGGAGCTTT
>DASCSW010000086.1:0-3109 GCA_034399455.1 Candidatus Poseidoniia archaeon
ATTCGCCCTCCTGAAGCCATGTATTCCAACTTTAGATCTCCTTCTAAGGCCTCTATGACTGCTTCTTTTTCACCTAATCGAGAATCATGGCCAGCATTTGTAATCAATGCAGAATCACCAGCTACAATGGCATGATCTTCAACAAAACAACAGTCTGGATAATCTGGGTGTGAATCTAATTCTCTAACTATTAATCCTAATTCTCTCAACTTAGAAACATATGCTGAATGCTGTGCCTTTGCTTCTTCTAAATCAGTTGGGCCGTTACCAAAAAACGATGCTAAGGCTTTTTCATATGAGTTTGAAACTCCACGCACTATAGCCCTCACAATAAAGGCCCCAAAATCAATGGCAGCATTACCGTTGCATCTCCTTCAACAGTTATCCGCCTTGCCTTAGGTTGTACTTTACCCCAAGAAACTGCTTCTCTAACTCTAGCACCACTAAGAGAACCATCCCATTCAGGTGCAGTAGTTACTTGAACTGCATAATCTAAACCTTCTCTAAATTGATTCCACCAAATTGTATGATGCTTAGAGATACCTCCACCAACCATCAAAGCTCCAGTAGCTTTAGCTTCATGAACTATATCTGATAATTCATTTTCTTCAGCAAATAAATCTAAAGTGAAATCTCTATGATCTTGCCAGAATAACCACAATTGTGAACCTACTGCCCCGTCAGTAGGACCTGGAACAAATACCTTAACATTCTTTCGAGCACAGGCTGCTAAAAAAGATTCAGAGCCATTATCTTCTTTGGCTAAACGAAGGCCCAATTCGCGCCATATCTTCCACGGAATCCAACGACTATCTTTTTCATATAACTCTTCTAAAATAGGTTGCATCCATTTTTCAATAGGAATCCCATAAGAATCATCTGGAACTAAAACATTTCCAAGACGATTAACTCCTTCTTCCCTCAATTTTTGGTCATCCATAGCAAAATCTCCATGGTAATAATCTGCTAAAATTCTAGCTATATCATGATCTAAAGTACCGCAAGTAGTAACTACAACATCAACATGATCTTGTTCTATTAATTGTCTAAGAAGCCCTCGTGTTCCTGTTGCCATTATATCTGCTGGAAACGAAATGAATTTTGTACAATTATCTTTTTGCATATCCTGAAGAATGGATGTTGCCGTAGCTATCTTTGTTGCTACAAAGCCACCTGCATCACCAAATTGTGAAATCAGTTCAGACAACTTAGTATTAGAATCGATGTGGATATCTTTTACTGGTATTTTACGCATCCTTAATCAATCCACAAGTACCACAGACATATTTGTCTCCATCAAGAACTAATTTACCTTCATCACACTCTGAACAAGGCATATCATCATTAGGTGAAGGATCTACATTTCTTTCCTCATCTTCTTCATCATGTAAAGCTACTGCCACGACTGTTTCCTTTTCATCAACTGACATTACCTTGACACCTCTACCTACTCTTGCAATTTGTCTTATGCTTTCTATGTGTGTACGAATTACCTTTCCAGAAGAAGTTGTTGCTAATATTTGATTTGCTTGTCCGGGAGTAAAAGTAGCTATTACATGACCGCTTTTGTCATCAACTTTAATATTTTTAACACCTTTAGCACCTCTCTTTGTAAGACGATAATTACTTGCGCTAGCTCTTTTTCCATAACCTTTTTCAGTAATAGTTAACAAAATATCCTCTTCATTTACTAAAGTCATACCAATAACTTCATCTTTCTCTTTCAAACGCATACCTATTACTCCTTGACCGTTACGACCAACTATTCTAACTTCACCTTCTGAAAAACGATTAGCCATTCCTAACTTAGTTGCAAGCATAACCTGACTATCTCCTTCTGATATGTCTACACCTATTAATTCATCATTTTCTTTAAGAGTAATAGCTCTAAAACCTTGATCACGAGCCCAAGCTCTTTGTATCCTTGAAGAATATTCTTCTAAACGAGTTTTCTTAACAATACCATTTTTAGTTGCAAATAAGAAATAATGCCCATCACCAGTTAGATTAGCTACTGGTAACATACAAAGTACTTTTTCATTTTTAGATTGCCGACCTTCATCCAATTTTTGAAGGAGTTGGACCAATGGCGTTCCTTTAGAATATCGTGAAACATCAGGTATCTGCCAAGCTTTTAGGAAATACATACTTCCTGCTGTTGTGAAGAAGAGTAAATGATCATGTGAGCCCATAGAGTATAACTCAACCGGGAAATCACCCTCTTTAGCCTTAATTCCAATTCGACCTTTACCACCTCTGTGTTGTGCTTGATACTCATCTAAATCTACACGTTTAATGTACCCTTCATGAGTCCGCATTACAACTACTTGTGAGCGTGGAATCAAATCTTCGGTAGCCAAATCACCGTCAAAATCTGAAATTAGCGTTCTTCTTTCATCACTATATTTTTCATTCAGTTGCGATAATTCTTCTTTAATAATTGCCAAAACCTTAGAAGAATCTGCTAAAATCGAATTAAGCTCTTCCATTGTTGCTTTCAATTCGTCTAACTCCTTTTTGCGTTCTTCTGCATCTTGTCTAGATAATTGGTACAAACGCATGTCTGCAATAGCTTTAGATTGAACTTCACTAAGTGAAAATTCTGTTTGAAGACCTGCTATTACTGCATCCCTACCTGCCGAATCTCGAATGAAAGCTATTACTGCATCCATTTGAGAAATTGCTAATAATAACCCTTCTACTATGTGAGCTCTTTCCTGAGCTTTCTTTAACCTATATTGTGTTCTTTTTGTTACTATTTCTTTACGATGCTCAAGATATACTTCTAACAAATCAATCAAGCCCATTCGCCTAGGCTGACCTTTTACCAATGCAACATTATTAATTGCAAAGCTTGTCTCTAATACTGAATGTTTATACAATTGATTTTCAACAATCATTGGAGCCGCATCACGTTTTAATTCAAAAACGACACGCATTTCAGTCTGGTCAGATTCATCACGAATATCACGTATACCTTCTACTTTTTTATTACGAACTAATTTTGAAACTTCCTCTAAGAGCCTGTTTTTCTGTACCATAAAAGGAATCTCAGTAACTACTAAAAATTCATCTTTGGGATTTGATTCGTGAACTATTGTGCCTCTAA
>DASCSW010000087.1:0-3038 GCA_034399455.1 Candidatus Poseidoniia archaeon
TAAAAGATCCTATAATCCCACCAACTAAATCGCCAGTTGTTTTAGTAATAATTTTTCCAGTGTTATCGGCTACATTAACGACACTTTTTCCTGTATCTCCAGCTACTTTTAGGACAGTTCCTCCAGCGTTTCCGACCATTCCTCCGGCTGCAGTTAGAGGAGCGCCAATAATTCCCTCTTTGTGCAATCCTAGTGTTTGCGTAACATCATCCATAGAAATTTCATCCCAGTGTTGATACATGAAGAAAATAGCAATAAGGAATCCAATGAAGAGAACAGCCACAGCGACTTGTATTGGAGCTAAGATGGCCAATATACCCAATCCATAAACAATTGAAGCAGATAGTAAGAAAGATCCACTAATTGCCCCAATAGCAACAGCTGCTAAATTTTTCTTAGGAGAAAGACCAATAGCTCTTCCCAGAATAGTCCCTCCAACAGCTCCAGAGCCTTGGAAAGGAAACATAACAAATACAACTATACCAATGAAAGAAGCTCTTTCTAGCCACCTGAGAGATCCTAGCATTGCTTCCCCTTTTCGTTGTACTCTAGTAATTCCACTTCCGATGAAAGGTATTTTTTTTGCCAAATCAAAATTCCAAGTTAAGAAAACTCCTACGGCAATATCAACAAATGCAGTAGCAATTGCAAGAGTCCAAGGATCAATTCCTGCAACAATACCGCCAGGAATTACAGTGCCTTTACCAAATGGGGGAACGAAATATACAAGCATTAATTGACTTAAAATTAAGAAATTTCTCTGCGACATTGTCAAGTACATAAATGCAAAGAACCCTCCAGTCATGATGAAAGGCGAAAAGAACCTCAATAAGCCCATCACCGTGTCTTGTCCGCCAACTGCGTAAATCAAAACTCCAAATCCTAAGAAAGCAATAGTATCAAATAAGAAATTCCACCAAAATGTTAATTCTATATTTTCAGCCTTTACAGAAATAAATTCATAATCTAAATTATAGGATATATTTCCAGATGATGACATTCTAAATCCTTGACCTTCAACACTCCCTTGTAACCACCCACCATCTTCACCTGCAGTGCCGGCACCTTGCCCTCCAGTTTCAACAAGAGCTTTACTGAAATAAACCTCAGCACCAACTGCATATTGAGAAGTTATATTTCCATTTATTCGAATTTCAGTTTCGCCTAGTTTAATTCTTGTAAAATCAAAATTTGCAGTATTAGGCGCGTCAATATTATTTTTTATAGTTGATAAATACACAACAAAATCATTAACACTAAGCGAACGAAAAATCACAACATCCATCGAACTTCTTTGGAAAACGCCGTTCTCTAATGAAGAATAAGACCATTTTGAAGCTTGAATGTGCGTGTTGTCAAAATTGGTATTACTAAATTTAGATTGACTAACTAAAAAATGCCGTAAATCACTATTTTCAAACCTACTCGAATCTATTGAAACATTATTGAAAAGGACAATATCAAAGGTACTGTTTGAAAAAACAGATTCTGAAAAAGTTACATTATAAAAAGAAACTTGATTGAATAGACAGTCAATAAAGAAAGTATCTTTAAAAGATACATTGGAAAAAAGTATATTGTCAAAAGTGACGTCAGTAAAAACAGCAGCAGACACCTCTTCATTTTCAAAGTAAATTCCTAAAGGTTTTAGTCCTTCTTCGTCATCTTCAGCGACATATTTTTCACCATTTGCGAAATTAATGTCCAAATCATTTTCATTAAATTTATTATTAATATTAGAGGGGAATAAATAATCGGTAGTTTGCAGTTGTAATTTGGTATAAGAATTAGACTCAATAACTCCCAAATCCTCATGAATAACAGGATATTTCTCACATAATTTTGGTTCGGATACAGATATACCACTACAATCATCTAGGGCGCCAAAATATTCAATTTCTGTAATAGATCCTTCAATTCGTATTTCCTCGCCAGGGGAATAGCTAAGATAGACTCCATTGGGATTTAGTTTTAGTTCATCATCTGTTTCAGTTATTGCATACCAAAGGCCATTCTTTTCTTGACCAACTAATTCTTGGGCCCAACCAGAAAAACTTGCGCCAATTAAAGCAATAATAAATCCAGCAGCCACAAGGTGTTTTGGGGCTTTTTTTAGAAGAGTAATAAATGACCAAAACGCATCAATTACAGCATCAATTTCGTCTTTTTCATGCTGAGATACAACCAAACGACCTTTACCTTCTTTGTTATCTTCGGTCTTTTTAGGTTTAGAAGTAGTTTTTTTGGAAGTCTTACTTTTAGTTTTAATTTCCTTTGGAGGAGTTTCTTCCAATACTTCTTCCTTTTTACTTTTTTTCTTAGGCATTGCTCACTACTTCGTTAAGTTGACAATCAAGTCTCAATAAATAAGATGCTATGTTATCCACCAGAGGCAACTAAGATAACTCTTATTGGTTTTTCAGGTAATTTTGAAACCAAAGGAATAGGCACCATTTTTTCTTCATCTGTGAGTACCAATAAGCTATCAGGATGAAGCTCCAAATGATTTACAAGATCAGAAGCTGTACTATCATCCGGTAAATCTACGGTTTGAGTATTGTTATCTATTGTAACTTTCCACTCCATGAGTATTCAATAAAGAAAGGGAGAATAATACTTACCGTGAACATTAAGACCCAACACATCTGGATATAATTGTAGCCAGGGTCGCATAGTCCGGTATTGCGGTGGCCTCGAAAGCCACTGGGAGCAATCCCTCGGGAGTTCAAATCTCTCCCCTGGCGCCATTACTTGTCCGAGAAGTTAGGCAAAGGTATCAGGATGGAAGTCTCTTTCTTGTATCTGATATATTCTGGATCTTCTCCATATTTTTTATCAGCAGATGCTTCTAGAAGAGGTATTCCACTTACGAACAGAAGCAGAAAAGTTGTCCACAGAGGTCCAATAACAGTCCACCAAGGAACATCATAGTTGTAACAGAAAATGAAAATACCAAACCAGAGCATAATATTGCCAAAATAATTTGGATGTCTACTATATTTCCAGAGACCAGCGTCACACCATTTTTCTCCGTTTAA
>DASCSW010000088.1:0-2945 GCA_034399455.1 Candidatus Poseidoniia archaeon
AGGGCAAATATTTATTTTGAACAAGGAGATATAATTCTCACTGTTTTGTTTGTATCTATTGCTTTCTTGGGCATTTTTCTATTTTATCGTAAAAGGAAATCTGAGCAAAGCATGGAAGGGCTCGCCTATTTCGGTTTATTTGCCGTTGGAATAGGAACTTTATTTGCAACGATGATTGCACCGGCTTTACTTTCTCAAAAGGATATTTCAGCACCAGATGACACCGTTGGTTGGGTTATGTTAGTTATTCCACTTGTGGTAGCTGGTGGGGCTGTTTGGTATGGTATAAAGTTCGGAACAGAGAAGTTTAGAGATAGAATGATGGAAATGCAATTATCAAGCCCACCAACCTCAGATCCATTTGATTCTTCATTTGAACCTGAAGAAGAGTCTACATCTGAGGAGCCTTCAGCACCAGTATCTTCAGGTGATATTAGTTTAGAAGATGCAATGGACCGACTTTTATCTGAATTCCCTGAAGCGACTATTGATATCAAGCCAACCGAAGACGAAAATTATGGAACTGATCTTTCTCACTTAGATGATTTAGAAAAAGATTTAAAAGAAGAATTAGCTGAAACACCTAAGATACGTAAGGCTATGAAAGTAGATTATAATGTAGATTATGAAGAATTGTCAAAATATTATTCGACAACTGAAGATACAATTAACCAAACAGTTACACATTTGAAATCCGGTCGAAACATAATGCTTTATGGTGATCCAGGAACCGGTAAGACAGCTTTGGCAAATTTACTTTTGAGCCAAATTTGCGGTGTTAATGAGGCTAAAGATGGTAGCATGGTTCCAAATTATTCTATTGTCACAGCTAATGCCGAATGGTCTAATTTTGAAGTAATAGGTGGTATTTCTCCTGATGATTCAGGTGGTTATTATTTCAAGGATGGTTATGTAGCAGATGCTGCTAAAAACTGCGAAAAAACTATGCAAGATGTTGGCAAACCTCATTATCTCGTGATTGATGAGTTTAATCGAGCAAATATTGATGAAGCTTTTGGCAAATTATTTACAGTTTTCGAGTACAGAGATAAACAAGCCTTATTGACAGCTAAAGAAACTGGCGGTGCTCCTTTCATGATGCCTCCAGAGTTTAGAATTATTGGGACTATGAATACTCAAGATAAGAATACATTATTCAATGTAGGTCATGCTTTGATGCGCAGGTTTGCTTTTGTAGAAATTGGGTTGCCAGACAGAGATGATGAGTACAAGCGTATGCCAATTTTTGTATTCAATAAATTAAATAAATTAGGTATTGCACCAGAGCGTCCTGAAACTGAAGAAGATTGGTATGCAAAAGAGATGTTTGATTTTTATGATGATGAAGGTATAATGTTCAAAGCTTTTAATAAGTTTATGAATTTCTTAGAAGAAGAAGAACTTCCTCAGTCACGTGATGATGAAGTAGCAAGAGGCGTTAGAACTTACAGAAAGATAGGGCCTGCAGTGATTATTGATTCGATGTTAACTGTCTTTAATTCTATTGGTCAATATGATTTAGATAGAGCTCTTGGAGATGTAATTAAATCGAATATAATGCCTGCACTCGAAGGTTTAGAGCGAAATGAATTAAAATGTTTAATGTTAAAATCTCAAGAAGTATTGGGACCAACTCACAGTATTACAGTTACTTTAGAGAAGATGGTAGATTCACCAGGTCTAAGCGTATTCGGTTGATATGAGTTTACCAGATGCAACAATAGAGCTAAGGTTGCCTGAAGGGCATTCTGATAATTTAACAGAAGGCGAGTCCGTAATGCTTAATGTTAATGCGTTTCGAGCTCTAGAAGATATTCATATTAGGATGGGTACTGCTAAGGTAGATACTTTACCTCCAGTTAGGTCTAATACAACACATTCGATGCAATTTGTTGTTCCAGATTACATTGGTACAAACACAATTAGCTTACACAATAAATCAGGCAGCCCTATTTCTAACAAGTTGGAAGTAGTTATTGCACCTAGTATGATGGATTATGATAATTTCAAACAACTTAGAGATGATCACATACCCGATTTAGTCAAAAATTCGGGAGCAGATGAACCACCTGAAGGTATGTATCCTGGGGGAACTTCTTCAATTGAAGAAGAAAAGATATTATTGAATATTGAAAAATTGTTGGAGTTTTCAAGTAAATTATTGAAAGTGACAAATGATATCAAAAAAGGGGCTTATACTTACAAAGTTGAGGTTCAGCGTAAGACGATGAAATCTCAGATAAGGGGAGCTGTAAGATGGCAAAAGACGGCATTAGCTAGAGCGCAGAAAGGAACTGAATATGCGACAGCCCACGTCACAGATATCCGTAAAAGAAAGTGGAGTACTCCTACAAATATATTATTAGTTAAATTCCATATGGAGGTATTCATTGAAGCAATATTCTTCAGAGATGAAATGGATCGTCGTGAACGCGAAAAGAAAGCTTGGGCTACAATTTATGGTAAGGAATATCAACCTCTCGATGATTCGACAAAAGAACAGTTAGATAAGTTAGATTTAGCATGTAAATTTCACAAAGGAGTTCTAGGAGATGGGAAGCTGGCTGAATTGATTCCCAAAGCCAAAGATACAAGGAAAGAAGAAAGATTAATTAATCGTGAAGCTATTATTGAAGCTAAAACTTGGAGCAGAAATAGAGCATACAGGGAATTACCAGAACTTTGGAGAGAATTTTTAGAAGATTTTCAATCATATTATGAGGAAACTGTTCTAGTTCAAACACAGAAGATGACTGACATTTATGCTCTCTGGATTCTTTGTGAAATGGCTTCAGGTCTTAATCTGAGTGCTCATGCAAAGTCACTTAGAGAATTCCGTTCAAAGAATAAAGATATTGTACTGAGATACGATGCACCTGAGCAAGTAAGACAAGGTCGATAAGTTTCTTCTTTCTTCATTCGAGGCTGCATTTTCATATAAATAT
>DASCSW010000089.1:0-2875 GCA_034399455.1 Candidatus Poseidoniia archaeon
AATCTAAGGGGAATGTAGTTAATCCGTGGGATCATTTCAACAAAGAAGGTACTGATGCAATTCGTTGGTACATGACTACTCAAAGTGCGCCTTGGAACCCTATGAATTTCGATCCAAATGGAGTACGTGAAACTTATGCAAAGATGTTTCTTACATTGTGGAATGTCCATCGTTTCCATGCAGATTATGCACTACTCGATGATTTCGATCCTTTAGATAAGTCTAGTTTTGTTCCAGTTGAACAACGCAGTCCTCTAGATAGGTGGGTTCTTTCCAGAATTACAACAGTTGCTCAGGATTATCATAATCAATTTGTTTCTTGGGAATTCCATAAGGCTGGCCGAGATTTGGAAAATTTTGTAATTAATGATCTTTCAAATTGGTATGTAAGACGTTCGCGTCGCAGACTCTGGGATGAGGCTGATAGTAATGATAAGAAAGCCTGTCAACACACCTTGCATGAAGTATTGTGTACAGTAAGTAAACTGATGGCTCCTGTATCTCCATTCATGTCAGATAGAATACATCATGATCTTACAGGATTTTCAGTTCACATGGCAGACTGGCCTTTAGGTTCAGACTTAGTAGAAAAAGAGTTACCTCCTCAAGATTTAGAATTAGAAAAGAAAATGGCTATTGTACGTAATTTAACTGAAACAGGAAGACGTATTCGTGTAGATTCTAAACGCAGACAAAGGCTTCCTTGTCAATCAGGTTGGATTGTTGGTGGACCTGATTTATCTGATTTTCATGATTTAATTGCTGAAGAATTAAATGTAGAAAATTTAGAGACTGAAAAAGATTTAGATAGATTTCAACAAATTGAATTATCACCTGAGCATAAAGTACTAGGTAAGAAATATAGAGCTGAACTGCCAAAAGTTCTAGCAGAATTAAATAAGATAGCTTCAGATACATTATTATCTCAAATTGAAGCTGGAAATGCAAATTTAGGAGGTTATGAAATAACGATGGAAGACGTTTCTATTCGGCGTGTTGAAAAAGAAGGTTATGCAGCCTCAACATTCACAGTTGATGATGTAGGTGATATTTCTTTGGTTTTGGATATGAGTCTTAATGATTCTTTAATTTCTAAGGGATTGGCAAGAGAGATTACCCGTAGGATTCAATCTAAACGTAAAGATTTAGATCTTGAATTAGAAGCTACAATTTCACTGAATGTATGGTTATCAGAAGATTCTCCAAAATTAGCATCTAAAGATTGGGAATATGTTAAGTTTGAAACACGCGCTAGTAATGCTGAGTTATTATATTCAGAACATAGTGATGCGCCAGATAAGTTTGAAGTTGAAGGTAAAGAAATATCATTTAGTTTAAAATTAAATAATTAGTCTTTAGCCACTTTAAATTTTGGTTTTTTATTAGCTACAGGAGTAAACTTAGGGGCCTCTTTTTTGACAGGTTTAAATGATGGTTTTTTTTCACTTACTGAAGTAAACTTGGGAGGGCTTTTTTCTTCCTTAAAGGAAGGCACATCCTTTGAAAGTTCAAATGTAGGCGCACTGCTTATTCCTGCGCTTTGTTCACCCATGACTTTCACACCTCCAGATCCGTTTCCTAATGACATAGAACCAATACTTTCTGAAGAATTGCCTAACATGCTGTCAGTGTCTAATTTAGTTAATTCCATAGAATTGGTATTTTTGCTCATTTTAGTTTGATTCAGTTGAGGTTCTTGTGTAGTCTTTTCAACACCTGCCTCAGTCATTTCCTTTATTGCATCTGCGGCCGCATCACGGACTACTTTTGATCCATCACCCGTCATGATAAGAGCTCGATCCATTACATCCGGAGGCATTTCCCAAGAAACGCCTTTTGAAATAGAAGCTAGGGCAGTTATTGCCGTTGCTCTTATTCGAGAGTCTCCAGATATTATTTCCTTAAGAATACTCTCAACGAGTTTGGTAAATTCATTATATTTTAATTGATTAACTTTATTCCAGAATTTTTTAACTGCAAAAATATCTCCTTTTTTAATGGGTGTAATAAATTGTTTCAAATTGGTTTCTTTACCAATTGCTTTGAATTTGTTGACTCCTTTATTTACACTTTTTTTTACAATGCGTTTTTTAGGTAATGCATTTTTACGAATAGATGCTTTTTTACCGGATAATTCTCTAACTTTAAAAATTCGGCTACTAGGTTTTCCTGAATTTTTAGGCATTACTTTCCTACCTTTTCTTTTAGCCATAAGGTCATTGCCACTTTGAACTTCTAATCCAACTGGTGGAGAAAATAAATCAGGATTATCATCAATTACAGGAGGGGCTTCAGGTGCTTCAATAATGACTTCATCTAAAGTAACAACACTGCTAAATACATCTTCAAGAAATTCTTCTTTAGACATTTTTGAATTGCTACTACTTAGTTCATTCTCAAGTAAATCATCTCCAGCAGCAATTACAAATAAAAATTTATTAATGTTCAAATAATCAGATACAAATTCAGAAACAGTCATAAACGATCCAACAGGGGCTCTTTCAAGACCTTGAACAATAACGACCAATGGCTTCTTTTGAAGAGTTATTGCAGCTAATTGCTTAAGAGCTGAATCAAACTGATGTATTAATTCAATCCTATTTTCACTAGTTAGATGGGTACTGTTTAAGGCTGGAGCACTTTCATTTATTCGATTAACAAGATCGGCACTCGCTCCTGTAGTATCTGTTCGAGATTTTAATTCAGTAACTATTTGTTGTATTAATGGCTGCAGTAAGTCATTCTCAGAAAGGTATCTTCTTGCATTAAAATCTATGATATTTAAACCAGCACCAAAGAGATCATTTGTTAGATTAGATACTGCAGTTTTTCTTTCACTAGGTGAAAGAAAAACTGCAGTATCTAATCTAACAAA
>DASCSW010000090.1:0-2864 GCA_034399455.1 Candidatus Poseidoniia archaeon
CCAGTAGTAGCAGCCCCCGTTGTAGCTGAGCCAGTAGTAGCAGCCCCAGTTGTAGTTGAGCCAGTAGTAGCAGTACCGGTTGTAGCCGAGCCTGTCGTGGCTCAGGTGGTGACGGCTGAGCCAGTAGTAGCAGTACCGGTTGTAGCCGAGCCTGTCGTGGCTCAGGTGGTGACGGCTGAGCCAGTTAAGGAAGATGAATAAGGTAATAAATTTTATATACTACTACACAACTATAGGTTTACAACTAGAGGTTGTATAGTGGTATGATATATGAATCGTAAAAGACGTGATGGTGTGGATGATTGGTTTTGTGGCGGGGATTGGGATATAGAAGATATATTCAGTAATTTAGACGGTGAATTTCAGAAAATGCGTAAGCAAATGGACAATTTAATGAGAGATGCCGTTGAAGGCAATATATCTGACAATGCAAATAAAAATCCTTTTGTTTTTGGATTTTCAGTTAAGACAGGACCAGATGGATTTCCTATTTTTGAGAATTATGGAAATAGAATTCGTCCTTTTAAAAATCAAAGTGAAAAACCAGTAGTAGATACTAGAAGGGAACCACTAACTGATATTAATGAAACTGATGATCAGGTTGCAATTACAGTTGAACTTCCAGGAGTTAATAAAGAAGATATTGATATCAATGTAATGGAAGATAAAGTAGAAGTAAATGTAAAAACGGAATCAAGAAAATATTTCAAAAGTATTGATTTGAGTTCTTTAGTTGAGACTGAATCTTCAAAGGCAACTTATACCAATGGAATATTGGATTTAGTTCTAAGTAAAAAGCAATCTGATGAACCAAAGGGAACTAAAGTTAAAGTAGATTAAAAAATAAGAGGGAGGGGGCTCGCACTATGATAAAATCTTCAATCTTTCAGTACCATCTATATTGTGGATTATCTCAACAATTTGACTTGGAACTGCCGATTCCCAATCACCACCCTCCTTCATCGCCAGACGGATGGCAGAACCCTCCCAGACCTCGCGGTTAATCATTTTTATTTTTATAATTTGATAACCTGCATTTCCAAATAGTTTCTGGACTAGAGGATTACCGCTGTAAATATAATCAAAGTCAGGGACAAATTTTTCGAGATGTGAGACATACAAGTCATAATTATTAATATCAGGAATTTCAAATATACTATATTCACAATTAATATTTTTCATTATGACATCAATCATTTTTTTTCTTTCTTCAACTGTAAAAGGGTTTTCATTAGTATGTGAATATTGTGCAGATCCAATACAAATCAAAGGTTCTATTCCATTCTCAATAATACCTTTAATTAATTCTAAATGACCGTAATGAAAAGGTTGGAAACGTCCTAAAATAAGTCCTTTTTTCATTGTACTTCAATTTTTTTCTGATTTCCCATCCATTTTTGCAAAACTAGAGGTATAGTTACACTTCCATCCGGTTGTTGATGATTTTCAAGTATTGCAGCTAAAGCTCTGGTTGTTGCTATTGCCGTTGAGTTAAGAGTATGTGGATAATCAGTCCCTTCAGGAGTTCTATATCTCATATTCAGCCTTACACTTTGGTATGATTTACAATTACTTGCACTTACTATTTCTTTCCATTGCTGTGCCGCAGGCATCCAAGCCTCCAAGTCGTATTTTCTTGATGCAATAGTCCCTATATCTCCAGTACAAATATCAACAACTCTAAATGGTATTTCTAGTCCTTTGAATAATTCTATTGCATTATTCAGTAATTCTTCATGCATATTCTTTGATTCATCAGGTTTACAAATTATAATTTGTTCAATCTTTGCAAATTGATGAACTCTCCATATACCTCTGTCACTAAGCCCATGAGCTCCAACTTCTTTTCTAAAATTAGTGGAAACTCCAGCATATCTTAGTGGTTCTTTTTTAAGTTCTAATATTTCATCTTTAAATCGTGAAGTAAGAGGGTGTTCTGAAGTAGCAATCAAATAAAAATCTTCACCTTCTATTTTGTACATTACATCTTCAAAATCATTTAAATCTACAACTCCTTCATATGCTTCACGATTCATAAAAAAAGGTGGAATAGTTAAAATATATTTTTTTTGATAAAGAAAATCAACTGCATAATTTATTAGTGCTAATTCTAATCTTGCCAAATCTCCTGTTAAGAAATAGAAGCGCCTTCCAGCTATTTTTGCAGCACGTTTTAAATCTGCACCTTCAATTTTTTCTAATATTTCTTGATGTGATTTAGCTTCCCCTTTCTTTATTACTGGGCCATGAAGGCTAATCTCTTTGTTTCCTTTATCATTTTCACCTACCGGAACTTCATTTTCTAGGATGTTGGGAACTCTCATGCGGGCTTGATTTCTAAGATTTAATATTTCGTTTGCTTCCTTTTCATTCTGGTTTAGTTTCTCTTTTATTCCAGACATTCTTTCTAATGATGTATTAGCATCTTCTCCTTTTTTTTTCAAATCACCAATTTCTCGGGAAATGTTGTTTCTTTGAGCCCGTAATTTATTTCCTTGCTCTATAAGTTTTCTCCATTCTTCATCCAATTTGATAACGTCTTTTGCAACATTACTAGGGGTATTTCTTCTTTTGAGGTCTTCAAATATTTCATCGGAATTTTCCCGAAAGACTTTCATCTCAAGCATTATTTGTCAGAGAACCGATGTCTTTATGAACTTGCCCTATTGGAAATCATGCTTCTTTTACGTGGAGCCACTGAAGTTGTCACGCCATCAGCAACATCCGTACCTCTTTCAGGGAAAGCTATGGGTGTCGTTGAAAGACATCCCAATGCCGATGTTCTTATTGAAAATGATAAGATTATTGCAGTTGGTAAAAATCTTGGATCTGAGGTTGCAGAAATCATTGATGTTAGTGGGAAA
>DASCSW010000091.1:0-2861 GCA_034399455.1 Candidatus Poseidoniia archaeon
AATACCTGAAGGGAGAAGGTGTAACTTATGTTTTTTACCATCAATAACTATCGTATGGCCTGCATTGTTACCTCCTTGTGATCTTGCTACAACTTTTGAGGATTCAGCTAAATAATCTGTAACTTTACCCTTACCTTCATCACCCCATTGAGCCCCGATTATCGTAGTTACACTCATTCTAAAGTACCGCCAGACTTCACAACCTGTGCGTAGATTGCTGGTAATAGGAACATTGCAGATATCATTGATGCAATTAAGAGAACTACAATAATGAAAACAAACCACCACAGTGCACTTATGTTGATAGCAAAGGCTGCCGTTAAACCCACTAGAGTAACTGCAGTTGCTTCTGCTAACGTTTGTGCTGTCTTTGCTGTTGCATTATAGACACTTGGCAAATTCACACCCTTTTCCATAACTCTTTGAGTAATATGGATTGAAAAATCAATACCGACGCCAATTACAATAGAACCAATCATAACTGTAACTAAACTTAACGGTTGACCAAGAGCTACAAAAGTTAAAGGTTCTAATGAGACAACCCATATGACTGGCAAAGTAGTTATGAGGCCAATTTTCCAATTTCGACCAAAAGTAAGACTCAAAACAATGAAAACCAAAACAATACAAATTACTAATGTATTAATTTGTGAACTAATTAATTGTGCATTAACACTTGTACCTATTGCTGCCACGCCAGTTAATTGGGACATCTTTACAGGAGCATATTCATAATCGTCACGAACCTCATTGACTCCAATCACTGCAGCTTCCATTCCTTTAATATCTTTAAGAGGCATATCAACATAAATCAGAGTCTTAGAAAAAAGGCATTCAACACTACCAGACTCATCAGGTGAACAGTTCATAATCATACTGAGCGCCTCAGGTGTTATACTATCATAAAAAACATTTAAAAGAAATTTCTGGAATCCGCGTCCAACAGTAGGAATTGAAGATTGAGCAACTTCTTCTTCATGAAGAATTTGCCAAAAAGAACGTTCGGCACCTTCATCCCGACCTATGATGTTTAAAAATGAATCTAATAATTTCGATTGATTTGTTGATATGGTGACGGCCTTCATAACCTCTGTTAAAGAAATTGCAGTCACATCCTCAACATCATTAAGGCCAGGTCTTTCATCATTTGGATTTCCGGCCACAAGTAAATCTACTTGATCTAAATGATCGACTGCATCCGAATTTTCTTCATCGTAATCATTCTGAAAATCACCTCTAGCAATCATCATACCAAAGGCTCCTGCATTAAACTCAGTAGAATATTTTACAATACCTTCTAAAGTTGGTTCATCATCTGGAACCATATCCAGATAATCTATATTTGTTTGTAAGAGTGGTAAAACACCAACGGAAAGAAGTGTTGTAGCTAGTAAAATTGCTAAAATAGGTTTATTATGTTCAGTAACAATTTGTGCTAATTTGTGCCATTCTCCCTCTTCTTTTCTATAATTATATTCAGTCAAAACTGCAATAGCTGGTGACATAATAAATGTACATAAAAGGCAAATGAAGATACCAAGAGTCAAACTCAGACCTACTGTAAAAACTGGCCCTAAATTAGTATACATTAAACTTCCAAAACCAATCATTGTTGTCATCGCCGATAATGCAATAGCTCGACCTGTCGTCGAAAGAGCTTTCATCATTTTAATTTGAGCATTTTCCCCTTCTTCCTCGGTAAAACGATTAGATAAGTGAAGCCCATAGGCCACCCCTAAAGCCATCAATATCGGCCCCAAAGCAATAATTGTGGGAGTTGCTTCAATTTGAAACCAACCGATAAAACCATAAGTTATGAAAATTGAATAAAGAGTAGGTACTCCTGAAATCATAACTGCCCTTATTCTTCTTTGAATCATGAATATAGCAATTGAGCAAAGAACAACTCCTATAGGAAAAACTCTCCAAAATTCTGAAAAAGATCTCTCGGTAATTGCTTGTGTTACAGGTACTGGGCCAGTTAGCATCATTCTGCTAAAAGTTTGACCGTCTGGACGGCCTAATCCATTACCTCTATCATTCATTGCAAAATCAACTTCATCAATAATTATAGGAGGAGGTACATCACTAGTTATACCAAACAAAATTACTGCTGTATCCCAAATGCCATCTCCATTTGTATCCCTAATAACTTTTTCTAATACAGAAGGAGGTAAGTCTTGAACAATATCATCTATTTCTGACTGACTAGGAATTTCATAATGATTTAATTGACCTGCTCCAACGGCTGCATCTTTAGCTGATTGAGCTGCAACACCAAAGAATTCAATAGCCTCTTTTACAAAATTATCAGTTTCAGCAGCAGCCCATTCTCCTGAATTATCTATAAGTGCGTCATAAACTCTACTGTTAGTGCTATGCAATTCCTTGATTAGCGTAGAAACACTAAAAGACCAAACTACATTATCATACACTCCACCATCTGAAGGAACAATACCTGCACCCCCTTCTTCAGTTTGGCCTTGAGGATCAACCGTACGTTCAATATAATCCATTTCAAGTAGAACTTGTCTACTAGTTATGTTCGCTTTATTTGACATATCATATACATTATCAGTTTCAACATATATGACAATAATATCTGTAGACCAATCTTCTCTTACCTCAAGAAGAAGTTCCTCTTCAACTGAACCTTTTGGCAAGTAAACTTCCATTGCTCCATTAATATTTGTCTTCCCAATGCCTATTAGCATCAGAAGCATAATTGCAGTCATAATTCCTATTGTAATAGGCGGGTAATCTGTCGTAAGCCTAACGAAACTACGAGCTATAGGACTAATTTCTACTTCGGCCTCTTCTTTCTTAATTGGTTCCGGAGCCTTGTTAGAAGTTTTAACTTT
>DASCSW010000092.1:0-2824 GCA_034399455.1 Candidatus Poseidoniia archaeon
TTATATATTTTACAGAAGGTTCTTTTAATTTTTTAAGTTCTTGTTCTATTTCAGCTTCAAATCCATCGAATGCATCAACTATCGCAACTTCATTTTTGATTTTGCAACAAAGGAGATAAGAAACGCATCCTGTTTTTCCTAAAATTATTTGAGAGAGATGTATCATACAGTACAGTACTCATTATCTTGTACTATAAGATATTCATTCTTATTCAAATAAATACGATAAAAGAGACAGACACCTCTCCTTCCTTTGGAAACCTTTCCTTGTCCGGCGGCTTATTTTTATATTTATTTTCCTTATGTTTTTTTTAATCATACTTCCAGTGGAAAGAAAGGTGTCTGACAAGTTCTAATGTTTGTTTAAAGGGCCCCAATTGGACTAAAACCCCCACTCAATGGGGACTTATGGCGACTGCTGTACATGAATTAGAACAAATAGCTGAACAGATTTACAAACAATTAAGCACAGGCAAAGTACCTGAGATGTCAATCCCTACAAGAAGTAAGAATAATATTATTTTTGATGAAGATTCTAAAGTTTGGAAATATGGAAAATCAGAAACAACAAGAACTGCTAAAAAATTAGATGGAGCTTACATGCTCCTTAGAACAACCTATCTTTTAGATTTTATTAGAGAAATGTCTAGTCAAAGTAAATCTTCAACTCTGAGAGAATTATATTATATCTCCGAAGGTTGGGATTTAGGAAAATTTCATGCACAAGACGAATCTAATAAATTAATTGAAGATTTAGAAATTATAACACATTTCCAAAGAGAAGATTTCAAGATCAGACCAGAAGATGACGGGGCCAAGGTTCTTGGAGATGTAACTATTACTGAGATAAATCGCAAGGGAAATCCTATGAAAATTAATTGCCGTAATGACGTAGGAGATACTGGATACAATATACCTTACAATGTCGAAAATTCTAAAATAACATTTAATGATTTTGGAAATTCAAAATGTATTATCGCTATTGAGACAGGAGGAATGTTCGATCGATTAGTAGAGAACGGTTTTGATGAAACACATGATGCTATTTTAGTTCACATAAAGGGACAACCAGCACGTTCAACTCGTAGATTTTTACAAAGAATGCATAAGTCTTCTGGGCTCCCCCTTCTTCTGTTTACAGACGCAGATCCCTGGTCTTACCGAATTTACAGTTCAGTAGCTTACGGAGCTATCAAAACAGCACACATCTCTCATATTTTAGCAACACCTAGCGCAAGGTATCTAGGTGTAACTCCTTCAGACATAATAAATTATGACTTACCTTCAGACGATCTCACAGACAGAGACATCAGCGCCTTGAAATCAATCCTCACAGATCCACGTTTCAAAAGTAAATATTGGAAAGGCGAAATAGAATTACAACTAGAGATAAATAAAAAATCAGAACAGCAAGCTTTAGCAAAATACGGACTCGATTTCGTTACTAATACATACTTACCGGCTAAGTTGAAAGAAATGGGAATTTAGTTATTATAATTACAATAGGGCCTTAGCCATAAGGCCTTTCACTTCTTCAACATGGTTATCCACATTTTCTTTTCTCCAATTATCAGTTTTAATTGGATCTAGTACTTCAACTCTAACTTCACCAGGATAAAATTGCATAGTCTTTGCAGGCCATATCTTATGTGCGCCATGAAGTATAACTGGAACAACCGGCAAACCAGTTGCCAATGCCAAATGCACAAATCCTTTTTTGAAAGGAATTAATTTTCCATCAATACTTCTTGTTCCTTCGGGCCAAATCCATATACTCAAATCTTTAGTTTTAACAAAATTAGATAATTTTGCCATTGAAGCAATTGCTTTAGCATTATTTCCTCGATCAATTAACAAATGTCCAGCTAACCAATAGGCCAAACCAAAGAATGGAATTCTCAAAATTTCTTTTTTACCAACTCCACATCCACCATATGGACAAAGACCCATGGAGATGAAAATGTCTAAAGCTGAAGAATGATTAGTAACAAAAATAGCAGGAGTTGAATTATTCAATTTTTCTACATCAGGGTTGATAACTTTAGCACCAATAATTCTAGCAATTACAGGCCCTATAATTTTTCCACAAAGATTTCCAATCCTTACCCTTAATGAACGAAACGGAAGGGCCAACAACATAAGCGTCATGCATGTTAAAGACCAAAAACTTAACCAAATAAATCCAATAGTAAATCGAATTAGAAAAGAAAAGTAACCGATTTTCCTTGGTTCTGCTATTGACATAATTCTAGTCGTAACTTTCTAAAATTTCTTCAAACCCTTGAGTTAGACGAATATCATTGTCAGTAATGCCGCCAGCATCATGTGTTGTTGTCGTTATGATAACTCGATTGTATTCACATAAAGTCATGTCGGGATGGTGATCAAGTTTCTCAGCAACTTCCGCTAATTTATTCAAAAACCCCATAGCTTCCATAAAATTTTTAAACATCGTTTCTCGAATTAATATTTTGTCATCAGAGTCGTAATCCCAAGGGCCAATCATTCGAATGCGGTTAGCAATATCCTCATCTTTCAATAAATCCATATCAATACGAGAAATCGACTCTATTTAGGTCTAACTCAGAAACATATTTTAACACCCCTTCTCAAATAGAGCATTGTGGGCCAAAGAGAAACAAATATTTTTGAAAATATCTATGAATCATCAAATGAAAATCAAAACTCAAAGGAAAATGAAGAGAAAGAAGTTGTTGGAGATCCAAGCCTAAGAAAGGGAAACAAAAAAAAATTATTAAAAGAAAAATATAAGATTTTTACTAGTAAATATGACGAAATCAAAAATGCTGAGGAATTAGAAAAT
>DASCSW010000093.1:0-2731 GCA_034399455.1 Candidatus Poseidoniia archaeon
TGCTACACACAGGACAACACTATGATGAAAATATGAGTAAAGTCTTCTTTGAAGACCTAGACATGCCTAAACCTGATATTTATTTGGGCGTTGGATCTGCAAGTCATGCTAAGCAAACTGCCAAGATAATGATTGATTTTGAGGAAGTTTGTGAAAATGAATCACCTTCGATGGTAGTAGTTGCAGGTGATGTAAATTCAACTATTGCATGTGCATTAGTAGCAAAAAAACTATCAATACCTGTAGGTCATGTAGAAGCGGGATTACGATCATTTGATATGGAAATGCCTGAAGAAATTAATCGCATACTAACTGATAGAATTTCTAACCTTTTATTCACACCATCTAAAGACGCTAACCAAAATCTTACAAATGAAGGAATGGATGCTCAAAGTATCAAACTAGTTGGAAATATAATGATTGACAGTCTACTAAATAAGATAGAAAAATCTGAAATTAGCAATATACATCAAAAATTAAAAGTAAAAAAAGAGAATTATGCATTAATCACACTCCATAGGCCCTCAAACGTAGACTACGAAGATAGCTTAACGAGAATTATTAAGGCTTTGGAAACTATTGGAGAAGATACCGCTATTGTTTTCCCAGTTCATCCAAGAACTACTAATATGATTAATGAATTTGGACTTGAGAATCGAATAAATCAAATACCAAACCTTATTTTGACAAAACCTGTAGGTTATCTTGATTTCTTAGCTTTGATAAAATATTCAAAAGTTGTTCTTACTGATTCTGGTGGACTGCAAGAAGAAACTACAGCTTTAGGAATACCTTGTATAACCTTAAGAGAAAATACAGAAAGACCAATAACTGTGGAAGAAGGAACAAATACAATCGTGGGAAATAAAACTGAAAACATACTTAATGAATGGAGAAATATATCCCTTAATGGTGGAAAAAGTGGGAGAATACCTGAATTATGGGATGGGAAAACAGCAATCAGAATAAGTGATATTCTTGTTAATTTTTTAAAAGAAAATTAACGTTGACCAAAAATTGAGGTTCCGATACGAATATGTGTAGATCCTTCTGTAATTGCATCCTGGAAATCTCCAGACATCCCCATTGACAAAAATGGCAATTTAATATCAAATTTTTCTTGAATTACATTCCTTAATTTTCTAAGTTCTGAAAAATAGGGTTTTGCAGGTTCATGAAAAGGAGGTATCGACATCAAACCCTTAATTCTAATATTTTTTAATTCTAAAATTTCTGAAAATAAATCTTCCAACAAATCTGAATTAGCGCCTGATTTAGACAGTTCACTTCCTTGGTTTACTTGGACAAGAATATCTTGACAAATACCCACCTCAGATGATACAAAGTCTATTTTCTTTGCTAATTTAATAGAGCCTACTGAATGAATTAAAGCTACCTTTCCAACTACTTTCCTGACTTTCTTAGTAGGTAACCTTCCTATGAAATGATAATTTAAACCTTCAGGATGGTAGTTACTCTGTTTCTCCGAAAACTCTTCGACATAATTTTCACCAATATTGACTAAGCCTGAATCAAACGCCTCAACAATCATTTCTAGTGCTTTTTTCTTAGTTACACCTAATAAATTAATATCTGAAGGGTCTCGATTACAACTTAATGCCGTTTCTCTGATTATACTGAGAAGATTATCTATCTTTTTAGCAATCATAAATCCTCCAAAGAAACTTGGCCACTTAAAATCAATAATCCAATTAATACCGGTTGATGAATAACATATATTGGCAATGTATTTCTGCCAAACCAGAGCCATCTTTCAGGCCACTTGAAATTCAATAAAGGTTTACTATCTGGATAAATTTTGCTCGAGATTGCCAAAAATATGAAAAAAATACCAAGCCAAGGGTTCAACGGGAAATAATCAACTGCAAAAGTACCTGTTTCTTGTAAACCAAACCAAACTAAATTTGAATTCGGGAATAATGGAATTAATAAAAGAAAGAAACCTATTCCCAATGCATAACCTGGTTTACGTGCAACTGGAAAAGCCACAATACTTGCCAAAGCTAAAAGATGTAAAACTCCAAAACGAACGTAGGCAGATGGTGCAAAAATATAGGTTATGATTGTAATTGCAAATGCCCAAAATATAAGATTCTTAGTTCTATCAAATGTTTTTGAAAAAGCATACTGCTTCTCATGAGCTAAGAAATACGAAATACCAGATATTGAAACAAAAAGAAAAGCTGTTGTTCGAGCTAACCACCACCATTGATCGCCTTTTTCAATTTCCATAATACCAAAATAATTCAAATCTGTGACAAAATTAGAAACTAACATCATTACTAAGGCTGTAGCACGTAATGAATCTAACTCGTCTATTCTCAAATCATGAACCTGCAACTATTTTGATTATATCTCCATCTTGAAGCTCATAATCCTTACCTATTATCCTCTTAGAACGACAATCTATAGCACGAATGAAACTATCGCCAATATCTGAATGAACCTTGTATGCTAAATCAATTGCTGTAGATTCTTTTGGAAGAAGATGTGCATCAGGTAATACTCGATTTTGCCCATCTGTAAAATGTGTTTCATCCTCAACGGGATAAACTGCTATCAAATCTAATTTCTCAAGAACAGCCTTCTCAATACATTCTTGAACTCCTGTAGAGCCATTGGATTTTAGAAAATCCTTAATTATCTGAAGTGCTCCTTTTTGTCCTTCTGTTAATTTATCACTAACTATTTTAAAATCGGAATCGCCGGC
>DASCSW010000094.1:0-2371 GCA_034399455.1 Candidatus Poseidoniia archaeon
ACACAGGCAAAAAGATCTAAACGTTGTCGTAAGGTTACATTTAAGCTTCTGAATCCACCGCCAACTGGTGTTGTTAGTGGCCCTTTTATTGCAACTAAATGTTCCCTAATGGCATCTAAGGTTTCTTCAGGTAACCATTCATTTATTTCATTGAATGCTTCTTCACCAGCTAGAACTTTCTTCCATGATATTTTTTTATCATCACCATAAGCCTTCTGAACTGCAGCATCCAATACTTTCATTGCTACAGGAGTCACATCCTGACCAATTCCATCTCCTACTATAACCGGAATAATGGGATTATTTGGAACGTCTAATTTTCCATTGCTACATGTAATAGAAGCTGGTGTCATAATTGGTGCTAAGCAGGGCTGTATAAATCGGCCACGGAGTTATATAATAACCACAGTTTTGTGTAGGTATTCAATGGGAATTCTAAACTCACTAGTTGTAGGAAGTGCCCCTCTTCTGCCAAAATTCATGATTGGTAAAATTGCTTCAGTTTATGTTGCAGGAGATAAACTTGAAGATGGTTTGGAATTGGCTAAAAAGCTAAATTCGAAGGGATTTTCAGCCACACTTGATATTTTGGGTGAAGAAGTAACAAATAGAAAACAAACCAATCTCGTCAGAAATTCTTATTGTGATTTGCTAGATGGTATAGCCAATTGGGGTATTGATTGTAATGTTTCTCTTAAGTTAACAGCTTTGGGGTTGAAAATGGATGAGGAACTTTGCTGGGATAATCTAAGTGTTGTATTAGATAAAGCTAAAGAATATGATAATTTTATTAGGTTAGATATGGAGAATTCAGAAGTTACTGATGCTACAATTCGAATGTGTAAGAAAGGTCAAGATTATTATTCAAAGTGTGGAACAGTCCTGCAAGCATATATGAAAAGGACATTAGATGATATTGATGATTTAAATTCACACAATGCGAATATTAGACTTTGTAAAGGTGCATACAAAGAAAGTGAAGAATTAGCATATCAAGGTTATCAAGAGATTAGAGATAATTATTTGATAGGCGCTGAAAAAATGATGGATAATGGAATTTACATTGGTATAGCAACCCATGATCAATGGTTAATTGAAAATTTAGAAAAATTAATAGAAAAGAAAAATTATTCAAAGAGTAAATATGAGTTTCAAGCATTATCCGGGGTACCAATTGACAAAGTACTAGAAAGACTGATCAAACAAGGTCATAAAGTTAGATATTACATACCATATGGTCCTGAATGGTATGCTTATTCATTGAGAAGAATGAGGGAAAATCCGGATATTTGGAAAGATACTTTGAAGGCTTTTTTCTTCCGTTCTAGGCATAGAAAATGATAACGTCAGCTTTTTGTAAAGCACTCGAGTAGCAAACACATGGCGAGAAGGGTAAGTAGGAAAAAGAAGTCGGTTAAAGCGGCCATTCCTAATTATAGAGAAGATAGTAAGACAACCTCAGGGCCAGATCCAAAACTCGCAATTATTGCTCTTCTATTAGTTGTTCTTCTGATAGGTAGTGGGTTATATCTTACTTCAATGGTTGATGAAGCTCCTGAAGTATCATATGGAGTTGAAGCTAATTTATTGACTAATAATCATAAAACACAGGCAGGGTATGATACAGATTTTGTAATGATAATTCAGAATCAAGGATCAATTACAGATACATTTGATATTTCTATTAAATCCAATGATGGTGGCTTCGCAATTGATATCGAAGATAATTATGAATCAGTAGTTATAGAGAGTGGTAAGAGAAAGCCAGTAATTATTAATGTTAAAACTTCTGAATCTTCTGAAGGTATACTGTATGCATATATGGAAATAAAATCAAGAGGAGATAGTATTCAAATAGCAGATGTAAAACTTACAGTTGATACAGATCATACATTTGGGAATAAGACATCATTTGGTAATTCAGTTAATGTTCATTACGCAGGCATCTTAGCATCAAATTCAAAATTATTTGATTCAAGCATGGAATACATTTGGGATAATTATATGAATAGAAAGGAAGGAGTAACGGATCAAAATAGACATACAGATACTCTTAATGCCAATAATATTGGTTGTGATGGTGAAGGATACCCTACTGTTGATTGTGAGGGTGGTCGTGGTATGATTAAGGGTTTTGATGCAAAAATGGTTGGAATGTATGAAGGCCAGACTTTGTCCGTCCGTATTCCCGCAAAAGATGCTTATGGTGAAGCTGGATCTAGTGGCAGTGAGTTAGCTGGAGAAGATTTAATTTTTACAATAGAAATGGTCAGTATCAATTAAACAGAGAAACTCCCAAATTCACGACAAAAAACACAAGGACCATTCCCCCCTGATGGTTCACCACAAGAAGGGCATTCTGAAAGATTAG
>DASCSW010000095.1:0-2237 GCA_034399455.1 Candidatus Poseidoniia archaeon
GATATTGTCGTTAAATCTCTCTTTACTCATAGAGATTTCAAAGAACGATATAATGCTTACAAAGGAACGGGATTAGGAATGGCTCACACCTTGTGGCAAACTGCTGTTTTCAGACCTAAACATAAAAGCTCTAAAGTCAAAAACCTTTACTATACGGGACAATACAACCACCCTGGTGTTGGCGTTCCTACTACAGTTATCTCTTCACAAATATTAGTTAATGAACTAAACAAGAAGGGGGTGTTAACATAGCATACATACGAACAAAAAAAATAAAAGGAAAAAAATATGCATATCTCGTTGAAAGTCAATGGGATAAAGTGAAAAAAACTTCAAAACAGAAGGTTTTGGAATATCTTGGTTCTTTGAAGAATCTTACAATTGATGATATTCCAAAAGACTACCATAATAGTTCTATCAGAAAATTCTTTGTAAATAATCAAACTAAATTAGATGAAAAAGTAGTAGAAAAACAAAAGAATTTAGAAAATATTCTCTCGAGATGTCTACTGACGGGAGATGAAGAAATGGCTATAGAAAAGAGCGATGAATTAGTTAATCTAATTGGCCTTCAAAGATTCTATGTTGAGGCTGTAACCAGAATCATGACTGACACTGGGAAAATGTGGTATGATGGCGAGATTGGTATTGCCCAAGAACATATGATTACCAATATTATGAAAAAGATTATTCAAATGAATAATCATAAAATAAAATCAAAAGGCTTGATTGAAGGATTGGCTGTTATTTGTAATCCTGAAGGAGATGATCACACAATGTCGAATTTAGTTCTTGAAGGATTATTAAAAATAAGAAATTATCGTGTAACTAACATAGGTGGAGCTTGGTACATGGAAGAAAAGACAAAGGCCACCAATAAGGCAATAATTGATTTTGCCATTCATGCTAGACCTGATATCGTATTCATTTCAGTTACTATTGCTCGCTATTTATTTAATGCAAAAATAATTTCTAGAGAATTAGCAAAGGCTTTACCAGATTCAAAAATTTTTCTGGGTGGCTTAGGGACTCAGGGAATGGTAGACGGAGAACTTCAGGAAGGAATCGTATTAGCTAACAAAGACACATTAGATACTTTGAATGCATTATAATTAGGCACTATGTTGCTTCTTTTATATACTGATTTATGCACTATATCGTAATATTTAACATTAATATGTATTCAACAAGTAATTTTGGAAATCCTGAAACGCCGAATGATCCTAATCTCATATTCAAAAATGGAAGTACAACTTACTACAACAGTACCAAACTTTTCCCAAAGGCAATCAGAGAAGATGTTACGACGCTTTACAGCTTTGTAAGAGTAGCTGATGATTACGTTGATTCAGTTCCACAAAATATTGAAGGATTCAATAATTTCAAAGCAATGTACTATGGTGCATTGAATGGAGAAAAAATTGATAATTCAATAATCACCAATTTTATTAGTTTATCTAAGAGAATGAATTTTAAAGAAAAATGGGTTGACGCATTTTTAGAATCGATGGAGATGGATACGAAAAAATCTGAATATGAAGACCTGGATGAATTGAATAGATACTTGTACGGATCTGCTGAAGTTATTGGATTGATGATGAATCGTGTAATGAAAATGGATGAATATGCTGATGATTCTGCACAATATCTAGGCAAAGCAATGCAATTTATTAATTTTATCAGAGACATTGATGAAGACTTAGATTTGAATCGAACTTATTTTCCAAAAGACAGTATGGAAAAGTTTGGCCTAACTAACCTTACAAGAGGTGAAGCTAGAAGAAAACCCGAACAATTCAAGGCATTCATCCGTTCTCAAATTAAAGTTTATTTTGAATGGCAAAAAAAAGCTGAATTTGGTATACAATATATTCCAAAAAGAATGAGAATAGCCGTCCAAACTGCTTCAGATATGTACCTCTGGACTGCGACTGAAATTTACAAAAATCCTTTCGTTGTTTATGATACCCCTATTAAGCCTACTTGGCACAAAGTAATTATTAATGGAATGAAAAATTTCTTTAGCGTTTATTTATCATTTAAAACTAGTGTGAGGAACATTTCCCCAGTCATAACTTTGCACCAGTAAACTATAAAATCAAACTTCTGGTCGTATATCTATGATTAGCGTAACCGAAACTGCTGCAGAAAAAATCAACAAGTCTCTTAGTGAACAAGATATGGATGGGAAATCTTTGAGATTAGGTGTCTTTGTAGGAGGCTGCAGTGGAGGCTAT
>DASCSW010000096.1:0-2176 GCA_034399455.1 Candidatus Poseidoniia archaeon
TGTATACAATATATGGATTTAGGATCTATTGCAGACAGAGATGAATGTGTTCAAAAAAAACAGATTGGTGCTGTTTTTCTAGTAATTGGAGCTCTAATTTTATGGGGTACCTTATTTTTTAACAAAGAAAACTTATTTGCGATTTTCAAAGAATATTTTTGAAGATAACTTAAATAAGAGATTATATTAATTACATTATGCACACAGCATCAAAGGTAGTTATTGGCTTAGGAATCGTAATTATATTATTCGGAATTATAAGTATTTTTGTAGGTGATTCATTCGAAGAAAATGTAGAAGAAGGGATAATTTTTGAAGGAGCAGATGGCTCTGTAACTATTAAGGAAACTAAGAGTGATACTGAGTCCATGTATTACGTTCATTTAGTTAATGCAGAATATGATGGTGGAGGTCAAGGTGGATACAATGAAAGGCATTACAACAGCACATGGAATTTAACTGAAGAGGACTGCAATATAGTGAAAGCTTTCTCAATTAAAGACAATGACAACAATGAAATGTTCTATCCAAAATGTAATTATGTAGAAGATAGTACTGACCAAGATAATTACATTGTAATTGGTCATTTATGCAATGCAAGAAATACATATACAGATAATGAAGGGGCTTATCAGCGCTGGTCGGGAAATGGTTGCCCTGGTGGAACATTTAACTTTGAAACAAATGGAAACGAAATCATGGTGTATGATGTTGATGCTCTTATTGGAGCTTTCTTCGATGCAATATTAAAGGGATTAGGGGCCTTTGGAGGATGTTGTTGCGGATCTATCATTCTGATTATAGGAATAATAATGGCTGCTACTATGGAGGATAATAATACAAACCCATATTCTCAACAAGATACTTCTTACTCTTCTCCAAGTGATGATAGCACACCTAAAGCATCTAGTGGATGGGATGAAAAAGAAGATTATATACGTAAAGAAGAAATCCCTGAGAAAAGTGAAATTGCAATCCCTGATACTGAAGAAAATAAAAGAAGCGGAGAATACAAAATACCTCCTTCTGAATAATGGTAAAAGACACTAAAATTAGGCAAGAACCTAATGAACTTTACTGCCCAAGAGGATGTGGAAACTTAAGATACGGACGAACTTTGCAAGGAAAAACCAACAACTGCAAAAAATGTAGCGGCATTATGCTAACTCTAGATGAACTCCAAACTTTTGAAAATAGAGGAATAGAACGCTTCAATAAATTGAAAAAAAATAAATTAAGAGAAACTTTGAATACTGGTAAAGTCGGTTCACTAGATTGCCCTAAATGTAGAAAAATTATGGTTGAAATTGAACTATTTTACAAAAGAGGTAGGTATATGGAAAAACAGGAGGAAGCCACGTGGAAATCTGTGACTTCACCTAGCCTAGGAAATCTTGTCAGGGGACTTCCAATAATATGGGTAATTGAGCCTATTCTAGATTTAGCTTCAGATTTAAAACATGGAAAACTCAACAAATCTGTTACAATAGATGCCTGTCGTTCTTGTTTTATTTTCTGGTTTGACAAAACAGAACTCTCGAAAGTAATGGCGAATGACGTCATTACTAAATATGACGTGTAAGACTAAACAATAAATATCAGGTAATCTTAGGTATTAAATGTCGAAAAAATTATTAGTTCATGTAATAACAGGAGTTGAGAATCCTACCAGAGCTTCACTTGGATTATTAGTGGCACGTTCTGCTCTCGAAGATGGTTATGATGTAAATGTTTTTGTAGCTGGAGATGGAGTTTCAATGCTAAGACCAAGCAGTGCAGAACAAATGCAAGGTGTAGGTATTGGACTGGTTGCAGATCATCTTGAAGCTTTGAAAAAAGGAAATGCAGGTCTTTATGCCTCAGGACTTTCTGCAAAGGCTAGAGGATTAGAAGGTGAAGAACTTATTGAATTAGGATTCAAACCATCACCACCTAATGTTCTTGTTGACTTAGCCTTCGAAGCTGACAGAACACTAATTTACTGATTGAATACGATAAGCACCGATTGTAATCATTAATATCATACATAAAGCTAAAATATTAGCAATTATTATAGCAACTGAATTTTTCAATATTCCATAAATTAGCCATAGTGCTAAAGAAATAGAAATAACTACGAATGTTGGAACACTGATTCCATCTGCTTTATTATCAACCCAAACACGTCTAACTTGAG
>DASCSW010000097.1:0-2138 GCA_034399455.1 Candidatus Poseidoniia archaeon
AACTCATACAGTGCAGCAACCACAACGACCTCAGCCGTGTTACACAAAAGAATCGTAAGACCAATCATAGTTATCATAATTATTATACCTGCTATTTGAGAAAAAGACATCACTAAAAAACCAATAATAACAGAAAAGACTATACCTATAATAGACATAAAACCGATTCCTAAACCACTTACTACATTTTCGCCCCAAGTTTTTCCGAACAAGGCCCTGCCATCTCTCAATCCTTCCCCAATTCCCTTCTTTTCCAATACAATCATTGGTATGATAAAGAAAGTGTAAATCCACCATGCCACCTCGACTAACCATAGAACAATGTAAGCTAATAGTTTCACTGCAGGGTGTGCTTTCTGATTATTGCTGATTGCATCTCTAGCTATTCTTAGAAGAAGACCAACAGTACCAGTGATTATACCCCACAAAACAATTATGTGAATCCTACTGAAAGCAGCCTTAATACCCGTAATTATTGAAGGGTCACCGCCTGTTAACCTTTCATGGGCACTAGCAATTATCGCAGAATTCCAAAAAACTACCACTATACTGCCAATCATATAAGTCAGAAAAATCCAGGCCTTGTACGAACTAGTCAATTGTCTTTCTTCTTCTCCAGTTTCAGGATTTATTACAGGATCTGTCATAGCCCAGTGACTTTCATCAAATGAATCAGCCACATATCCTGGATATGATGCTGCACCTATAGTCGCAAATACCATTAAAGCTGATAAAAACGTATAAAGTAAAAGTTCAGGATCGGCCTTAACTACTGAAAAACTAAGCTTGCTAAGCGTCCAACCACGGCCTATTGTATCGAAAAAACCCATATGGTTGCCAAAGAATACACTTTAATTAATTTTGT
Source organism: Candidatus Poseidoniia archaeon (assembly GCA_034399455.1). GTDB lineage: Archaea > Thermoplasmatota > Poseidoniia > MGIII > CG-Epi1 > CG-Epi1. The sequence goes on from DASCSW010000097.1 coordinate 866, forward strand.
GACAGATAACCGTATAAGTGCGTATATTTCGGATACATTATGGATGGTCGGTTTACCGCACCTGGAAAAATCATTCTTTTTGGGGAGCATGCTGTAGTTTATGGTAAGCCTGCAATAGCTATACCTGTCTCTGGAATGAGGGCTTCCGCATGGAGTGAAACAGGGGAAAAAGGGCTGACAATAAATGCATTAGATCTAGGCGAAAAATTTAAACTTAAGGATAGTAACAACCAATTCACAGTATTGGCTCAAGCAATACTGGCTAGAACTAATCAAAATGAACCTAATTTAACCATTAATTTATCTTCTAAACTTCCTCAAGGATCTGGAATGGGAAGTAGCGCAGCTACATCTACAGCAGTGTGTAGAGCCTTATCAGGACATTTTGGTGTAAATTTAGCTGAAAATGAAGTCTCAGAACTTGTATTTAATGCTGAAAAAGTTGTACATGGAACACCAAGTGGAATAGACAATACTGTAGTTGCATACGAAATGCCCGTCTACTTTGTCAAAGGTGAAAAACCTGAAACTTTTGAACCTGGAAAAAAATTCTTTCTAGTAATCGGCGACACGGGAATTGAAGCATCAACAAAAGAAACTGTAAGCAGTGTTAGAAATAATTGGAAAAAAGAACCTGCATTAATGAATGGCTATTTTGATGAAATTGAACGAATTACAAAGCAGGGCAAAATGGCTATTGAAAATGGAAATAGGAAAATGGTTGGAGAAATGATGAATAAGAACCATAAATTATTGAATTCAATTGGGGTTGGACATGAAGAATTAGAAAAACTAGTTGATATCTCAAAAGAGGCCGGGGCACTGGGTGCAAAACTTACAGGTGGTGGTGGTGGTGGAAATATGGTTGCTTTAGCTGAAAATAAAACTTCACAGAAAAAAATACACGATGCAATAACGGAAGCCGGATATAGGGCCTATCAGACTTCATTTGGAGAAGAATAATGAATCTTAGAGAATTTGTCGATTTATTGGAAAAGAAAGGTAGACTAAAACGAATTACAAAAGAAGTAGATCCTGTATATGAAGTAGCTGCACTTATGGATGAAGCAGGAGATACGCCATTATATCTGGAAAATGTAAAAGGAAGTATTCTTCCATGTATCACAAACATATGTTCAAGTAGAGAACTAGTAGCTTTAGGTCTTGAATGTAAACCAAATGAAATTCTCGGGAAAATATCTAAAGCTGTGAGAGAAGGAAAAGCTCCTGATGTTCTGGATGCAAAAGGTTACAAAGAAATTGAGCCTTCATT
>DASCSW010000098.1:0-2091 GCA_034399455.1 Candidatus Poseidoniia archaeon
CAACAATATCTCTTGGGACTATACCATATGGCCGGGCCATAAATTCGAATCTACCTGCTGAAAAACCAATTCTTAATTTTCTTTTTTCATTATTATCAAGACCATGTAAGGCTAAGAAAGCACCAACCCTTTCAGCAATACCTATTGGCCCTCCGTGTGTAAGAAGACTCATCACTGCAGAACCTACGTGAATATTTTTAGTCCTAGAAAACATTACATGAGCTAATTGAAAAAAATCAGTACATAAACCTACTTCGCCTTCCCAATGTGGAACTACCGGTTGCTTGTTCATTTTTTGAACTTCTGTGGATAAGTGTGCTTGAGCTATCCAAGCCGTATCAAAACCTAATTTATCTGCAGCTTCTAATTGATCAAAAAAATTTGAAAACATTGTATTTTCATCTGGTGTATGGCCATCGACTGGCGTTTGGGCTATCGAAAGAAAAATATCAAAATCCATCATATTGAACCTGTTCTTCCTCCGTCTACTGGGAGACTGACTCCTCTTACAAAACTAGCTGCAGGTGACGAAAGAAATGCTACTACTTTACCAAGTTCAGAAGGGACTGCTAAACGCCCTTCCGGAACTGTACTTAACCAAGCATTTTCTACTTCTTCTTGACTTATTCCTTTCTGCTCTGAAATAGTTTTTTTTAATTCAGTAAGTCTTTCTGTATTTGTAAAACCGGGTAAAACATTGTTTACAGTTATAGAAGGTGGAAGTTCTTTAGATAAAGTTTTAGACCATGAAGCCATCGCTCCGCGTATTGTATTACTTACACCTAAACCAGGAATAGGTTCTTTGACTGATGTAGAAATTATATTGATTATTCTACCATATTTTGATTTTTCCATGCCTGGCAAAAGCAACTGAACCAGAGTTTGTGAAGCTAAAACATGTCTCAAAAAAGCTTTTTCAAAGTCGCTAGGTTTTGCATCAATAAGGGGACCTGATGGCGGCCCTCCTGAATTATTAATTAATATTTCAAAAGAACCATTACTTTCTATTTCTTTGTTTACAGAAACTGTAAGTAAATCTAAATCTTCAAGATCACAAGAAATTGTATTATTGCCAGAAGCGCTGCGTGACAAAATAACAACTTCTGAACCGCAATCACTTAGAGCCTGTGCTGTAGCTTTTCCAATTCCACTTGTACCACCACAAACTAATGCCCTTTTACCTTCTAAACTTATCATCTATTCTCCTTTAAATTCGTAAAAAACCGGATTTTTTAAAGCTGGTAAAGCTTCTTTCTTAATCAAAATACTACGAACGGCCCATAAATCAATAAAAACACGATATCTAGTAGTCATATCTAAATAATCTACACCAGATGAACCTCCAGTACCAACTCTTCTACCAATCATACGCTCAACCATACGGGCATGTGAACTGCGCCAAAGAATCATAGATTCTTCTAATTCAATAAGTGTAGAAACCAACTTGCGGGGCCAGGCTAACAAGGGAAGCTCCCGATAAGATTCTATGAATACTAAACCAGCCCTTCTACGGCGAAATGATAAATCCTCTTCAAAATAGTCAATCGCATCTTGATTTGTATCAGGATACAAACTTTTGTGTGCTTCCAAATATTCACTGATAAAAGCATTAACATGAACCTCATCATCTGATAAATTGGGAGTAGAACCTTGAATAGGTGTTCTCTCAAGCCAATCACAGGTAACATCGTACAATGATTTCTCCTTAGTTGTTTCTTCTTTTCCTGCAGGTTTTCCATCAATCCATTTTCGACCCATTAATGATTCCAATTCTCTCATTTGGAAAGATTCAAAACCTGATGCAGTACCCAACTCGTCTCTAAAATTTAGAAAATCCTGAGGTTCAAGAGTTTCCATAACTTTCCATTGATTCGACATCAAATTAAATATTTCAATGACACGATTCATGTGATGGACGGCTTGTGGAAGTTTTGTTTCCTCAACATAATCTGAAGATAAAATATTTCTTGTAGATTTTAATTCATTTATTATTAATTTAAACCACAACTCAAAATTTTGATGTACTAAAATAAAATGCAATTCATCGTTGCTAATCTCTCTTTTTCCACCTTTAACGCCAGTTTGTAATTT
>DASCSW010000099.1:0-2052 GCA_034399455.1 Candidatus Poseidoniia archaeon
TTAATATATCTAGCTATTTCTGATAGCTCAAGATTCAAAAGCTGATTATAAGCTTCTGAAGGAAGTAAACGTGAGCGCCTAGATCGGGCTCTAGTAGCTACGTAAGCATAATTGCTCATTTAGTGAACAAGGCCTCACTGACTAAAGACAAATTATCTTGCCAAGCTCTTTCTACTAATGTTGCAAATCTAAAATCAAGTCTAAAATCTCCAGATTCCACAATAAAACCAATCTCATCAATGTTTCCACCCTGAGATAATTTACTTATTTCCTTAAAGATTGAACTATCCTTTTTACGACAGAATAATTTACCGTCCTTAGGAACTTCTTCTAAAAGACTAGAATATATCTTCTTTAAATCCTTCGATTTAAGATTTTCTAATTTTGACATTGCTGTAGCCTTAGTAGACGAAAGTAATTCTTTTTGAATTTCTAATTGATTTCGTTTAACTTCTAATTCTGCAGATGGAATCTCTTGCTGCCGCAATTGCTCAATTTTTCTAGATGAGTCTGCAATTATTGAATCTGAAATGTTTTTAGCTTCAACTGAAGCATCTTTCATTTTAGACTCAACATTGTCTACTGTCTCTTTGCGAATTGCTGCTGCTTTCTCTCGGCCAGTCTCTTCGACTTGCTTTAGAATTTCCTCTAGACCCATTCTAAGCGCCCATTACGAATATGAGCAAAGCAGAAATAACCAAACCAAAGATTACAACAGTTTCTGGAATAGCTACAAAAATTAAGCCATTCGTGAAATTTTTATCATCTTCTGCAACAGCGCCAACTGCGGCGGAACCAATATTGCTCTGAGCTAATCCAGTTCCAATTCCTGCTAAGCCAACGGCTAATCCTGCTCCAATAGCAATATAGCCCTTAGCGCTCCACTTTGCAGCTTCTACTGTGTTTATGTTGTCGTCCGCCTGTGCTTCTTCTCCGTCTGGATTTTCAGCGTCTGCAGCGGATACTGCTGGCATTGCCAACAATGCTACAAAAAGCATTGTTGCCAAAAGGTATAAATTTTGTTTCCCGTTCATGGTTGTACCTCATTTTCTTTTGTGTACTTTCGATTATAACCGAAAGGATCGTAAAGTGTGCCCCCACCCTGCACAAATTTAGTAAAGAACTCAACATATTGCAATCTTAGCGAATTTATGCCGGTTCCGATAATTCCAAGTGTAAATACAGTTAAATGTCCAATGAATAAAATAAAAATAGCTGCTATGATACCTACAGGCCCCATAGGAACTAACATTTTCAATGATATGTAATTAACTGTAAAAGCTAATCCATAATCACTCAAACCTATTGCACCTATACGTGCATAAGAAATAACATTTGAGAAAACAGTTGGAAATTCAAGAATACCTACTATTCCTTCTCCAACTACTGCTAAACTTAAACCAGTTAACATAACAACTATACCTAGTGTTTGAACGACATCAGGCAATAAACCCACTACTGAAACTAAAGCCATTACTCCACCCCACAAAATCAAAAGGAAGGACATCTTGGAATATAATGCATGTTTCAAATTATGATGCTTTAATTCATTAATGAAACCAAGAATAAAGCCTAAAGATACATGAATAAAGCCAATTATCACTGATGATAAAAGCATCAATTGAGCACCATATGGGCTAAATTTGTGTATTGGTAACTGCCAAGGCGGATGTGGGTTGTCAATTAAAGGAACATTAAATGTAGGTCCAAAATGTTCCCCAAATACAAAAGAAGTAAATCCGAGATAATCATTACCGATAAGATAAAATGTCTGGCCAAATGCTTCTGCAAAAATAAACGTTCCAAAAAATAAAGTCCACACTCCTGCCATTCTAAGAATCTTTCCAAGTGCAGCTATTTCATTTGAATAACTAAATTTATTTATTATGAACTGTCCAAATAAAATATAAGCTAAACCATAACCTGCATCACCAACCATTAAACCAAAAAATAGTGGATAAGTCAAAAATATAATTGCCGTAGGCTCAAACTCCCAATGCTTAGGAGTACTGTAAAGTTTAGTAAATAATTCAAAAGGTTTCATAACTTCCG
>DASCSW010000100.1:0-1981 GCA_034399455.1 Candidatus Poseidoniia archaeon
TTTATCGTAAATCGTACTAAGAGATTCTCATATCTTTACCCTTTATCAGTCCTCCCCGTTCTGGACTATCTTTTGAGAAAGGAAAGAGAAGTGTATAATCTTAGAGCTATTGTACGTGGAAAGCAAACTGGCTTGTCATCCGAAAGAATTGAGGAATTGGTGATGGTTTAATGGAAATTGGAGTTATTGGTGACGATATGTTCACCATTGGTTTTAGATTAGTTGGTATTGAAAAGTGGTTTACAGTTAATGAAAAAAATACAGTTGACTCAGCTGTAAAGACAGCGCTTGGAGACAAAGATTTAGGTATTCTTGTTATACACGACAAAGATTGGAATACTTTAGAAACGTCAGTGCGAAGAAAATTGAGTAATAGTGTAAAGCCGACAGTTATTGCTATCGGCTCTGAGGTTGATGAAGGTCTTAGAGATCGTATCAAAACAGCAGTAGGAGTTGACCTATGGAAGTAAAAGGAGAAATATATAGAGTGTCAGGGCCGGTTGTAACGGCTCGAGGTGTTTCACCTCGTATGTATGATGTGGTACTAGTAGGCCACGAGAAATTGATGGGTGAGGTCATTGGTCTTGAAAACGATGATGTTACAATTCAGGTGTATGAAGATACATCTGGAGTCAGACCTGGAGAACCTGTTGAAAATACAGGGGAACCACTATCCGTTGAGTTAGGTCCCGGCCTTCTCACATCAATTTATGATGGTATTCAGAGACCACTACCTGTACTGCAGGAAAAAATGGGAGATTATATTGAGAGAGGAGTCACAGCTCCCGGTTTGGATCATTCCAAGAAATGGGATTTTATCCCTACCATTAAAGTTGGCGAGACTGTCCACGGTGGACAAATGCTTGGTAACGTTCAAGAAACTCCGACCATATCTCATAAAATCTTAGTTCCGCCATTGTCTTCAGGAAAAGTTGCTGAACTAAAAAAGGGCACCTACACAGTCGATGATGTAATTGGTAAACTAGATGATGGAACTGATTTGAAATTAATGCATCTTTGGCCCGTAAGAGTTCCAAGACCATATAATAAGAAATTTAGACCAGATATTCCTTTGATAACAGGTACTAGAACTTTGGATGGACTTTTTCCTTTAGCTAAAGGAGGTACTGCTGCAATTCCTGGTGGATTTGGAACCGGGAAAACCGTTACTCAGCAAACATTAGCTAAGTGGTCAGATGCTCAGATTGTTGTCTATGTGGGTTGTGGTGAAAGAGGTAATGAAATGACTGAGGTTTTAACTGAATTTCCACATCTGAAAGACCCTAAAACTGGTGGACCTTTAATGGATAAAACGGTATTGATTGCAAATACTTCTAATATGCCAGTGGCAGCAAGAGAAGCTTCAGTTTATACAGGAATTACATTAGCTGAGTATTATCGAGATCAAGGTTATGATGTTGCTATGATGGCTGATTCTACTTCACGCTGGGCTGAAGCTATGCGTGAAATATCCTCACGTCTTGAAGAAATGCCAGGTGAAGAAGGATATCCGGCATATCTAGCTGCTAGATTATCTGAATTTTATGAGCGCGCGGGCCGTGTTCAGACTAAAAATGATGAGAGTGGTTCGGTAACAGTAATTGGTGCAGTTTCACCACCTGGTGGAGATTTCTCTGAACCAGTTACACAGAATACTTTGAGAATTGTAAAAGTTTTCTGGGCTCTTGATTCTAAATTAGCTCAAAAGAGACATTTCCCAGCTATAAATTGGTTGAATAGTTATTCGCTTTATAATCGTAGTCTTGAAGATTGGTATTCGAAGAATGCAGGTGAGGAATGGAATGATAGCATCAAAGTGGCAATGGCAGTTTTAACAGAAGAATCTAAGCTTCAAGAAATTGTTCAATTAGTTGGTTCAGATGCATTGCCTGAAGATCAGCAGCTGACTCTTGAGGTAGCAAGAATGCTACGTGAGTTCTACTTACAACAGAATGCTTTCCACGATGTAGATACTTATTGT
>DASCSW010000101.1:0-1812 GCA_034399455.1 Candidatus Poseidoniia archaeon
TTCATGGCACCTTCTTTTGCAGATGGCCATTCAAAAATGTATAATTCTCTTAAGTTGAAAGAGGGAGATAAAATACTAGAAGTAGGTGTTGGAACTGGAATTTCATTAACTAATGTTCCTGGTTTTGTTAAGGTTGATGCTATTGACTATAGTGAGCCTATGCTTGTTAAGGCTAGACAACGTCAAGAAAATGGTGATTTCCAAGCTGAAATAAATTTCCAACAAATGGACGCACATGTTCTAGAATTTGCTGACAATATATTTGATCATACGGTCGTTGCACATACTTTGGCAGTTGTGGCCGATCCTGAAGTAGTTCTCAGAGAGATTATGCGCGTTACAAAATCATCAGGTATGATAGTCATTGTCAATCATTACAAAGATAAAAAAGGAATTTTAGGCACGTTATGGAATCCTTTTAGGAAACGGCTGGGACTTGGAAAACATGTTGATTTTAAGGAAATAATTGAGAATTGCGGTTTAGAGTTATTAAGTGAAGAAAGAGTAAATCGTATTACGACACATTCTAAAATGTTGGTTTGTAAAATGCCTTAGCTAAGGTTGTGTTTTATCCAATTCATTGTGTCTCTTAGGGAATCTTTTATGTCCATAGGATTCCATCCTAGAACACCTTTAGCCTTACTTGCATCATAATTGGTTATTTTGTTCATATATTCTTTTACAGTTTCTGGTGAAACTCTAGGTACATATCCAAATTTTGATTTTGTAATTTCCCATCTAGCAAATAGTTTAATTTTCCACATTGGAACAATCTTGTTTGGCAATTCCAAGTCCGGTTCTATTTCACGAATAAGGTTCATTAATTCTAATCCATCTAAGCAAGCCGTACAGAGGATATGTCTTCCTTCAGCATTTTCATTTTCGTAAGCTTTTAGATGCCCTAATGCAACATCTCTTACATCAACGTACCCGAATGTTTGAGGCGGTAATAATTTTAGTTCACCCTTCAAAAGTTTGTCAAATAGCATAGTACTAGGGGTATGTCTGTGAAAAAAAGGTCCAATAACAGCAGTAGGGTTGATTACTACAAGATTCATCCCTACATTCTTTGCATATTCCCAAGCTCTTTTTTCTGCTTCGGTTTTTGCATATGAGTAAGGATGTTTAGACTTATCATTCCAATCATCTTCTGTCAAAGCCTTTCCATTTGGTCCGCTTCGACCTATTGCTGCAGTACTTGATGTAAAAATAACCTTTTTGATTCCTGCACGATTTGCCGATTGCAGTGCATTAATTCCTCCAATTATAGAAGGGTTAATGATTTCTTCTTGAGGATTTCTAGCCCAACTTTTGTAAACTGCAGCTACCTGAAAAAGACCTTCCATGTCCTGCATTGCAGCATCAATAGTTTCAGGCTCCATTAAATCCAATTCAACTAAATCTATGTCTAATTTTGATAAATGGGAAACCAATGTAGGATTGTTTTTGTCTCTTACAGATGCTCGTACATTGTATCCTCTATCCAATAATAATTTAACTAAGGCATAGCCAACATGTCCATTTGCACCAGTAACTAAGACATTTTTTCCATTCATTTATTTGAATAAGTTTTCTCTATAGAATTTTAATTCTTCAATAGACTCAATGATGTCATCTAGGGCTCTATGTGTTTCCATCTTTGGAGGTATTTTTTCATCTATTTCAGGATTCCATCTAATGGCGAGTTCTTTGATTGATGATACATCTACAACACGATAATGCAGCCGTCTTTCTAGAGTATTCATTTGAGCGTCTAAAAAACGGCGATCAGTTCCAATAGAATTACCACATAGAGGGGGTTTGTATTTAGTT
>DASCSW010000102.1:0-1662 GCA_034399455.1 Candidatus Poseidoniia archaeon
TCGTAAGTGATTATCTTAAAGGTTCTTTCTTCAGAATTTGGAAGGACACCTTAGGTGAACAAATGTATCCTTTGAGTGCGAACGAAAGTCATGTTATTCGGTATCTAGAAAATAGTTAAGTTTAAACACCCTTTATTCTATGTTCTATCAATGGCCCTAGATGATTTAGATTCAAATGATAAAAAAGTTTATGAATATTTGAAGCTATATGATTTTGTTGTAAATCCATGGTCTACTAAGAAAGCAGCTAAGGCATTGAAAATGAAAGAAGATGAAATTTATAATTCTTTATCAAATTTAGCTGAGTATATGAAGAATAACATACATATACACTACAAAGATGGATCAATTCGTATTGGTGCTAACTAACTACTCAATGTAAATAGTTGCCAATCACCTTTACCATCTAAATATCCTAACCTCACTCCACAATCTATCCAACCGTGTGCATAGTTTACAGCTGCAAATGCATCATCTCCACGCCCTCCATCTAGAAAGAATTTAGCATCGGAATGATATGCTTTAACCATCTGTAAAATATCCTCTGCTTTAGTGTGATTATCACTTCCAGGATCTCCAATAATAGATACTTTTTCCAAAGCTTTGGCTGTTAAACTCAAATATTTCTCTATTCTTTTGCTTGTTACTGAGAATTCAGTCATAATTGGTGAAAGATTGTGGTCTTAATCTTTTTGACCGGAAATTATTAAGAGCTTAATGATAATGCTCACTTGTGTACCAAAAAGGTGTGAGTCTAATTTGCGCGTTAATGTTTCTATCCATAACCTTGTTTGTTGTTCCAAATACTGAAGCCGAGACGGTTCTGACTGGAGGTACTGAACATATACACCTTAATATGAAAGAAATGAATGATTTATCACCTGAAACATGGGGAGATAATACTAAAGAATCTGTAAAAGAGAACCCTCCAAGATCCTGGTCCTCGCAGACGGCTGATTTTACTAGAACAAGAGAATGGAAAGATGTTGGGACTTGGACTACAACAAATTCAAATGTGTTTGATATTGGTTTAGGCGGGCCTGTCAAATTCAATTTATGGTGGAGAGAAACTGATCAAGGTCAAGATGATGAGTATGATGCTCAAGTACAATATCGTTTCAGATTAAATATTGATGGGCAAGAAGCTGCATATTATACTGATGAAGGTAAAGAACAACATGAATGTGCTCAAAATCAACCTTGTGAATGGAATGGTGAAGTAAATAAAATAAATATCACTTCAGCACCTAAAGGCACGACCTTTGACATTGAAATCGAATATTGGGCTTTTTCGGATATAGAAATATACTATGACAATGCAAGCTTTAACAGTGGAGTAGCATTTGGTGCTGACGCAATTAAGTTTGGTCAAGCCGGCATTAATGGACCGGCTGTTAGTTTTGATTTTGTTCAAGCTTGGAATACTGACGTAAATGAAGCAGTGGATGGGGATTTTATTAGACTAATAGTTGATGGAATCGGAACAAACAATTCACTCCAAAAAGATGGTTATCCTATTGTTGAAGATGGTTTAGAATACGAGATAAATGGGACAACTATCACATCTACAAAAATTACTTGGTATGTTGAGGCCCCACAATTTGACCAGTATGCAACATTAGATACATCTGTTATTAGCTTTTCACTAACTAAGCGAAGTTG
>DASCSW010000103.1:0-1522 GCA_034399455.1 Candidatus Poseidoniia archaeon
ATTTTAGAATGAGTGGCTTTTTTTGCCCACACTATGGGGTTCTCTTGTGAATAAACCTGATTTAAACGCTTATTAGGAAGTTCAAGGCCTGTAACCAAAATTAAACCATCAGGATGTGGCCGTGTCTGACCTACTTCAATCAATATTCCTTTATCCACAGTTAAAGTATCATTAACTGTTTCATCATCTGTAGATATTCTTAATTTTAATGAAAGTGGAGGTTCTTCATTTACTTCCTTTGAACTAGTTGTACTACATTCTAAACATTTTACAACACCCTGAAAACTAAAACCCTTATTTGTAGATGTTCGGCTCTTAAGAATTTGATGAGTGGTTTCTTCATTGCAAATATCACAAAACAACCAGAGTTCTTCCATTTAATGTTTAAAGTGCCTCATGCCTGTAAAAATCATAGCTATATTGTGCTCATCTGCAGCATCAATTACTTCTTGATCTCTAACTGAACCGCCGGGTTGTATTACTGCAGTTACGCCCACTTTAGCAGCCTCATCTATTCCATCTCTAAATGGAAAAAAAGCATCGGAGGCCATAACTGTACCTTTGGGGTCAGGAAGTGATTTGAATGTAGCAATTTTAACTGAATCTATTCGAGACATCTGACCTGCGCCTATTCCAACTGTTCTTTTTCTGTCTGTAAATAAAATTGCATTACTCTTAACATGTTTAACTACTTTCCAACCAAAATCTAAGCCCTCTAATTCTTCATTTGTAGGTTTTCTTTGAGAAACGACTTTGCAATCTGAAATAGAAATACATACTTCATCTGCTTCTTGCAATAACCACCCTCCATCTAAAGAACGTAAGGATGGACTCCTATGGTAATCTTCTAAATTACCTAACTCTAAAATTCTTAAATTCTTTTTAGATGAAAATATCTCTAAGGCTTCTTCCGAATATGAAGGTGCAATTATTCCTTCTTTAAACGAAGATGTGATTTCTTCAGCTAAAGAAGCCTCTACCTCTCTATTGAAGGATATTATGCCTCCAAATGCACTCTGTGGGTCTGTTCTCATAGCATCATTAAATGCTTCCAATAAATTTGTTGAACTAGCAACACCGCAGGGATTGTTATGTTTGACAATGACGGCAGTAGGATCATCAAATTCCATTACAATAGCTAAAGCTGCATCAAAATCTAGAAGATTATTGTAACTTAGTTGCTTCCCCTGTATTTGTGCAGAATTCGCTACAGAGGGAGCTGAATGCAACAAATCTGAATAAAAAATTGAGGATTGATGTGGATTTTCTCCATACCTTAATGGCGGACTGCCAATACCAGTTAAATGCAATGAAGATGGAAGGTCTTCCTCCCCAAACCTTTGCCCAAGAACTGATTGTATAATTGAATCATATTCTGCAGTATGTCTAAATGATTTCAGGGCTAATTGACGCCTTTGTTCAAGTGTCAATCCCCCTTTTTTGATTTCTTCCATAATCCAATTATAATCTGCCGGATCTGTAACTACTGAAACTCGAGTGTGATTCTTAGATGCTGCGCGCA
>DASCSW010000104.1:0-1386 GCA_034399455.1 Candidatus Poseidoniia archaeon
ATTATTATCATCTATAATCCATTTAACATTCAAATTATTTGCAACAGCCAATCTTGCAGCTTCAGCATTGTTTCCTTCCATTTGAGCGCCATCGGAACCAAACATGACAACTGCTTGACTAGGATATGCCATTGCAACGCCGTTAACATGCCCTGCAGCATGCCCTAACCTTCCCGTAGAGAAATCAATACAGTCCAACAATTCAGGCTCAGGATGCCCTGCTAAACCGGACCCATATTCACGATAATGTAATAATTTTTCAGAATCTAATTTTCCTCTTAAAACTCCTCTAACATATTGTAGTGCAGATCGATGTCCTGCTTCATCAAAAAATTCATCATGTATTTGAGCTCCACCATTACGCAAAAAATCAACAATCAATGCTTCAGGCACAATATCGTAAGGGCCTCCAGTGTGTCCACCAAGTCCTTTTGCTCTTGCAAAAGCAGTAGTCGCAATTACGGCATTTCGTGTAATTTCAATATTGTTATTGAGAATTTTAAGCTCATCACTAGTTAATTTGTTATCTAACGACAGCTTCAAATCTACGTACTGACTAAAATCAATTGGAAAATCCATACGGCCTTATTTGGAAAGAGGCCTTAAACGTTCGGGTTGATTAATCTGTTTTCAATGTAAGTACATCAGAATTACCACCATCAATAATGGTAACTGTAGATACTGGAAAAGGTCTACCGCAAGCAGCCCCTAGAACTGCATTATTTCCTTTGAAACTATGTACCGGAGCATCACTTTCTCTTGCCATTTTAGCAGAATCTTCCGGACAATTTGAAGATAAAATAACAAGTTTTGCAGAACCAGCACTGATAGCTTTTTGAGCTTCACTTGATCCCATGCAAACTTTTCCGGTTTCAATAGCTAATCTTAGAGATTTGTTAAGATCCATCTATTTTCCTCCTTTACCTTTTTTCTTAGGCTTGTAAATTGCACTGACAGCACCAGTACCTAAGTGAACGGGTTGGCCAACAATAATATTTTCAGCAACACCAGTCAAAACATCAGATTCACCAGTTAAACCAGCTTGTAGTAAATGAGTAGAGGTAATTTCGAAAGCTGCCCTAGCCAAAACAGAAACCTTTGCTCCTGAAATACCATGTCTACCAATAGCTTGTATTGCTCCAGTATTAGTCATAACATCAGCAACTAACAGGTTGTGTCTGTGATCCACCAAAAGACCTTGTTCTGACAATGTTTTATGAAGTTCATCAACAATTGAAATCCTAGCGGCTTCAATTCCAAGAACTTCAGCAACTTCATGTAACGAATTAGTATTAGTTCTTACAGGATCAACACCCGGAACTTCTAAAATAGCTTTCAAATCAGATCCTTCGGTAAAAATCACATATTCATTGCCTTCTTTTCTTA
>DASCSW010000105.1:0-1277 GCA_034399455.1 Candidatus Poseidoniia archaeon
TACGCAAATATTTTGCTTTTGTGTGCTTTAGGTTCAGTACTTTTTTTAGGAGGATGGTTAAGTCCTCTTGATATTTATCCATTTAATGTATTTCCAGGAGTTTTTTGGATGCTATTCAAAATTCTAGGACTTTTTATTTTATTTTCTTTTCTTTGTTTTCTTATTCTTTCTTGTGATATTTTTGTTAGGTGAGCTATTTGTTTATCCCCAAATCCATTTCTCTTTGCCTTTAACAGTAATTTATTCTCTAATTTCTTTCCACATTTAGATAGTTCTATTTCGAGTTTAACTAATTTTGCTATTCGGTCTATAAAGAAGGGGTGAAAATCAGATATTTCACATGTCTTTTCAATAATTTTTTGTGTAGCCTTATTTTTTCTCAAATATGCCCATATTGCAAGTAGTCGTTGATCATTTGGAATGCGTATCTTTTCTTCTAGTTGTTTTTGACTCCAGGTCACATCTTCCGGATATCCTACACCTTGGCCAATTGACCTCCATGCTTTCATCAGAGATTCTTCAAAAGTTCTACCAATAGACATTGTCTCACCTGTTGATTTCATTTGAGTTCCCAATTCCCTATCTGCTAATTTGAATTTATCAAAAGGCCACCTCGGTATTTTAGTAACTACATAATCTATAGACGGTTCAAAGGCCGCACTTGTATTTCCTGTAACTCTATTAGGTAACTCATGTAACATATTTCCCAGTGATAACATCGTAGAAATGCGAGCTATTGGTATTCCCGTAGCTTTTGATGCTAATGCAGAGGATCTTGAAACTCTAGGGTTAACTTCAATCAAAATATATTCTTGAGTTTTTGAATGGTATGCAAATTGCACATTACACCCTCCCACAATGCCAAGACTCTTAACAACTTTGAGTGCTGAAGTCCTTAGTTTTTGATAGGCCTTTTCGGGCAAAGTTAGAGCTGGAGCTACAACAATAGATTCTCCAGTATGTACTCCCATTGGATCTAAATTTTCCATTGAGCAAACTACAATGGCATTATCATCAGTATCTCTTAAAACTTCAAATTCAAATTCATTTTTCTCTGCTTACCAAGTGTTCTTCCTCAAACCGGTACAACATAATCGTTAAACATTTACTCCCTTATAATAAATTTTATAAAAATTTTTTTATTTTCTTTTGAAGATCCTAAATATTGATAATTAGACTGCTCACAGTAGTGTATGAAGTCTGCTTCGGCTAAGGGATCTGTCGCAATAACCTTTACGACGTCCCCTTGCTTTAAAGATTGCGATAATTTCCTTGCC
>DASCSW010000106.1:0-1234 GCA_034399455.1 Candidatus Poseidoniia archaeon
AAAGGCTGGGCTCTTGGTAAAGGATTTGAAGCTAGAAATATGACACATGGGAAAAAATCCTTAGAAAAATCTGATTGGCAATATTTCAGAGATTTATTAGAAATTCCATTCACTGACTCTGAATTAGAAGAAATGCCTTACTACAAACCAACATCAGATAGCGAAGAAATACAATATCTTAGAGAGCGTCGAGATAAATTAGGAGGTTATTTACCTTCAAGAAAATCAACTTACAGTGGATTCCAAATGCCCAAAAAAGATGTTTTCACTGAATTTGATAAAGGAACACCAGAAAACCAAGAAGTTTCTACTACCATGGCATTTGTCCGATTATTAAGAAATTTAATGAAAGATGAAAAAATTGGAGATCTTATAGTTCCTATTGTACCCGATGAAGCAAGAACCTTTGGTATGGAGGCCCTCTTTACAGAATTTAAGATTTACAATGCTCAAGGTCAAATTTATACTCCAGTAGATTCACAATTATTACTCAGTTACAAAGAATCTGAAAGTGGACAAATATTAGAAGAGGGAATTTCTGAAGCTGGAGCTATGAGCAGTTTCACAGCTGCAGGAATGGCCTATTCTACTGTTGGTAAACCAACAATTCCATTTTACATATATTATTCAATGTTTGGATTTCAAAGAGTAGGGGATCAAATATGGTGCGCTGCTGATTCAAGAGCAAAAGGATTTTTATTAGGAGCTACCGCAGGAAGAACAACCCTTAATGGTGAAGGACTACAACACCAAGATGGACACAGTTTACTAACTGCTACTACCGTTCCAAATTGTATTGCATACGATGCGGCCTTCGCATATGAAATTGGAATTATCATCAAAGAAGGGTTAAGGCGAATGTATGAAAATAATGAAGACGTTTTCTATTATTTAACCTTATACAACGAAAATCATCCTATGCCTGCTATACCTGAAAATTGTGAAGAAGGAATAATCAAAGGAATTTACAAATTCAAAGAAACAAAAAAACCCCAAGTTAGGTTAATAGGAAGTGGACCTATTATGCAACAAATTTTGAAGGCTGAAAAAATGTTAGCTGAACTAGGAATAAAAAGTGAAATATGGAGTGCTACAAGTTTTGGTGGATTAAGACGTGATGCTGATGAATGCGAAAGATGGAACCTTCTGAACCCATCAAAGAAACCGAAAATTCCCTATATCTCTAAGGTTATGGGAAATACTGAAATGATTACAATAGTCGCAACTGATCATG
>DASCSW010000107.1:0-1121 GCA_034399455.1 Candidatus Poseidoniia archaeon
GTCTTTGATCTTTTGTCCTTTGGTTCTTGGAATAATAGGAATGGTATTGGGTTTTTATGCAAATAGTCAAGGAGACAGTAGAGGTGTAGCAGCAGGTATAGTGTCGTTAATTTGTATGATACTTGGAATGTTTATTGGAATGCTTATGTGGTCAGGAACCTATTAAATCTAAAATTTTTTCATGGAATGCTAAATCTATTGCAACTATGCTGAGTAAAAAACCCAAGATGTAATTAGATTTCTTTGCTCTCGCCGGATCAGACAAATATTTTCTAAGGAAAACGCCCATAATAGTCCAAGTAGAAACTGCCGTAAGTCCAACAAAAGAAGCTCCAACTAATAATCCAAATTTGATAGAATAATCACTGCCTAATCTGGTAGCATAAACCGTCATCAGAATAATATAGTAAAAAATCACTTTTCCATTGATAAATTGTAACACAAAACCATTAGTAAATTGCATTGGACTTTCTAATGCTTCAACATCTTCTTTGTATTGGTTTGGATCATCATTTACAATCATGTAGGATAGATAGAGTAAGTACATACAACAAAAATATTTCATTGAATCAAGTAAATCTTCCTGTCCTTTGATAAATTCAATACTAAGACTTGTTATGAATCCTACTAGGAAGAATCCAAATACCATTCCTGTTATTAATGGAATTGTTTTTTTCCATCCATATTTCGTTCCATTTATTGAGCATAGTATATTGTTTGGGCCTGGGGAATAGCTAAGGAAAACCATGTAGCTTAAGATTATGATAAAATCAGAGATGTTCATTAGTTCGCCGGAGGTTTCATTATTGAATAAATTGCGAAAGCTGCCCAAATCCCACCAAGTACTGCAAAAGGCCATTCACCAGTAACATATGCTCTTACTGTTAGTAGTGCTTCACCAATTGCCATTAGGAGTAAATAATTGAAAGATCTACTTGAGACGATACCTCTCGTTTCAGCTGCGAAAGCGGCTAATACCATGAACATACCAACGTATGCTCCGATCATTGTAGGTTCCATAGCTTATCACCAGTAGATTAGCAATTCCAGTATAAAAATTATGATGTCCCAAATTAACTCACCAAGGGCTCTAATCCATGGATTATCACTATTTTGAAGAA
>DASCSW010000108.1:0-1088 GCA_034399455.1 Candidatus Poseidoniia archaeon
TAGGTTGACCTTTAACTAATGCCACATTGTTGATAGGAAAACTAGTTTCCAAAACTGAATGTTTGTATAATTGATTTTCAACTATAATTGGCGAAGCATCACGTTTTAACTCAAAAACAACACGCATTCCCTTTTGATCAGATTCATCTCTGATATCTCTAATCCCTGCAATTTTCTTATCCCTTACCATCTTAGAAACTTCTTCTAAGAGGCGGTTTTTTTGTACAAGAAAGGGTATCTCTGTAACAATCAAATATTCATTCTTGGTATCGGACTCATGAACTATCGTACCACGCATTTTAACTGAACCTTGACCTTTGCTATATGCGTCAAAAATACCTTTACGACCCATTATAGTACCTCCAGTAGGGAAATCAGGACCTGGTAGTACTTCCATTATTTCTGCTAGAGATACAGAAGGATTATCAATCAATAAATTTATTGCCTCAGACACCTCCGATAAATTATGAGGGGCCATATTTGTGGCCATACCTACTGCAATACCTGAAGAACCATTCACTAAAAGACCAGGTAAAAGTCCTGGAAGAACTGAGGGCTCTTGTAAAGAACCATCATAATTATCTCTAAAATCTACAGTTTCTTCATCGAGATCAGATAAAACAGTATCTGCAATAGTTGCTAGACGAGATTCTGTATAACGCATTGCTGCCGCTTTATCTCCATCTATAGAACCAAAATTTCCTTGGCCATCAACTAATGGATATCTTAAAGAAAAATCTTGAGCCATGCGGACCATTGTATCATATATGGCTTGATCTCCATGTGGATGATACTTACCCATAGTATCTCCAACTATTCTCGCAGATTTTTTATATGGTGAACGTGAACCTGAGCCCATCTCTTTCATAGCATAAAGTACTCTACGATGTACTGGTTTGAGACCATCTCGAGCATCAGGAAGTGCACGTCCTACAATAACCGACATTGCATAATCCAAATAGGATTTACGCATCTCTTTCTCTAAGCTTATCTTCAAAATGGTGTCATTGTTTTCAGTGGTCAATATTTAACCTCAAATCAGTAGTTAATGCCATGAATAAACCCCCTTAAAAGGGACTCCCCTGACG
>DASCSW010000109.1:0-1046 GCA_034399455.1 Candidatus Poseidoniia archaeon
CTCTATCCTCGCATTCATGGGTGGAATAATAGGTGGAATAATAGGTATTATTATTTTCCTAGTTGCAATAATTAAATCCTAATTTAATCAGCATTAGTCTAAAATAGAATAACGATTCGTGATACTTGTGAGCTCAGAAGATGAGCTGTGGAAATCAGGTAAATCTGATGAAGACGCGGCTGAAGCTAATGAAGAAGAAGACAGTACCTTAGATCTTTCTTCACCCTCTCCTGATGATGGGGGGAGCAATGATTTAGATTTAAGTCCTTTAGCTATAATCGATAAAGAATCAAGTGTAGATGAAGATAATTGGGCAATACCGCCACTGAATAGTGAGGAAAATGGAATTAGTATTAGAACAATTGGAGTTATCGGCACAACAACCATAATACTAATGACTGGACTATTATACATTCTATTAGCTCAGCAGAATATCATAATAGATGTTCCATATGAACAATACGAAGAAGAAATTATTTACGAAGTACAAGGTTCGATAAATTTTGATAGTTCACTAGATATTCCTTTACCAATAGGATTTATTGACAATGATATTGTAATAAATGAACTAGATATTGTTTTTTCAGGTGAACTAAAAACAGGAATTAAGGCCCCCTCAAAAATGATTATTGATGGGTACGGAAATGATAGAAGTGTTTTTAAAAAATATTTAGAACAAGAGCTCGATGATATTGATGGAACAATAAAGCAAGAAGGAGAAAATCCAGCTAGTCTAGAAAATGCAGAAAGTATCACATTTCAGCACCAATTTATCGATACGACATCATTAGAAATTGTTAGAACAGATATTGAATCTAATGCTTCTTATTCAGATACATTAACTGGTGAAAGCTGGTACTGGCAGGGTGCAACGGATTGGGTTCCAAGAGATAGTAAATCAGGATTGTTACCTCATGGCAGCTCATACATAGGTCAAAAATTGGAAGCCGGAACTAAAGGAACGGTAAGCGACGGTGGAATCGAATTTAATTGGAAAGTCACAAATGGCGGTAAAGTAGATGGAGTTCAAACAGTACTCCTCAAGA
>DASCSW010000110.1:0-887 GCA_034399455.1 Candidatus Poseidoniia archaeon
TGATTTGGCCTACTTTAGAGACTTATTGGAAGTACCATTTACTGACTCTGAATTAGAAGAAATGCCTTACTACAAACCATCCTCTGATAGTGAAGAAATCAAGTATCTCAGGGAAAGACGAGAAAAACTAGGCGGATATCTACCAACAAGAAAGAATACCTACAGTGGATTCCACATGCCCAAAAATAGCGCATTCACTGAATTTGATAAAGGGACACCTAAGGAGCAAGAAGTCTCAACCACAATGGCTTTTGTACGGCTACTAAGAAATTTAATGAAAGATGAAAAAATTGGAGATCTTATAGTTCCTATTGTGCCTGATGAAGCTCGAACATTTGGTATGGAAGCACTATTCACTGAATTTAAAATATATAATGCTCAAGGTCAAATTTATACTCCGGTAGATTCACAACTTTTACTCAGCTACAAAGAATCTGAAAGCGGACAAATATTAGAAGAAGGAATTTCAGAGGCTGGAGCTATGAGTAGTTTTACAGCTGCTGGAATGGCCTATTCTACTGTTGGGAAACCAACAATCCCCTTCTATATCTATTATTCAATGTTTGGATTCCAGAGAGTAGGAGACCAAATATGGTGTGCTGCAGATTCAAGGGCAAAAGGATTCTTGTTGGGTGCAACTGCAGGAAGAACTACACTGAATGGTGAAGGACTTCAACACCAGGATGGACATAGTTTGTTAACTGCAACAACAGTACCAAATTGTATCTCATATGACGCAGCTTTCGCTTATGAAATTGGGATTATAATAAAAGAAGGATTAAGGCGAATGTATGAAAATAATGAAGATTTATTTTACTATTTGACACTGTATAATGAGAACTACCCTATGCCGTCTATTCCAAAGAATAGTGAAGAGGGGATAATCA
>DASCSW010000111.1:0-816 GCA_034399455.1 Candidatus Poseidoniia archaeon
CCAAATCCTGTACACAAGAATTTAGATCTGCTTTCTCATCACTAAAATGAGGAGAAACTAACTCATGGTATTTGGTTCCTTCTAAAGAATTAACCAAATCTGTTATGGTTTGAATAGAGGCTAGAATTTCAGTCTTAATTGAACCACCCGAAATAAGCAGTTCATTATGTCCTTTAATCTCTCTATGTCTTAATCTTAAGATTGTCTTAAGATTAGCCACATCAACTTTGAGTTGTATGAAACTATGATAAATATCAGCATCAGCTCCACCAGAAGGTATATTTTCAACCAAATTATTATAATATTCTAAATCTAATGCATCTTCAAGTGGTTGAAGGCTATCTTGATTTCTATTTTCACTTGCTTTCTTTAAATTTCTATAATATGTCTTACCTTCTAATGAAGTAATTACATCATCTACAAATTTACATTCATAAAGACGATTGTAAAGCTCTTTATCTGATTGATTTATAGGGCAAACTAATTTTTCAATATCCTCTGGAGACATGTGTTGATTAACTCCTCTCAAAATGTTTTTGAGGTTTTCAACTCGATACCTTTCAGCATAAACCATCAGAATTTCACGTAATCTACCTGTACTAAAACTGAGGAAGTCACCGACATTCCCTGCTAAGTTATCAACTAATGCAGTTTCAATTAAATCTGCACCACTTAATTGAGAGCCGTATCTATCAATCTCTTTTCTATATTCTAAATCCTGAATATACCTAGCGATTTCAGATAATTCCAAATTCAATAATTGCGTATAGGCTTCTGCTGGAAGCAATCTTGATCTCCTGGAACGTGCTCTAGTAG
>DASCSW010000112.1:0-815 GCA_034399455.1 Candidatus Poseidoniia archaeon
AGCATCAGCAGATTCAATTAATAGCCAAGGAATAGATGTTGATTGGCCTTTAGATGAGATTTATGTGCTATCTTTGGTTTTAATTTTCCTTTCATTGTTCTTGCTATTTTTCTACAGAGATCCACATCGTGAAATCCAAGAAGGAATTGTTAGTCCTGCAGATGGTCTTGTGCAGAAAGCAATCAAAAAGAATGGAATGATCAAAATTTCAATATTTATGGGTCTCCAAAATGTGCATGTGAATCGTTCACCAATAGATGGTAGGATTATTTCTCAAAAGCACAAACCTGGAGGGTACACTCCAGCATTTTCTAAAGATTCCGATAAAAATGAAAGATTAATTACTAAATTAGATACAAATATAGGAATTTTCAAAGTTACACAGATTGCAGGTTTTCTGGTAAGAAGAATTGTAAGTTATGTTAAGCCTAATTCTAAAATTGATAAGGGCGAACGGATAGGCCTTATTCACTTTGGTTCTCGAGTAGACTTAGCGTTTGAAGAAGCAGGAATTGAGTTGAAAGTAAAAGAAGGAGATCGTATCTTAGCAGGCCAGACTGTTGCAGTCTTCACACCTATGTCCTCACTTTCTGTTTCTGAAAAGATTTTAGAGGGGCCCAAGCGAATAATATCAAAACTGAAGGCCACTGCTTTGGAGGGTGGTGATTAATGAGTATTCTAGAAAGATGGTTCAAGCCCTTAACTTTAATTTCAGTCATTAGACCCATCACCATCTTCATCGACATATGATACCTGTGGTTTCCTTGAAATGGACTTGACCATCCTTTTTTTCAAGATTTTCACAAATATCTTTA
>DASCSW010000113.1:0-791 GCA_034399455.1 Candidatus Poseidoniia archaeon
TCTATAACCATGCCGAAAAAAGGTCTGAACCAAACACCGTTACTAGTCTCCTGGACACAGTTTCCCAGCGACTTGAAAGTCCAGACCAGTATGAGAATTATGGGTTCACCCATAAATCATCCAGCATAAACCAGGGCCCTGTAGAATCTCGTTACGTCATACTTGGTTCTATGAGTGAGAAGGCTTTGGCATCTCTTGAACTAGCAAGTAGAACCCGAGCCTCTGACGCAGCATACGTTGCTGAACAGACAATTGAAAAACATTTCATTAGGGATATCATAGGTAATCTCAGATCATTCTCAACACAAGGTGTCAGGTGCAAGAAGTGTCCTAAAAAGTATAGACGTCCTCCTTTGAGTGACACTTGTTCTTGTGGAGGTAAACTGCAACTTAATATTTCTCCGGCTTCAGTATCCAAGTACAAGAAGATAGCAACAGACATATCAGAAAAATATGGTTCACGAACATTTGTTAAGCAGAGGCTTGAACTAGCCTTTGGTGCGATAGAGGACACCCTTGAAAATGAGCAAATCAAGCAAATGGATCTTGGGGCCTTTCTGTGATTCATATAGTTGACCGAGTAAGTTCGACCAACACCTGGTTATCCCTCAATTCGACGGGAGGTAATGATTGTATTCTAGCTCTCCAACAAACCGGGGGAAAGGGCCGTGGCGTTCGTATCTGGGAATCCCCTCCCGGCGGTCTCTATCTCTCGATTACTTCACCTAGTCATTCTCTATTGCCTTTCATTGCTGGCATCAGTGTAATTCAGACTCTTGGGCTGGATAATA
>DASCSW010000114.1:0-761 GCA_034399455.1 Candidatus Poseidoniia archaeon
ATTATCTGTTCCAAAAACATAGTCTATTCCACTTACTGTTTCAACTTCAATTCCTTTCTGAAGCCATACAAGATAGCCGCGTTTCCACTTACCATCTTTTCTACCAATACGCCACCCAAGTCCACCGAAGTCCTTGATTGGTCGATACGAACCTGTTTCTTCTATAGACTTGATCTCATGTGGTTGAAGTTTAATGTGCCAGTTTGGAAAACCGAACTGCAGGGTTTTATCATCAAAAACCTTCACGGAATAAAACGCCACATTGTACATTATAAGAATTACAAAAAGTAACGAAATTATAGGTAAAAATATGAGATATCCTATAATGCCTAACAATATATACCATAAAAAAATAATGAGGCAGACGAAAAATGGTATGAGCGCTAATGCCCAATATGTTGTTTTTTTCTCCTCGTAAATCACTGTTTGAGGATAGTATATTGCCATGCCTAAGGATGGTTATTGCTACTATATTAACCTTTTTTATCATGGCTGCATCACCTCAAATTCCGATGGAGAAATATGCTGCTTCCATAGAAGATGTTCGAGCCGCTGCCGGACGCATAAAAGGAGTTGGAAACAGAACACCCATTCTCACCTGCCAGACTCTGGATAAAATGGCGGGAAGAAAACTCTTCTTCAAGTGTGAGAATTTTCAGAAAGTTGGAGCTTTCAAATTGAGAGGAGGATGGAATGCAGTATCTATTCTAAGTGATGAAGAGGCCTCAAATGGTGTTTGTACACATAGTAGTGGAAATCAT
>DASCSW010000115.1:0-748 GCA_034399455.1 Candidatus Poseidoniia archaeon
AATCTAATTCAGCTGTTTTTAACCAATCGATAATAAGGGTTTTGACATTATTTTCTAAAGACTTGATATCTTTTTCCGTACTTTCAATAAGGCCTCGTAAATTATCAATCTCTGATAAAACTCCAACTTTAGCATCCCTCAAAAAATTCTTGTGATTATCGGAACTTGAGTCTAATTTATTAGAGGGAAGATTATCAAATCGTGTAAGCTTGTTAATTACATTCTCTGCTTTTTGTATAGATTTATCAATATATGATGTGTCCTGTAAATCGCTGTGTAATGAGTAATACGGATAAAGCAATGGAATCATTTCATCTGTCTGAGCGCCTCGAAGGCCTAACGCCTCCAGAAAAGCAGGCAATGCATCCAGATAACCAACATGCCTTTGTTGAAGTGACGATAATCGATTGTTTACTTCATAAATCAATTGAAACGATTCACTAACCAAATTGAAATTTCCAGTTTGCATTGATTGTGCTTTTTGAATATCGTGATTTATAGGTTCTAGATTAGGTTCATAAATCGACACCTTGTCAAATAAATTCTCCGCTTTGTTAAAAGCATCATCCATTTGCATTCTAAGAAAACCTTCATTCTGAAACCAATGGACTTTATTCTCCGAGGCTATAATCACATCACTACCATGATTTGAAAAAGAAAAATTAACAATCCGCTCTCTAGCTTGGTATGACCATGACTGTTGCCCGATTTCATCAATTACATGAAAAACACTATTTGAAAAAATACC
>DASCSW010000116.1:0-738 GCA_034399455.1 Candidatus Poseidoniia archaeon
AAGGCTCAGGTAGACCGGAAATCTTCATGAATTACAAGAAGATAAATTTCTATTTTGAAGCTAAATATAATTTAACTCAGACACCAAAACATGATGACGTTTACAAAGTTTTAGCATATATGAATAATTATGATGTTTCTTGTGGAGGTATTGTATACCCAGGTCCCCAACTTAAAATAACAGTAGATCCCAAAAATAAGCAAGTAATGGCTTGGATTCCGTTTACTTGGACTGAGAAGGCCTTTGAAGTAGCTCCTAATTATTTTGCTTTTATTGCAGATAGGATGGCCACAATATATTCAAGAATAGGCGATGAAGACTTAGAGGACTTTGTTTCAGAAGTTGAAAGAACAGCCTTTGAATTTTATGAAGCTATTGCAACTCCTGGAGCTGTTGCTCCTGAAATGCCTGAATTCTTGTATAATGAAGAAGTAGAACTGGATTTGGATGAATTAATAGAGACGGAAGATGAAGAATTCATTGAATCAGATGAAGAGCTTTCTCCTGAAGAGGTATTAGATGAGTTAGCAGATGAGGCTAGTTCAGAAAAGCGTTTGAAGTTAGCAGAGGATATAGACAGTGGCAATGTACCAATTGGACAGGGGGGAGATGGCGATTATGCGATTTCAAAAAATATCGGTGAAGAAAATATTGAAGAAGTATCATCTAATGTTGAAGAATTAGACGACTTTTCTTCAGATGTCGAAGTTGTTGATGAAATTAGTTCAGAAGTAGAAG
>DASCSW010000117.1:0-691 GCA_034399455.1 Candidatus Poseidoniia archaeon
AGCATCAATTCCAATTTTTTGATTTGTTCCAGGAATTTTTATTGAATTATCTAATCTTTCGCTTAGAAGCTTCAATCTCAATAGCTTTTCTTCATTTAGTTCAATAATTTCTTCATTCATTTTCTTCTCTCCTTTGTTTTTTCAAAAAATTCTGTATTTTACTTCTCAAGGCAACTTTTTCAACTACTTTCTTTTTTATAGTAATCGTCGATTCTAACCAGTTCTTCATTTTCGAGTCAATTATGCTATAATATATGTTTCTTCCGAGTCTTTTTTGTTTGATAATCTTAGCATTTGCCAATGTAGATAAATGTCTAGATATGGTCGTTTGATCTTTGTTTGAGATTCGTGTTAAATCACTAACATTGTGTTCTTTAATCATTAAAGTTTCAATAATTTTCAGTCTAGTTTCACTCCCCAAAGCCTTGAAAATTCGACTGTTCATTAAATATATGTATAAATGCACATATATTAATATATTCTAACAAAAAATTACTTAATTCAAACCTGCAGCTATAATAAATGCCAACATCGCAATCCCCATTCCTTGTTTGATATTCTTTTGACCCATAAAGTAATCCTCTTGATTTGCATTATAAATCCCAAAAAGCATTGTTCCGTTAGCTAGTGTTATGCCGCCAACATACGCATTCCATGCCATGTTCTCAAATTGGTTCATGGCAGTATAACT
>DASCSW010000118.1:0-674 GCA_034399455.1 Candidatus Poseidoniia archaeon
TAAATTTTCATTTATTGTAGAGTCATCAATTACTGGTTGTTCAAACTTGATTTGTTCATCTAGGTTTTCAGCCATAATATCTAGAACGACCTCATTTTTACCATAGTTCAACCAAATCTCAGGCATGATTAATGAATAAAATGAAAATTCTGGTACCTGGTGCAGGGCCTATAATTATAGGACAAGCGGCTGAATTTGATTATTCTGGGTCTCAATGCTGTTCAGCCTTGAAAGAAGCTGGACACACAGTAGTGCTCGTTAATTCAAATCCTGCAACTATACAAACAGATCCGGATACTGCAGATATTGTCTATATTGAACCTTTAACTGTAGAATCTGTAGGAAAAATAATTGAAAAAGAAAAACCTGATGCCATTATACCTGGAATGGGAGGCCAAACTGGACTCAACCTTACTGTAGGATTAGAGAAAGAAGGAATCCTGAAAAAACACGGAGTTGAAATTCTGGGAACTTCATTAAAATCAATAGAAATGGCGGAAGATAGAGATCTCTTTCGTAAAAGAATGGTAGAAATTGGCGAACCTGTAGCAAAAAGTGGTATTGCTAAGACAATAAAGGATTCATTAAAACTAGCCAAAAAACTGAATTATCCTGCTGTTGTGAGACCTGCATTCACCTTGGGAGGTACTGGGGGAGGTATAGCCTATGACAAA
>DASCSW010000119.1:0-663 GCA_034399455.1 Candidatus Poseidoniia archaeon
GAGATAACTTGCTCCGTCTTCACCATCATAAAAATAATTATTTCCCTGAAAAGCAGCCCATGTCATGTAAATTACAGCAGTACTTAGACCTAGAAAAACCACTAAAGGCTGTAACCACCAATTATCAGTTCTAGCAGTTGGGAAAAGCCCACCATCACCAGGTATATCACAGGCTTTTTCACCATCTAATTCAGCATCAACAGGAGGCATTAATATCCAATAGAAGAAGGTGATTTATACAATTTGGTTAAGACACCAACTATTTTAGGTGGTATAAATCTAGCAATTCAATGAAGTCAACAATAGCATTGGTATTTATGCTACTTAGCGTTTCGTTTATGGGGTGCTTAGAACCAGAAGATAAGAGATCAGTAATTCCAGACGAACAATTTGAAAAAACAAGGCTAATAGTTAGTGAAGAAGAATTAGCTCAATTCCCTTATTCTTTGGATCCAATTAGGAATTTTACTGTTGTAAAACCAGATGATTTAAGTACAGAAATAACAAGAAAATGGGCAGTATATGGTACTGAAAATATAGGTTCATCAGATGAGCATAATTATGGAGGTAATTGTTGTGAGCACTACTTGACAACAGATCAGGATGGTATAATCTATAACCTTGGAGGAGAATGGCCTTGGTGGAGTACAGACAGAGGATTGA
>DASCSW010000120.1:0-650 GCA_034399455.1 Candidatus Poseidoniia archaeon
ATGATCCAGCCAACGGCCTTTACATCCTTAAAAAAACCTGGCTTTAATACAGGTCTGCCGACTAGATCATGGCTTTTGTAACCGCGATCTCTAAGAACAGCTTCTAAATCATATCCATGCTCACTATTATTGTGATCCACAATTTTTTCTGGACCACCGCCAACATAATCACACAAGCTACAAGGATAGTCGCCATCCCCATACCGTATGATATCTCCATCAAGCAAATTGGGTGAATCTGGGTTATCTTGTCTGTGGGCTCGCCCTTTCTCCCGTAATTCGAACGCAATATCAGTGGCCAGACGCTTATCCAATGTGTTGAGATTGATATTATAAGCAATCAGGAATTCTCTAGCACCGACTATAGTGGCACCGGCCTGTTCATGCAACTCAGTTGGTCCAAAATCGGGGTACCACGCAGGATCAGCCAGTTTATCTTTTAAACCTTCATATTCGCCTGAACGTATAGTTGCCAGGTTTTTACGTTTGGGTGTCTGGGCAGAATTCTCATACAAATAAACTGGAATCGATAGGTCTTCTCCAACACGTTTTCCAACTCGCTTCGAAAGGGTTATACAATCGTCCATAGAAACACCGCTAACAGGTATAAATGGACATACATCCGTAGCGCCCATTCGTGCATGAGCACC
>DASCSW010000121.1:0-641 GCA_034399455.1 Candidatus Poseidoniia archaeon
AATATCTTGCTCAATCATATCTGCTAAAACCTTATGCCTTTTCCCGTTTTTTATTAATGGTTTTATATCAATAGAATCATTTGCTTCTACGATCTGTTCAAGCTGCCTTTTACCAAGTGCTGTAAAGCCCTCTCTAGTATCCAAAGAGGCCGTTCCAATGCCTGCTTTTTTAGGATTTCCTACAAACACAGCAATCAAAGGAACATCTAGTCTTTCAGATAAGGCGATTGCATAATCTCTTGCTGGCTTAAGACGCTTTGATGGGTCTATCGGCAACAATATCTTACCAAACATGATAATGTGTAACCGACGCAACGTATATTTAACCCTGTCCAGTCGTCGCAGCCTGAACTTATAGTTCAAGCGGAGAAAACATTGGCAAAAGTCACAAGAACCAAGGTTAAAGACAAGTGGAAGAACAAGACATGGTATCGTCTTCATGCACCATCTATGTTTAATTACACTATAATGGCACACACTCCTGCAGATAATCCCGAATTTGTTAATGGTAGAGTTGCCGAAGTGCCATTAGAAAAATTGACTGGTGATTTCACTCAAAAGAATTTTATGATTAAGTTTAGAGTTAATGATATTAGAGGAAGTAATGCTTTCACTTCATTTGATGGACATAGGTTAACCTC
>DASCSW010000122.1:0-636 GCA_034399455.1 Candidatus Poseidoniia archaeon
AATGAAGTCCACTATTCGATCCCCTTCAATTTCTGCAATTCCATAAAGTTTAGCAAGTTCATAATCTTCAACATCATATAATCCAATTACATCTCTTTGTGTTTTATCATATTGGTTCAGCATCCGACTTAAATCAAAATCTGATAAATTATCTCCTCCGGCAATAATAACGGGTCCTGTGATTGATAATTCATTAAAAAGTAAATTTAATGCGCCTAAAGCACCCAACTTTTCTTCTTCACTATTGCTAGACTCAACAAAAAGCTGTAGATTTAATGGACCTTCATAACCTTCTATAAATTTATCGAAATTTGATGCAAAAAAACTGTTAACTGAGACAATAACTCTATCAGGCGATACACTCTCTAATGAATGTAAGACATGAGAAAGCATTGGCTCACCTGCCACATCAAGAAGTTGTTTAGGTGTTTTCTCAGTAAGTGGCAACATTCGCTTGGCGAAACCACCAGCTAAAATGATTGAATCCATTAAAGATTGATTTTACCGCCAGACATTAACTGTTGAAGGGCATCATCTGCCACATTCTCTAACTTCTTTGGATCATACAACTCTTTCTTAATATTCTTTCTATGATCTTTAACAACTTGCCAGCGTGCTTGACGTTCTTCACTAGCT
>DASCSW010000123.1:0-627 GCA_034399455.1 Candidatus Poseidoniia archaeon
GTTTTCCAGCATGCATCCCATAGTAGATTCCTTCACCAGATAATGGTGACACCATTCCTGCTGAATCTCCAACCAGCAAAGTATTGTCCATGGTCGTAGCCTTCAGTGGACCTGCCAGAGGAAGTGGTGCTCCTTTCACAGGAGGAGTAGCCAGATCCTTGGGGAAATATCCGTCCTTCTTGAGCAGATTGATGTAGTCCTCCCAGATCTCCTTGACCTTGACTGATTTGATGGTTCGATTGTAACCACCAAATCCGATGTTCAGGATTTCTTTCTTAGGAAATACCCAGCCATATCCTTCGATACCTCCCGGTCTGAAGTGCACCAGTAATGATCGATTGTCACCATAATTCTTGTCAACGAAGTCCTTTCCAACAACCGGTTCCCACATCAAGGCGGTCCCCATCTGATTGTCGTTCCAGGGTTTGATATTTCTTTTTGCACGAACCATTGTAGCCAATTTGTCATTGGGCCCAGTTGCACCAATTACCATTTTAGAATGGAATTCGCCTTTGGATGTTTTTACGGTCACACCTCCATTGAATTCGAAGTCACTGACCCTTGTCTCCGTCATAATCTCGGCCCCGACATCCCCGGCAGCTTCGAGAACTGCATTATCGAAGACTT
>DASCSW010000124.1:0-619 GCA_034399455.1 Candidatus Poseidoniia archaeon
CTCGGACTCATCATAGTCCATGGGCACCCACTTTTCTTGGCCAGTTTTGGGATCCTTAATCATTTTGACGGCTTGGCCCTTAATGAAACCCTTGAAATCTACCATATTCTCGCATTGAATGCACTATATTAGCTTTAATGGTAAACTAATAAGAGGAACACTTACTGGACCATTATGAACTTGAATAATATCCCTAAAGGTACAATCATATATGAGGAAACTACTGAGTATATTATTCTTGATAATGAAGAAAAGATGCCTATGATAATATGGAAAGAAAAAGACATAGTCAGGGACCTCAAAATCAGTAGAATTATGAAAAAAGCAATTCAGTCTGTTGGTGAAGAAAAATATGGCCGTGGTAACTTTTTCATTGATAGATTTCCAAGGGGTGATGAACAATATTTGACTTGGTATTGTAGGCCCAATATGAATCCAGAACTTATCGAAGAACGATCAAAGAATAGCAGTTAGAAATGCATATTCAGAATCAACAATCTCGACTTCGTAAAATTCACCTAGGTCTAATTCTTTTTTGACAATTATAGGGCGATAATTATCATCCCTACAAAGTGTACTACCTTGCCTCTGATTCTCGACAGATAGAACTGATGTCTTT
>DASCSW010000125.1:0-614 GCA_034399455.1 Candidatus Poseidoniia archaeon
TCAATTCCATCAAGTAATGACATTGCTCTTTGGTCAAGTCTGCACTCTGTGTACCTTGGAGCAGCAGGAGAATCATCGGGAGAGTAACCAAAATTACCCTTTGCTTCAATTAAAGGGTCTCTAAGACTAAATGATTGTCCCATTCTTACCAAAGATGCATATATGGCTTGATCTCCGTGTGGATGATATTTACCCATCACTTCACCAACAACACGAGCGCACTTTATTGTTGGTCGATCAGGTCTTGCACCGAGATCATACATACCCCAAAGAATTCTTCTATGAACAGGTTTTAAACCATCTCTAGCATCGGGTAAAGCACGTGAAACAATTACAGACATTGCATAGTCAAGAAAGGATTGCTCCATCTCTTCTTGAATTGCAATTGGTTGAATTGAACCAACTGAAGTTGCTTCATCTACAACTTCATCTAGATCATTATTTTCGTCAGACATTAGATATCAAGAAAACGAACATCGCGAGCATTTGTTTGTATAAACCTTTTTCGACTATCCACGTCTTCTCCCATTAGTGTTGAAAAAACTTCATCTGCAACAGCTCCCATTTCAACTGTTACTTGTAAAAGACTTCTTCTCGTAGGATCCATTGTTGTA
>DASCSW010000126.1:0-613 GCA_034399455.1 Candidatus Poseidoniia archaeon
AAGAACGTCTTGAACAATTTGATGAGGCTGAAGAAGCCTACCTTATTGCTTTAGACTTGGAATGTGACAGAGGAATGGCATTCCTAGGCTTAGGAAGATCGCAGTTTAAACTTTCTAGAGTCAAAGATGCCTTAAAATCCATTGAAAAATCGATTGCTCTGATGGCTAATGATTACCGGCCTCATATGATTAGAGGAGACATCTACTTCAATTTAGGAGATTACGAAAGAGCTGACTCAAAAGGATATTCCAAAGCCGTCAATCTAAGACCTGATCTAAAAGCGGGCTGGAGAAAATTAACAAAAGTTTACAAATCTCAGGACAGACAAGAATTATTGATAATGGCACTCTCTCGCATCTTAGAAATAGATTCAAATGACGAACGTGCTCTATGGGAAAGAGCTCAAGTTCATTTTGATACTAAAAAGTTTGGAGATGCAATAGGAGATATTCACAAACTATTAGCTATAAATCCTGGAAATCAGAAGGCACGCAAATTTAAGGCTCAGATTCTAGAAAAAATAGATGATAAGGACTGGGAATAATGTTTAGGTTACGCATCCGAAAATTAAATGAAGGCTATGGGGAAAAAAAGGAATTCCTGATTGCAAAT
>DASCSW010000127.1:0-610 GCA_034399455.1 Candidatus Poseidoniia archaeon
GTTCTAGTCCACAGACTAGAAAAGAAAACCCTAACTGGGCTCCAAAGGCTAAAGATGTTGAAAAATTAATTAGTGAGTTCTCAGGCGAAGGTAAAACTTCATCTGAAATCGGGATTATTCTTAGGGATATGCATGGAGTCCCTAGTGTTAAGTTAGCAACAGGTAAATCAATATCTAAGATTTTATCAGATAATGATTCTTCACCAACACTTCCTGAAGATTTAACGAATTTGATGAGAAAAGCAGTTCGTTTGGGAGAACATCTTAAATTAAACAAAAAGGATGTTCACAATACACGTTCACTAAAATTAACAGAAGCAAAGATTCTTCGATTAGTAAAATATTATCGTTCAAATAGTGTTTTGTCAGGGGACTGGAAGTATTCATTAGCTGATGCTAAGCTTTTGGTAGGTTAGTTAGATTAGTTCGATGGCAGAGTGGTGTCTTCTGATAATAGATAATAAGTCTCACATAATTAATTTAGATTTAAAAATAGTTGAGATAAAAGGTTTCGGTAATTTTCCAACAAATTTTCTTAAAGAACAAGAAATCGGTGTCGAATTTGAATTATTTGATAAAAAAAGCAAATTACTCCCTTATAATTTAACAG
>DASCSW010000128.1:0-598 GCA_034399455.1 Candidatus Poseidoniia archaeon
TTACTGGATAATATCATCCTCACGGTGATACAGCTGCATACGAGACCATAGTAAGGATGGGGCAATGGTGGAGTTTGAGATATATGCTCATTGATAAGCAAGGTAACTTTGGTTCTATGGATGGTGACCCTCCAGCGGCTGCACGGTATACGGAAGCAAGAATGTCAAAAATTGCCCACGAACTTTTAGAAGACCTGGATAAAGAGACAGTTAAATTTGTTGAGAATTATGACGGCCAAGAAACTATGCCCGATGTTCTACCAACTCGGATTCCAAATTTACTTATAAATGGCTCTTCAGGAATAGCAGTGGGTATGGCTACAAATATGGCACCACACAATATGGATGAGTCCATTTCTGCCTGTCTTGCTTTTATCAACAATCCCGAAATTTCGTTGGATGAACTTATAAAGCTTATTCCTGGACCGGACTTTCCTACTGGAGGAATAATCAATGGAAAATCAGGCATTCGAAATGCTTATGAGACTGGTAAAGGGAAAGTTAAATTAAGAGCTAAGACTTCAATTGAAGGAGAGGAAGAAGGTAAACCAAGGATAGTAGTTTCTGAGATACCTTATATGGTGAACAAGGCTAGGCT
>DASCSW010000129.1:0-302 GCA_034399455.1 Candidatus Poseidoniia archaeon
TTGGAGATAAGGGGATGATCTGGAAAATGGGGGATGATCGAGACTCTATATTCGAATTTGATAATGACAGTATCAGGAATTGTCGTGGAAAGAACATGATATCATATGGCAGTTGCTCTTTTCAAGAGCCCATAGATGACTTGAAACAGCTGGGATGGATGTAATGGACGAAACACACGATTCAAAACTTAGATCATGGGTTGAAGTGGACAAGAAGTCCGATTTTCCAATCCAGAACATACCCTTTGGAATCTATCGGCCAAAGGGAGGTGGTGAACTGCACGTTGCCACGGCAATCGGAG
>DASCSW010000129.1:312-571 GCA_034399455.1 Candidatus Poseidoniia archaeon
TTACATTCTGGATCTGGCATATCTCGACGATGCCGGATTGTTCAATGGCACAGAGGTAGAAGGGACTGAAGTGTTTCATGAGCCTACACTGAACGCCCTCATGTCAATGGGCAAAAAGGCATGGAAAGAGACCAGATTGGTAATAAGCAAATTATTGAGGCAAGAAGCAGATAATCTCAGAGATAATAATGATTTGAACAACATGGCTTTGATTCCTATGAATGAGGTAGAAATGCAACTTCCTGTTGATATAGGAGAT
>DASCSW010000130.1:0-569 GCA_034399455.1 Candidatus Poseidoniia archaeon
AATTAGCTTGGGAAAAGAAAGTTTACTGAGTTCAGCCTGTATAACATTAATACATCACCGTCTAGATAACTGATAATATGGAAGCTATAATTCTTGTTGGCGGGCTTGGAACGAGACTCAGACCACTCACACTTACAATCCCAAAACCATTGCTTCCTTTGGCAAATGTGCCAATGGTAGAAAGGATGATTACAAAACTACCAGATGTATTTGATACAGCCATTTTAGCTGTTAATTATGGCTTAACTGAAATGAAAGAATATTTTGAAGGGAAAGAACTTGGTAAAGAAATCATAATTGTCCCAGAAGACGAACCACTAGGCACTGGCGGAGCTATGAGAAATTGTTTTGATTATGTTACAGGCACGACTGCTGTATTCAATGGTGATGTTGTAAGTTCAATAGACTTAAACCAAATGTTAGAGCAACATATCAAAACTAAAGCCAGAGGAACTCTTGCCTTGTGGGAAGTTGAAGATCCAAGTCGTTTTGGGGTTGTCGAATTAAAAAATAAAGAAATATTACAATTTCAAGAGAAACCTGAAAAAGGTACTGAATTATCAAACCTA
>DASCSW010000131.1:0-323 GCA_034399455.1 Candidatus Poseidoniia archaeon
CCCCCCTGTGCTTTATTTAGGCTATGTGGGTTTTACCGTTCCCTTCGCTTTTGCATTTTCAGCTTTAGTTAATAAAGATACAGGTGTTTTATGGGTTCGAAGTATACGTAGATGGACATTAGTTACTTGGCTATTTCTAAGTATAGGTATTATTCTTGGAGGATGGTGGGCATATCAAGAACTTGGCTGGGGTGGATATTGGGCATGGGATCCTGTTGAGAATGCAAGCTTCATGCCTTGGTTGACCGCCACTGCATTTTTGCATTCAATTATTATTCAAGAAAAGAAAGATATGCTCAGAATCTGGAATATGATCTTGATTG
>DASCSW010000131.1:333-568 GCA_034399455.1 Candidatus Poseidoniia archaeon
TTATTTTAACCTTCAGTTTGTGTATTTTTGGAACTTTCTTAACTAGATCAGGTGTTATGAGCTCTGTTCATTCTTTCACTGAGTCTTCATTAGGTCCTGTATTTTTATCATTTGTATTTATTATCCTCCTTAGTTCATTTGGATTAATGTATACGAGAATTGATGATTTACGTTCTCCAAGGAAAATTGAATCAGTTACTTCAAGAGAAGGCGGATTTCTATTTAATAATTTAAT
>DASCSW010000132.1:0-566 GCA_034399455.1 Candidatus Poseidoniia archaeon
CTACTGTCAAATTTGCATTATCAAGAGCGGTTTGATTTGTTGCATCTATTGGAGATGGTGAAGATAAAGTACCTCCATAATGATACCACGTAGTCATTGGAATATCTCTATCAAAATTAAAAACTGAATTATCTTCAACTACGACTCTATTATCTTCAGGCTTCAAACAACCACTTAATGGTAAACTAAGCATGATTCCTAAAAAAATGGCTAAATATTTTTGCATTAGTTTAAAGATAATTGGGATTATTTAAGGTTGTTGAATTAAAAAAGATGCCTCGGGGTGGAATATGAGGGAAAATGAAATAGACTCTCTCCGACTGCCGAGGCAACACTAAAATTATGAGGTTAAATATAATACTATGCTTTAATTCCAGGTTGAAACGCTTTAGTTCTTTCCCTAATCCCTATTCTTCCTCTGTTTGCAAAAAAATTATAATTTTTTCAGACTCAGTTTAACATTTGATTCTTCATCCATATATGCTAAAAGTGAGGCTTTTTTTTCAGAAGATAATGCTTCTGATTTCAATAAAGATTTAAGCCTGTATGCTGACATCTCTTGTGTC
>DASCSW010000133.1:0-563 GCA_034399455.1 Candidatus Poseidoniia archaeon
TTGACCTATTTATTCACCCTCCTTTAGGGTTGGAATAATTACGGTCAGGCTTATTGCCATGTCCAGTTGTATGGAGGTCTGGTTTTAAGACCAACTATGTTTTGGATGTTTATGTCTTTGTTATTGAAGCAACTTACTTCTGCCTTTTTTTTGTTAATTGGGCTTATAGCATCCTTATCTTGGCATCACTGGAAAGACTCACCCATTTGGTTGTTGGCAATAGGTATTATTTGTATTTTCTTAGGGGTAGTAGGGGTTGTTTTGAATATTGTACAGGCTGAAGAAGAAATAGATACATAGTTCCATTAACCTTATATCGAACCAGTTATCGACTTACATTTTAGATGAGCTTGCTCTACAGAACAATTCTGCGGCCAGCTGTATTTTTACAGGATTCTGAAAAAGCTCATAATCGTATAATATCGGCATTAGCAAGGACAAGCCGTTCACGCCTTTTAACATCACTACTTGGGAATTTGTACGGCTCTCCTGAACTTCCAACAAATCTTTTTGGACTTGATTTCCCAAATCCGCTTGGAATCGCAGCAGGAATGGACAAAAAT
>DASCSW010000134.1:0-562 GCA_034399455.1 Candidatus Poseidoniia archaeon
AATATGAACATTCTCAAATGGACCTTCTTTTAATATTTTGTAATTAGCAACTCCATTTAGTGCAACACCTCCACCGATACAGATATTTTTCATTTTTGTTTTGGCATGAATGTGATTGACCATTTTTAAAATTACATCTTCTAATACTTTTTGTGCACTAGATCCAATATCAAAATGAATTTGTTCCATTTTTTCTCCATTTTTTCTTGGAGAAATCCCGAATAATTTAGCAAAATTTTGATTTGTCATATATTTATCATATGTAAATGCAAAATATTTCATGTTAAGATGTATACTTCCATCATTCTTTACATCAATAATCTCAGATAATATTTCATCATAGAATTTAGGTTTGCCATATGATGATAATCCCATTAGTTTGTATTCACCCTCATTTACCTTGAAACCAAGAAAATATGTAAACGCAGAGTAAAATAGTCCAACAGAATGAGGCCACCTAATATCATTAACCAATTTAATGTTAGTATCTTTTCCAGTACCAAACGTTGTAGTTGACCATTCTCCTACTCCATCTACAGTTAAGATTGCGGCTTCATCAAAA
>DASCSW010000135.1:0-560 GCA_034399455.1 Candidatus Poseidoniia archaeon
TTAGTCACTCCCATTCCTTATAACTTTCCAACGGAGGGCATGTGCAAATCACGTTTCGATCTCCGTGCACATTGTCCACTCTGGCAGTAGGAGGCCAGTATTTGTTTAGCCGGAGGGAAGCCAGCGGGTAGACGGCTTCTTCTTGAGAATAGGGGTGCGCCCATTCCGGATCGGTGAGGTCTTCTGCAGGATGTGGTGAATTTTTAAGTGGATTGTCGATTTTGTCCCACTCTCCGCTTTCAACACGCTTTGTTTCTTTACGGATAGAAATCATGGCTTCACAAAAACGATCAAGCTCTGCTTTGGGTTCGCTTTCAGTGGGTTCAACCATCAATGTTCCTGGTACTGGCCAGGACATGGTTGGTGCGTGGAAACCATAATCTATCAAGCGCTTGGCGATGTCTTCTTCGGTGATTCCTGAAACCTCTTTTAAATGCCGAACATCTATAATGCACTCGTGAGCAATAAGACCGTTTTTTCCAGTGTAGACTACTGGATAATGATCCTTTAAGCGTTGTGCCAGATAATTGGCATTTAGAATTGCAACTTGAGATGACTTT
>DASCSW010000136.1:0-556 GCA_034399455.1 Candidatus Poseidoniia archaeon
GAAAATTACCGAGTAATAAAGTGT
Source organism: Candidatus Poseidoniia archaeon (assembly GCA_034399455.1). Taxonomy (GTDB): domain Archaea; phylum Thermoplasmatota; class Poseidoniia; order MGIII; family CG-Epi1; genus CG-Epi1. Next base: position 25 of record DASCSW010000136.1, read on the forward strand.
CATTCGAGTTTCATTTAGAATCTACAGATTTAGATTCATTACTTGTAAATTACGTATCACATTTGATTTTTCTTTTTGATACAGAGAATTTTCTAGTCTCTTCAGCCGAAATTGATATCAAAACAGGTGATTGTAATATACTGCATGGGAAATTATATGGTGATTTATATGATGAAACTAAGCATGGGTATGGTGTTGAAGTCAAAGCAGTTTCCTATCACATGTTAGAAATTATTGTCGGTCCTCCGTCCCGGATTATAGTTATTTTAGACCTTTAGAAAGGTCTAAATCTATACATGTTCCTCATATCTTATGGCCTGTAATGCGATTGCATATAATCTTGGTAAAAGAGTAAAGCCAATTTGGGATTCCCAAGGCCTCAGTTTTCTAACATCAGATACCAATTTATCGCTTCCTGAAATATCAGGTCCGCAATTAATATGGGATATGGGAGGAATAATTCGTAATAGACCAGATCCCTTTCCTTTATCTTCTAGTCCTGAAACAGAGACATATGTCGATTTTGGGTTGA
>DASCSW010000137.1:0-552 GCA_034399455.1 Candidatus Poseidoniia archaeon
CTTCAGCAGTCTCCATGGTACTAACTTCTACAGTCTCTAAAACTATATGTTTGTACAGGTTACTAGTTAGTCTAAGGCAATTTTCAGTAAGTCCCCCTATTACTTTGGGGATTTCTGAAATACTAAAATCTTTGTTACCAGGATCTTCTCTTTCAGGAGAATAAGCAAGAAAAAAGTCTTTACCTGCAACTAGACCTGATTTTTCTAGGATTGGTTTGACAATCTCCTTTGTTGTTCCAGGATAGGTTGTCGACTCAAGTACTATCAATTGTTCTTTTCGAAGGTTTTTGCTAATTTCTAGTGAGGCACTTTCAACATAACTCATATCTGGCTGTTCGTGCTTGTCAAGAGGCGTGGGAACACAGATAATTAAACAATCCATATCTTTAATCCTAGAAAACTCAGTAGTTGCAGAGCCATTATTTCCCGCAAATTTTTTCATGGATTTTTTGTTTATGTGTTTCATTATCTGATTTCCAGCATTTATGTCATTAACTCGTTTCGCGTCTTTATCAAATCCTAAAACAGTGAATTCTTTTTTGGAAAATTCTA
>DASCSW010000138.1:0-544 GCA_034399455.1 Candidatus Poseidoniia archaeon
TCGTTACCCCGTGCCAGAAGAATAGCTTTGACAAAATAACCTGATTCAGACTTGAAGGTTATCTCTAGCTGTCTCTTTGAACCTTCACCATCCCAAACGACAGGATAACCTAAGTCATCGTAGTAGTCTTCAATTTTCTTCATGAATCTGTCGCCTGCAGTCATCTTAGTTACTTACTAAGAGGGCGTTATTAATCATTGTTCGCACGGGCACATTTGTAAAGACACCATTCTCTGGACAAACATAGCCCCGTAGTGTAGCGGTCCATCATTCAGGCCTTTGGAGCCTGAGACCTCGGTTCGAATCCGAGCGGGGCTACCAAATTAAAGTCCGTAAATTTTTGTATATTTTGATTGTAAATATTTTACAAAATCATCACTACTTGGTTCCTTTCCAGTAGCTTGAGTCATCAGATCTGCAGGTAGTAATTTCGAACCATGAACATGAATATGACTTCGCATCCAGTCCAATAATACTGTGAATTCACCCTTGGCTATCTTTTCAGGAATACTAGGATCATCGGCTAATGCTGCTGCATAAAGTT
>DASCSW010000139.1:0-543 GCA_034399455.1 Candidatus Poseidoniia archaeon
ATAAAAAAAATATTCTAGGTATGATGCCTCATCCTGAAAGAGTAATTGACCCATATTTGTCAGGAGAAGATGGATCAATTATGTTCACAAGTTTGCTTAAATCTCACTAGTATGAAAATTACTGCCAAAATTATTGAAAATCATGGAATTAAACCTGATGAATATAAAAAGATTATTAGTTTAATAGGAAGGGAACCTAATATCCTAGAGTTAGGAATATTTTCTGCAATGTGGAATGAACATTGTTCTTATAAATCATCAAAACTCCATTTAAAAAAATTACCAACTAAAGGAAAAAAAGTTATTCAAGGACCAGGTGAAAATGCTGGCATAATTGATATAGGGGATGATGACGCTATTGTTTTTAAAATAGAAAGTCATAATCATCCATCTGCTATCGAACCTTTTCAAGGCGCAGCAACAGGTGTAGGAGGAATTTTAAGAGACATATTTACAATGGGTGCAAGGCCAATAGCAGTCTTGAATTCATTGAGATTCGGCAACCTTGATAAATTATCAAATGTTGATTTACTACGAGGAGTT
>DASCSW010000140.1:0-535 GCA_034399455.1 Candidatus Poseidoniia archaeon
GTGCCCGTCAACCTTTGCGAGCCTTTCTTAAGGCTTTCGATAGAGGTTATATCGGAAACTGAAACATCTACTCTATAACTTTTGTCGCAAACAGTGTTTTTTAGTTCCGCCACTCTAGGCCTATCTACAAACCTCAGATTATTGACCTTAATTCTATTATTATTAGCTTCATTGATCTCCTTTTCAAGTCCTTCAAGATTAAGGTCTCGAACCTTTGGCATCCTCAACTCTAATACAAATGGCCTCCCATCACCCAACATTGCAGCATCAATACCTTCTCGCCCCATACCATGAAATAAATCTTCCGTACAGAAACTCTCTCGAATAAAATAACTAGCAATTAAAGATTGAACTGAATCAGGATATAATTGTCCTGTATTATCACATTTTCTACATCCTATCCCTTTACAACTACTACAAGGCCAGCGCGTCTGTGGTACTGTTCTATCAAATTTGTTATAATTACCTTCTATGAAAAGTGATTTGATCTCCAAGTCAATCGTATCATAACTAGTATCTATAATTGCTACTGCAT
>DASCSW010000141.1:0-533 GCA_034399455.1 Candidatus Poseidoniia archaeon
ATATCTGGCTTTATCAAGCTCAAATTCATCTTCTTCTTCAACTCCAGTTATGCTACAACCCATTGCTGTGATTAATGCCATAACTTCATTATTTGCTAATATTTTATCAATACGAGATTTTTCAACGTTTAATATTTTACCACGTAGTGGCAAAATAGCTTGTGTAGCTCTATCTCTACCTTGCTTGGCAGTTCCGCCTGCTGAATCACCCTCAACAATAAAAAGCTCAGATTCTGAGGGATCTTTACTTTGGCAATCTGCTAATTTACCTGGCAAACCTCCTCCCTCTAAAATTCCTTTACGTCTAGTTAAGTCTCTTGCTTTTTTTGCGGCTTCACGTGCCTGAGATGCTTGTATACATTTCGAAATAATAATTTGTGCATCAGAAGGATTTTCAGCAAAATAATTAGACAATGCTTCAGTCATAATCTTATCTACAATTCCTTTAACTTCTGAATTGCCTAATTTTGTTTTTGTTTGACCTTCAAATTGAGGATCTGGAACCTTAATCGATAAAATTACAGTAAGACCCT
>DASCSW010000142.1:0-529 GCA_034399455.1 Candidatus Poseidoniia archaeon
AGTTTTCTTGAAAAAAATTTAGACAGTGATGGAAGTTATGTGTTCTTACAACCGGATAGGGTTGCACTTCAGGACGTTACCGGTCAAATGGTTATGCTTCAGTTTATGCAAACTGGACTAAGTACTGCGGCTCTACCTACAACCGTCCACTGTGATCACCTGATCCAGGCCAGGACGGAAGGAAAGTCAGACACAAAGCTAGCAATTTATGAAAACAACGAGGTCTACAAATTTTTGGAATCATCTGCAAGTAAATATGGCGTGGGATTTTGGAAACCTGGCGCAGGAATTATTCATCAAGTAATTTTAGAAAACTATGCGTTTCCTGGCGGTCTGATGATTGGTACAGACTCTCACACACCAAACGCAGGCGGACTTGGAATGTTGGCTATTGGTGTTGGCGGTGTGGATGCGGCAGAAACGATGGCCGGAATGCCATGGGAGATTCTATATCCAAGACGCATTGGTGTTTATCTCAAAGGTGAGATGAACGGCTGGACAGCAGCAAAGGATGTCATACTGTATGTTG
>DASCSW010000143.1:0-528 GCA_034399455.1 Candidatus Poseidoniia archaeon
ATCACAAGAGAGCCTACGAAGGTGATATTGGCCCTAATACAGGAGGCATGGGTTGTTACTCAGATAGTAATCATTCCTTACCTTTTCTTAAAGAACAAGAAGTTTATGAAGCTAGAGAGATTAATGAAAAAGTGGCTAAAGCTTTGTTTGAACATACCGGAAAAAATTACAAAGGAATACTTTATGGTGGTTTCATGGTAACACATAAGGGTGTTAAATTAATCGAATATAATGCACGTTTTGGAGATCCTGAGGCTATGAACTTATTGACATTATTAGATTCGGATTTTGCATCTGTTTGTAGTAATATGGTTGAAGGTACTTTGAAATCGGTTATATTTCGTAATGAAGCATCTGTCTGCAAATATGTAGTTCCTAAGGGGTATGGTAGTAATCCTAGTGTGGATGCCACTTTAGAAGTGGATGAATTATATAGACAGCATTCAAATTTATACTATGCGGCAGTAAATATGGATGAAAATGGAATTATATCAACTACAAGTTCCAGAGCGGCAGCAATAGTTTCTA
>DASCSW010000144.1:0-527 GCA_034399455.1 Candidatus Poseidoniia archaeon
TTTTTCCACCAGCATCAGGATCTCCATCGTATACCTTTACTCTCCATCTTTGAGTGTCGGCACCACCATAATTTGTGATGCTCATATTAATCACAATATCTTCATCTTCGTCAGGATTTTCAGGTAAGTATGTTATTTCACTTCCTTCAATTGCTAAATCAGGTTTGTTTGTCTGTCCTTCTGTAGTAAATAACCACAAGTAAGCTTCACTTCCAACAGCCATTTCCATGGCGCCTTCATTGTCTACATTCCCAATTGCAATTCCACCATAGTGTCCTGTATTTCCAGATAAAGCGCTAGTTTTGGCTTCAAAAGAACTAGGTTCTATACCATCATAAACGAACAATTCACCTCCAGAAGTACCATATATCAGCTCAGGTTCTCCATCACTATCAAAATCACCAGTGGCAATTCCCCAAACGGAATTACTATCTACAGATTTAGAGTATTCTTCAGCGTGAGTGCTACCATCATAAATGACTAATCTTGGCTTATTTTCCCCTTTTTTAGCAGTTCCTACAATAATC
>DASCSW010000145.1:0-526 GCA_034399455.1 Candidatus Poseidoniia archaeon
AACTGTAGATGCTGGTTGGATTTTAGATTCAGATGATAACTGTCCAGATGATTCAAATGCTGATCAGGTTGATACTGATGGCGATGATGAAGGTGATGTTTGTGATGCTGATGATGATAATGATGGTTGTTTAGATGGTGATGATGACGATTCTCTTGATGATGGTCCTGATACTGATTCTGATGGAACAGATGATGATTGTGATGGTGATGATGATAATGATGGTGCAGCTGATGAGAATGATACAGAAGATAATAATGAGTTTGTTTGTTCTGATACAGATGGTGACTCATGTGAAGATTGTTCTTCTGGTCAATATGATACATCAAATGATGGTGATGATAATGATGCTGATGGTGCCTGTGATTTAACCGATGCTGATGATGATAATGATGGCTGTGATGATGATGTAGATGATGAGCCTTTTACATATGATGATGATTATGATACAGATGGAACGCCTGATGATTGTGATACAGATGATGATAATGATGGTGCATTAGATGAGAATGATACAGAAGATAAA
>DASCSW010000146.1:0-521 GCA_034399455.1 Candidatus Poseidoniia archaeon
ATCTTCAACGTCAAATCCATTTGCAGGCAAATCTAAACCAATAGGTGGATCTAACATTACTTCTTCTAAATTCTTATTAACTAAAGTATCTTTAATTGGATTAAATGAAAGATCTCCTGAAATTGCAAGAGCAGTTACAAGCTCTGGGGATCCTACAAAAGCATATGTATTTGGATTGCCATCATTTCGTTTAGAAAAATTTCTATTAAATGATGTAACTATTGTATTTTTTTTATCTGGATCATCTGAATGCCTATCCCATTGCCCTATACATGGGCCACAAGCATTTGCCAAGACGACTCCACCAATCTCTTCAAATACACTTAATAAACCATCTCTATTTACTGTATATCTAACTTGCTCACTTCCAGGTGTTATAGTAAAATCACTATTTACACTAAGATTCTTATCTATTGCTTGCTTTGCTATACTAGCTGAACGAGATATATCTTCATAAGATGAATTTGTACATGATCCAATAAGACTCACTTCAATTTTGGTTGGCCAATCATTCTCCTCTG
>DASCSW010000147.1:0-514 GCA_034399455.1 Candidatus Poseidoniia archaeon
CTGCAAGAGTAATTGTTATAGAACATGACTTAGCAGTTTTAGATGTTATCGCAGATTTAACTCACATTGTTTATGGTAAAAAAGGAGTTTTCGGAATTTTCACACCTGCGCGTACAACAAGAAAAGCTATCAATGCATATATTGAAGGATATTTGGTTGAACAGAATGTTAGGATTAGAGACAAACCAATAAAATTCCTAGAACATCCTCCAAGAACTGGATGGGATGGGCTTGGATTGGTTGAATGGCCCAAATTATCAAAAAAATTAGGTGATTTTACTCTTGATGCTAAAGGAGGAGAACTTCTCAGCGGGCAAGTATTGGGTGTAGTGGGTGCAAATGCTACTGGAAAAACTACCTTTGTTAAAATGCTAGCTGGAAATTTAGAACCAGATAATGGAAAAATTGAAAATGATATTTCAGTCTCATATAAATCTCAATACATTGATATTCAAGAAGGTGTAATTGTAGAAGACCTCCTAAGGTCTGTTGAAGGTTTTGATGAAAATGTATT
>DASCSW010000148.1:0-507 GCA_034399455.1 Candidatus Poseidoniia archaeon
CTTACTATTGTAGAACCAAGACCATTATCACTCAATTTCAGTGCTGGAACTTCAGGATATACTATCTCAATATCATTTCGAAGACCTTCGTATTGCTGAATATAATCCTTGATAGCCGTGCCAAGATTGTGGCCATGTATCAACTCAACACTGGAAATAGCATTGCTCCAAGCCTCAGCAACCACAACTTGGGCACTAATCTTGGCTTCGGACAAAGGTAGACCATGAAGATCAACCTTCATTCGCTTTAGATTCCTAATATTTCCTTGGTCTTTGAGGGGTTGTCGGTGGTAAGAGCTATATCTGCCATATCCTGTTCCATCTTCATAATATACAAAGAAACAATATTTACGCCAGAATCACTCAGTTTTGTGGCCATTTCAGCGAGGGCCCCAGGTTTGTTGGACAATGATGTGAGGATTAGTTCATTAGTCTCAAATTTCCGACCCATCGATTCCAAAACCTTGGATGTGGCCTCTTCATCATCTGTAACCATTGTTACAGAAG
>DASCSW010000149.1:0-506 GCA_034399455.1 Candidatus Poseidoniia archaeon
ACCCATACATTCCAGCAGGCACCTCTTCAAATTTAGATTTATATCTAGCATATATATCAAATCAAGGAGCGCAACCTTCATGGGCCAAAGAGGTATTCTTGTTTGAATAATTAATTATGCTGCACATCGGAATTGATGATACAGATTCGCTAGAAGGAGGTTGTACTACTTGGCTAATCACTGAAGTCATAAAGGAGTTATCAGATTTTGATTTAGTAGGTCCACCTCGGTTGGTTCGATTAAATCCCAATGTACCTTGGAAAACAAGAGGTAATGGTGCACTTGCCCTTGTTTTTGGGAAGGGAAGAGGTTCCAAAAAATTGGTGGGTGAAATTGATAATAGTAGAATATTTATGTATTCAGAATATGAAGAGAAATTATATGATAAAAAATCGATTCTTGAGCGAATTTCAAAATTAGTAATTAATAATTCTAAAATAGAGTCACAACCAGGAATAGTGATATCAGATTCTTATCTACCAGAGGGTCTTTATTGGCAAGGTGTT
>DASCSW010000150.1:0-502 GCA_034399455.1 Candidatus Poseidoniia archaeon
GCAAATTATCAACAATGAATATTGGTGTTGGTGATTTTCCCGAGGCAAGCATAGGTTCCATCACAGGTTGCTTATCATTTTCTAATTGTGTCATTAGTGAAGGAGAATCTATTGAATTCAATGGTTCAGCCGTTTCTGAAGCTTCAGAAGATACTGAAGTAATAGGATATCAATGGCTTTCTAGTTTAGATGGCGCACTTTCCGAAGAATCAACATTTACTACCTCTGAGTTATCGAGAGGTGAACACACAATAACGTTCCGAGCAATAAATGATATTGGTTTTTGGTCATCTAATGTTACAGCTAATGTATTGATTAATGGCATTCCTGTTCTTAGTTCTGTTGATGTCAATCCTAATCCAGTAGTGGCAGGTGATAGTGTTATTTTATTCGGAGATGCTATGGATCCAGATGGTAATCTTTTGAATTATATTTGGACAACTGAGTCTTTGTTGTTTGCCAATGGCCAAAATTTGTATGAGAGTTCTTACAATGGTTCTAG
>DASCSW010000151.1:0-502 GCA_034399455.1 Candidatus Poseidoniia archaeon
TTTATTTTGTTTATACTGTAATATTCCGCCATCAACAACTTTTTCGATTTGTTTTGGCTATAATTTGTGTTTGATACTTTTTTCTGCAATCTCACGGACAACACCTTGAGGCAATTTGGACTTCTTTTTAGTTATCATGTCCTCAATATTATTTTCGTAATCATTTATTTTAGTATACGCTTTTACTAAATCTTCAATATCTGTTTTGCCGAGTTTGTTTTTCTCAGCTTCTGCAGATATTTCACTAATGTATAGTTCAGGAAGTTTTACAGCTAAATTGGAAGCCATTTTACGAAATTTGTTAATTTTCTTAATAGGCTTATCTTCTTTTTCAACTTTTTTCTTTTTTCGTACAGTAGCAGCAGAGCTTATCGGTTTTTGAAGTTCAATAGCAGCAGCTTCAGCAGCAGCGTCTCTAAATTTAGCAATTTTTGTAGCAGGCACACCTGCATCTTTTAATTCAGTGTCAGTTGCAATAACTACTTGAGAAGCTAAAAAAATA
>DASCSW010000152.1:0-500 GCA_034399455.1 Candidatus Poseidoniia archaeon
CATGCAATAGACTTTGGTTTGTCAAGTATTTCGGAAGATGATGAGGATAGAGCATCTGATTTACGCGTATTTCTTGAATCTTTGGACTCACATCATTCTGAGATTAATGGCAGAGACATTTTCCTATCTGCTTATTCAAAGTGGACTAAATCAAAACCAGTATTAGAGGCACTTAAAGTTCTAGAACTTAGAGGGCGTTACAACCTTATGCGAGGTTAGGCGCACTGTAATAATCCCCCTATTATTAGAGAGGCAGTAAAGTTAGGTAATATTCCCGATGAAAAAATTAAGTTTAGTAATTCTGATGCTTGTTGCTTTTATGTGTTTCTTTTCGAGTGCTGAAGCTGAAAAAGAACCACTTTGGGAATATCATTCAACATCGGGAATTTCTGCAGTAGCTATATCTGAGGATTCTAGAAATGTATCTGGAATTTTTGGTAATAATGCATATCTTTGGTATAACACTACACAAACCCCACATAAGACACTGGGGACCTCTG
>DASCSW010000153.1:0-500 GCA_034399455.1 Candidatus Poseidoniia archaeon
GAGGCTGATGAGGTCTTTTGTGCAGGGACTGCGGCAATAGTAGCGCCAATTGGTTCAATTAATTATCAAGGAAAAGAACATATCTTTTCAGAAGGTGAAATTGGTGAGATAACAAATGAACTGTACAATGATCTTACCGGAATTCAATTTGGTACCTTAAATGATGAATTTGGATGGATGACTGAAATATAACGTAATTTATACCCCTCTCTTGTAGTTTTAATACACTCATAGGAGACTTGATGGATCAACTCGAAGATAAGATCAAAAGCAAAGATGCCAAAATTGGAATTATTGGAATGGGTTATGTTGGTATTCCATTAGGTTTAGAATTTTCCGATAAAGGATTCACTGTTTTAGGATTTGATAAAGACACAAAACGAGTTGATGACATAAATGCTGGAAAACAGATAATGAAACACATAACCAAAAAATCCATGGACAAATTTGTGGAAAATAAGGGCTCCGCAACTGCTGAATTTTCTAGAATTAAGAATATG